>NZ_VUOI01000015.1:0-95740 GCF_015390205.1 Azospirillum sp. INR13
ATGTGCTGCTGGAAAAGCCGCTGGACGCCACGCCGGAGGGCGCGCGCGCCGTGGTCTCGGCGATGGAGGCGGCCGGGCTGACGCTGGGCGTCGTGCTGCAGCACCGCTTCCGCGCCTCGGTGGAGCGGCTGGCCGGGCTGATGCGCGACGGCGTGCTGGGCCGGCCGCTGTCGGCGGCGGTGTCGGTGCGCTGGTGGCGCGACGCCGCCTACTACGCCCAGCCCGGCCGCGGCATGAAGGCGCGCGACGGCGGCGGGGTGCTGCTGACCCAGGCGATCCACACGCTGGACGCCTTCGTCGGGTTGCTCGGCCTGCCGGAGCGGGTCGCCGGCTTCGCCGCCACCAGCGTGCTGCGCAGCCCGGCCACGGGCATGGATAAAAGCATGGATACGGAGGATGTGGTCGCCGCCGCGCTCCGCTACGGCGACGGGATGCTGGCCAGCATCGACGCCACCACCGCCGCCTATCCCGGCTATCCGGAGCGGATCGAGATCGCCGGCACCGGCGGGTCGGCCGTGCTGTCCGGCGACCAGCTGGAGGTGCAGCTGGTCGGCGGCGAGCGCATCCTCGCCGGTGAGGACGGCGCCACGCTGGGCGGCGGGGCCGACCCGATGGCCTTCTCGCACCAGCATCACCGGGCCGTGCTGACCGACTTCCTCGACGCCCTCGACGAGGGACGCCGGCCGCGGGTGGACGGGCGCGAGGCGCTGAAGGTCCATCGCCTGATCGAGGCCATGCTGGACGCCGCCGCCGGCGGCAAGGTCGTGGAACTGGCAGAGCCCTGACCCCGGCGTCCGGCCGCATCGCCGCGACCGCATGGCTCGCAGCCTTGCGGAAACCACGCCATTGGCGTAAAGCGCCAAGACCAGGCCGGGCCCCTCTGACAACCTCTCCGGTTGTGATGTCGGACTGGGATCGTTATGGAGCGGCCCGCGCCCCGTGCCTCCGACCAATGCCCCGTCGACGCCCACGGCATGACCCGGCCGGTTCCGACAGCTCTCGCGCGGCCCCTCCACCCACAGTCAAGGTGATGCGAGGACGTCCGCTCAATGATGGAGCTATTCACCACCGAGGCGCTTCTGGCGCTGCTTCAGGTCATCATGATCGACCTGGTGCTGGCCGGCGACAACGCCATCGTCATCGGTCTGGCCGCTGCCGGATTGCCGCGGGAACAGCGCGGCAAGGCCATCCTGATCGGCATCCTGGCCGCCACGGTGCTGCGCATCGCATTTGCGGCGGTCACCACCCAGCTTCTCCAGGTCATCGGGCTTCTGCTGGCCGGCGGCGTGCTGCTGCTGTGGGTGTGCTGGAAGATGTGGCGCGAACTGCGCATGGCCCAGGAGGAGGACCAGGCGGTCGACGCGCTGGAGAATGACGGCGGCGTGGACTCCGGACCGCGCAAGACGCTGGGGCAGGCGGTGTGGCAGATCGTGGTCGCCGACGTGTCGATGTCGCTCGACAACGTGCTGGCGGTGGCCGGCGCCGCGCGCGAGCATCTGGGGGTGCTCGTCATCGGCCTGACCCTGTCCATCGCCCTGATGGGCCTCGCCGCCAGCGTGATCGCCCGCGTGCTGCAGAAGCACCGCTGGCTGGCCTATGTCGGCCTGATCATCATCCTCTACGTGGCGCTGGACATGATCTACCGCGGCACGATGGAAGTGTGGCCCCTGGTGAACGGCCACGCTTGAACGGCCACGCTTGAACGGCCACGCCCGACCGGCAGGGGCGCGGATATCGGCGGATCGGGTGCGCGTGCCGCGCCCGATCCGCGGCCCCGCAAGGTCGCTTCCCGCAGTCCTGCCGCAGGGCGCCGCCGTCAGGAGCGGCTGGAGAGCAGCCGGCGGACGAGGCCGCGCATGAATTGCGCGCGCATGGTGGCCGCTTCGTCCTGAATGGACTTGATCTCCGACGCGGAGGGAAGAGACCAGGAGGAGATCGGCTGGTAGTTGTTCATAGTCTTGCTCCATGAATTTGTTTGATGGGCACGCTATCCGGTTTTCCGTCTTGGATCGGATAGGCGCCGACGTTCTGTAGGTGATTATGGTCATGCGGGCGCCTCAAGACGATGCATGCATATCGCATGGCTGCGGACATCATGCTGCATCGCAGCGCAGCGCTATTATCTGTGTTTCAAGGCGCCGTCGTTTTGTATGATCACAGAGTTCCCGCGCATCGTAGCGCTGTTATTTCCATTGCCAGAGAAGAGATCCTTGATCTGCTCGGTTCTCTGTTGAAGGACTTTGAAAGATTACACTGACGGTCAGTGCGTATCTTCACGGTCTTGCCGTGAAGAAAGGGCAACAGCGCAGCGCGCGGCGGAAACAGCCACAGAAATCTTGCTGCACTGCAAAATGCTGCCGAGGGCGGCGAGGCCCGGAGACTCGATCGCCTCCCCTGTGACACTTTGTCTTCGGTCGGCGAAGAGACTTATGGAGCCAAGCCGCGGACTTCTGATATACTAGAATACACGAAGCCCGGATGCCTGACCCGGTGCGTCCGGCAATCCGGCCGCACGAGCGGTGTCAAGGGTTTCCAGCGCAACGTCCAACCATCGAGGCCGCATACCGATGAAGCAATCGCCAGCCGGCAAAGCTTGCGGCGCCTCGCGTTTCGGTCATCTTCGGACATGGCGTCCAGGACGGTTCCGGCTCACGATTCGGGCTTGTGCGGCGAGGTTATATATTAATATAATTGTTGGCAGGACCCCGCTCATCGGCAGCCGCATGTTCTGCAATCGGGTTGATGCCATCGCAAGGAGAGGTGGCAAAATCATATCGGCGGCACTCTCGTAAAAGAATATCCAGGCCACTGAACCGCCAACCCGACAGATTCTGCGTCGGATTGGATGTAAAATCAGGGGCCTTTATTTGGAAGCTGGGATAATAGCGCTGCGATGTACGAAATCCGTAAATTCACTGGTTTGGTATATCTTGGTTCCGAATAATTTGATCTTGGTCATTTCGCTACATGCATGGACGCTGTCATCCTGGCGATGCTGTGAATGCCAGGGGACCTGACCCGGAACATCAATCGAGCGCGCCGGCTTCGGCTTGGCGGCCATAACAACCTGAAGTGAGGAGTCGACCATGAAGTCAATCGTGAAGCTGCTGGCGTCCACCGCCGTCGCCCTGATCGCCGGCATGACGGTCGCGCAGGCCCAGCAGGTCACCCTGCGTTCCGCCGAAGTCCATCCCGACGGCTACCCGACGGTCGAGGCCGTCAAGTACATGGGTGAGATCGTCAACCGCGAGACCAAGGGCCGCATGGGCATCAAGGTGTTCCCGTCGGGCCAGCTCGGCGACGAGAAGGACACCATCCAGCAGACCCAGTTCGGTGTCATCGACATGAACCGGATCAGCATGGCTCCGCTGAACAACATCATTCCGGCCACCCGCGTCGCGGCGCTGCCCTTCCTGTTCCGTTCGGTCGACCACATGCACAAGGTGATGGACGGCCCGATCGGCGACGAGATCCTGGCCTCCTTCGAACAGCATGGCCTGATCGGCCTCGCCTTCTACGACTCCGGCGCCCGCAGCTTCTACAACAGCAAGCGGCCGGTGAAGTCGATGGCCGACCTGAAGGGCATGAAGCTGCGCGTGCAGCAGTCCGACCTGTTCATCGACACGGTCAAGGCGATGGGCGGCAACCCGACCCCGATGCCCTACGGCGAGGTCTACAGCGGCCTGCAGACCGGCGTCGTCGACGGTGCCGAGAACAACTGGCCGAGCTACCAGAGCTCCCACCACTACGAGGTTGCCAAGTACATCTCGCTGACCGAGCACGCGATGGTGCCGGAGGCGCTGGTGATGTCCAAGCGCAGCTACGACAAGCTGTCGAAGGAAGACCAGCAGATCATCCGCAAGGCCGCCAAGGAATCGGTCCTCAAGATGCGTGAGCTGTGGACGGCCAAGGAGAAGGAATCCGAGGCGATCGTCGTCAAGGCCGGCGTCGAAGTGACCAAGCTGTCCAAGGACGAGTTCGAGAAGGCCGTCGAGCCGGTCTACGCCAAGCATGTGACCGACGCGAAGATGAAGGACCTGGTCGCCCGCATCCGCGCCGTTCAGTAACACCCACAGCGCCGCGCCGGGCTCGCTCCGGCGCGGTCACCTCCGTGCGGAGATTGACATGAAAGCCGCGCTCTATACCCTCTCCGGACTGCTGGACGTCCTCACCCGCATCGCGTTGTGGGTCGGCGGCACCGGTCTGGTCCTCATGACCGCCGCCGTCGGCTGGCAGGTCTGGGGCCGCTTCATTCTCAACGACAGTCCCTCGTGGACCGAACCGGTGTCGCTGTTGCTGATGCTGTGGTTCATTCTGCTGGTCGCAGCGGTGGGGGTTCGTGAGCGCTTCCACCTCGGGCTCGATCTGATCCGCGATATCGTGCCTGAGATCGTACGTGTCTGCATGGACATTGCCAGCTTCCTGGTCGTCGGCTGCTTCGGTGTCGCCATGGCCTACTATGGTCTTGAGCTGGTCCTGGGTACCTGGAGCGCCATCATTCCGGTGCTCAACATTCCCGAAGCCTTCACCTACCTCCCGCTCGTCGTGTCCGGCGTGCTGATCGCTCTCTTCTCGATCGAGCGCACGCTGCTCCTGCTGGTCGAGCGCCGCGCCCAGTCCGGGTCCGAAGCCCTGGCCCAGGCGCATGCGCAGCACAGCACCGCCGAGCAGCAAGCCGACTAAGGAATCCCGGTCATGGAACTCACCGTCCTCTTCGGCACCTTCGTGGTGCTGCTGTTCCTGGGCGTGCCGATCGCCTTCGTGCTCGGCATCTCCTCGCTGGCGGCCATCGTGTACATGGGCATGCCGCCGCTCATCGTCTTCCAGCGCATGGCGTCCGGCATGAACGTCTTCGCGCTGATGGCGATCCCCTTCTTCATCTATGCCGGCGAACTGATGGTCCGCGGCGCCATCGCCGAGAAGCTGGTGCGGTTGGCGGCGGCCATGGTCGGCCACTACCGTGGCGGCATGGGCCTGGTGAACGTCACCGCCTCCACCTTCTTCGGCGGCGTGTCGGGGTCGGCGGTGGCCGAGGCCTCCGCGGTCGGCGGCCTGATGATCCCGCAGATGAAGAAGCGTGGCTACGATGTCGACTATGCGGTCAACGTCACGGTGACCGCTTCCATCATCGCGCTGATGATCCCGCCCAGCCACAACATGATCATCTACTCGATCTCGGCCGGCGGCACGATCTCCATCGCCGACCTGTTCACCGCCGGCATCCTGCCGGGCCTGCTGCTCGCCTGCTCGCTGATGGCCGCCGCCTACTATGTGGCGCGCAAGCGGAACTATCCGTCCGACCCGTTCCCCGGCTGGGATGCCGTCGGCCGCATCTTCGTGAATGCGATCCCCGGCCTGGCGCTGATCGCCATCATCGTCGGCGGTGTCCGCTCCGGCATCTTCACCGCGACCGAAAGCTCGATGATCGCGGTGGCCTATGCCCTGCTGGTGACGCTCGTCATCTACCGCAGCATGAGCTGGGGCGATTTCGTCGCGGCCACCATGGGTGCCGCCCGGACCACGGCGATGGTGCTGCTGGTCATCGGCGCCGCCGCCTCCTTCGGCTGGCTGCTGGCCCTGCTGCAGGTCCCGACCGCCATGGTCCACCTGATGCAGAACATCAGCGACAACCCGCTGGTCATCTTCCTGCTGATCAACCTCGTGCTGATGGTTCTGGGCTGCTTCATGGACATGTCGCCGCTCATCATCATCACCACGCCGATCTTCCTGCCGGTCATCACCGCCTTCGGCATGGATCCGGTCCACTTCGGCGTGATCCTGGTCCTGAACCTCGGCATCGGGCTGTGCACGCCGCCGGTCGGTGCGGTCCTCTTCGTCGGCTGTGCCGTCGGCAGAATCCCGATCATGCAGGCTGTGCGGACCATCTGGCCCTTCTACATCGCCTGCATCGTCACCCTCGGCCTCGTCACCTACGTCCCGGAAATCTCGCTGTTCCTGCCGCGCATGTTCGCGAACTGACCGCCGGAAACGGCAAGGGCGCAACACGACGCCACCGGTATTGCTTCTCGTGACGAAAACGGGCGGATGCGGCACCTCGCGGGGTGCTTCATCCGCCCGTTTCGTTTCGGTCAGGCTGAGGAGGGTCAGGCTCGGGGCGGTTCGTACTCAGGCGGTCAGGTCCAGCACCACCCGGCCGCGGATCCGGCCGGCCAGGATGCGTTGGCCCAGCGCCGGCAGGTCGGCGAAGGGATGGACCTCGTACATCGCGCCCAGGTGGACGGGGTCGAGGTCGCGGGCCAGCCTTTCCCAGGCCGACGCGCGGCGGTCGGCCGGGGCCATCACCGAATCGATGCGATCAGCGTCACGCTGCGCAGGATGTGCGGAAGCACCGTGCCGTGCAGGTCGGACGAACCGGCCAGCCCGCAGGCGGCGATGGCCCCGCCCCACACCGTCTGCGCCAGGGCGTTGACCAGCGTCGGGCCGCCCACCGCATCGACGCCGCCGGCCCAGCGCTCCTTCTGCAGGGGCGCTCCCTTTTCCAGCAGGGTGGCGCGGTCGATGAAGCCGCCGGCGCCAAGGCCGCGCAGATACTCGTGCGTCTCCGGCCGCCCGGTGGAGGCGGTGACGGCATAGCCGCGCTTGGCCAGCAGGGCGACCGCCACCGATCCGACGCCGCCGGCCGCACCGGTGACCAGCACCTCCCCGCCACCGGGCCGGATCGCGCCCCAGCGTTCCAGCGCGTCGACGCACAGCGCCGCCGTGTAGCCGGCGGTGCCGATCCCCATCGCCTGTTCCGGCGTGAAGGCGTCGGGCAGCCGGGTCAGCCACTCCGGCTTCACCCGCTGATAGCGGCTGTAGCCGCCCCACTGCGTCTCCGACAGGCCCCAGCCGTTGACCACCACCCGGTCGCCGGCCTTCCAGTCGGGCGAGCGCGACTCGACCACCGTGCCGGCGAGATCGATCCCCGCCACCATCGGCAGCTTGCGGGCGATCTTCGCCTTTCCGGTGACGGCGAGCCCGTCCTTGTAGTTGACCGTGGAATGGGAGACCTCGACCAGCACCTCATGGTCCGGCAGATCGGACGGCGAAAGCGTGGTGAAGGAGCCCTTGGGCTTGCCGTTGTCGTCGGCGATGACGAAGGCGGCGAAGGAATCGGGAAGGGACATCGGGCGCACTCCGTTGCGCTGCAGGTCTGACCGAAACGATGCGCCGCAATCCGATATAGGTCAAACAAATTGGTCTCAGCCAGTCGGTGCTCCGAATGCCTCCGAATTGGAGGTAGACGACCCGGCATCTACCTCGCCTTGGCAAATGAATGGCAAGACGGCGCCATGAAGCGGAGTAGCCGGAGGGCGGCGAAATCGATTGTGACCGTACTCTTTCGCCGTTCCGGAGAAATCAGCTCGCCCGGCCGGGCACGATGCTTCCCAAGGAATGATCAGCTTATTGGGCGTTGTGGCCTGGGCAGGATCCCGTACATCACGGTACGCGCAAAACGATTTCCAACAACTCCCCAGAAAGGGGTTTTCATGCACGGGATCATTCTTGCCGACGCCGGGCTGGCCGATATCGACGCGTTGATCGGCCGGCACGCGCCGAATGTGACGGTGATCCGGGTGGCCGCCGACGAGGACGCTCTCGGCCTGCTCGCCGACGCCCTGGAGACGGGTCCGGCCGCGGTCCACCTGATCGCCCATGGCGCGCCGGGCGTGGTGAAGCTGGGGGCGATGCCGCTCGACACCAGCGCCCTGTTCGACCGCCGCTGGCCCGATGCGACCGGCACCGAGATCCTGATCCATGCCTGCGATGTCGGCGCCGGCGGCAACGGCCGCCGCTTCGTGGAGCGTCTGGCAGCCGTCACCGGCGCGCGCGTCGCCGCCGCCAGCCACCCGGTCGGCCATGCCGACCGGGGTGGCTCCTGGGATCTCGACGTGGTGACCGGCCCGATCCTGGCGGCCCGTCCCTTCGCGGGCGCCGATGCCTGGCCGCACCGGCTGGCCTACAGCGGCACCCCGACGTCGGGCAACGACACGCTGGTCGGCGACAATGGGGGCAACACGATCAACGGGCTGGCCGGCAACGACAGCATCGTCGGCGGCACCGGCAACGACACGCTGGTCGGCGGCGGCAACACCGGCGTTGCGGCCGGAGACACCATGAATGGCGGGCTGGGCGCCGACCATTATGTCGGCGGCAGCGGCTTCAACATCGTCACCTACGAGAACGCCACCGCCGGCCTGACGCTGGACCTGACCGACGGCGCCAACAACACCGGCGAGGCGGCCGGCGATACCTTCGTCAACATCCAGCGCTGGATCGGTTCGGAGTATGCCGACAGCCTGACGGCGGGCGACACCGCGGTGTGGTTCTGGGGCCATGGCGGCAACGACGTCGAGCATGGCGGGGGCCGGCAACGACACGCTGGAGGCCGGCGACGGCAACGACAGCGTCTTCGGCGGCGGCGGCAACGACCTGATGTATGGCCGCGCCGACAACGACGAGCTGCATGGTGAACTCGGCGACGACACGGTGGCCGGCGGCGGCGGTGCCGACCTGATCTACGGCGATGCCGGCAACGACCTGCTGAAGGGCGATTGGGAGCGCGACACCGTCCATGGCGGCGACGGCGACGACACCATACTGGCCGGCATCGTCACCGCCGGCAGCTATACCCAGACCCAGGCCGACACGATCTTCGGCGAGGCCGGGAACGACCGCTACATCGTCGTCAGCCAGTATGACGCCGGCACCGTCAGCTTCGACGGCGGCATCGGCACCGACACGCTGGAGGTCCGGTCGGACAATCTGACCAGCTTCAACGGCTACAATCTGGAATACCACAACGACGTCGCGTCGCCGAAGATCGACATCAGCGGCATGACGCTGACCAGTGTCGAGACGCTGGCCCTGACCGGCAGCCAGCGCCACACCGTGACGATGACGGCGGCCCAGGCCAACGGCTTCACCGGCATCACCGGCGCGGTCACCGGCGACGCCTTTGCCATCGCCGGTGCGTCGCTGTCGGGCAGCGTGGGCGCCGGCAATGGCGGCACGCTCCAGGCCGGTCAGGTCCAGGCGGAGACGGTGAACGGCGTCACCCTGGTCCATATCGGGATGAACGCCACCGCCGGGGCCGACGTGACCCTGCGCATCGCCGGCAGCTTCGCCGCGTCGAACATCAGCCTGTCCGGCAACACCATCACGCTGGGTCAGGCCGGCACCGGCGGCAACACGGGCGGGGGCGATACCGGCGGTGGGACTCCTGGCGGCGGTACTCCCGGCGGCTCCACTGGGGGCTCCACTGGCGGCCTGACGCTGACCGGCACCGATGCCCGCGACTATCTGGCCGGCGGCAGCGGCAACGACGTCATCACCGGCAATGGCGGCAACGACTACATGGTCGGCGGCGCCGGCAGCGACAGCTTCGTCTTCAAGCCCGGCGACGGCTGGGACTATGTCGCCGACTTCCAGGCGGGCAGCAGCGGCGACGTGCTGAACGTCGCGGGCTGGGCCGGGCTGACCGACTACACCGCGGTGATGGCCGCCACCACCCAGGAGGGCGCCAACACCATCGTCCGTTTCGACGACAACAACAGCGTCACCCTGGCCAACGTCACCCGCAGCAGCCTGACCGCCGCCAACTTCTCCTTCCTCAATGCTTCGCCTGGAGCCTCTCCCGGCGGCAGCACGGGCGGCGGTTCCACCGGTGGTGGTTCGACCGGCGGGGGGTCCACGGGCGGCGTCACCGGTCGGATCGTCACCGGGACCTCGGCCGGGGAGTATCTGGCCGGCGGCAGCGGCAACGACACCATCACCGGCAACGGCGGCAACGACTACATGGTCGGCGGCGCCGGGCGGGATACCTTCGTGCAGGGTGCGGCCGACGGCTGGGACTGCATCGGCGATTTCCAGGCCGGCACCGGCGGCGATGTCATCGACCTGCGCAGCGTCGCCGGCTTCACCAGCCTGAACGACGTGCTGACCCACTCCGTCCAGAACGGGGCCGACCTGTCGATCGACATCGGCAGCACCAGCACCAGCACCCTCAAGCTGATGAGCGTCGACCGCGGCACCCTGACGGCGGAAAACTTCCTGTTCGCCAACCCGATCGGCTGAACAGGCGGCGGGCGCCATCCCTTCGCGGGGGTGGCGCCCGTCCCTTCATTCCCTAGGGCAATCGCATATGGGACCCATTTTCCTTGTAAGGGACTTCCGTCATCCCCGCGAAGGCGGGGATCCAGAGTTCGCAAGGCGACTCTGATGGAAAAGCCTGGATCCCCGCCTTCGCGGGGATGACCGGCTTCCTTGGAAAGGAAAACGATCGTCGAATGCAATTGCCCTTCTTCACTCCCCCTGCCAGCGGTCGCGGAACACCAGATCCTCCAGCGGCAGGCGCTTGCGCCAGCCCTTGGTTCCAGTTCCGGCGTCGCTTCGAAATGGGTGACGTGGCCGAGGCAGAGATAGGCGATCGGCACGATGCGTTCCGGGATGCCCAGCGCATCCCGCAGCGCGTCCTCGTGCAGGATGCTGACCCAGCCGACCCCCAGCCCTTCCGCCCTTGCCGCCAGCCACAAATTCTGCACGGCGCAGACGCAGCTGTAGAGGTCCATCGCCGGCATGTGGGTGCGGCCCAGCACCACCGGGCCGGAACGCTCGCGGTCGCAGGTGATGCAGAGATTGATCGGCGCCTCGCGGATGCCTTCCAGCTTCAGCCGGCTGTAGAGGCTGCGCCGCTCCCCCTCGAACATTGCCGCCGCTTCCTCGGTGGCACGGGTGAAGTCGGCGTGGATGCGGGACTTCACGGCCGGATCGGTGACGACGATGAAGTTCCACGGCTGCATGAACCCCACCGACGGCGCATGGTGCGCGGCCAGCAGGATGCGGGTCAGCACCTCGTCCGGCACCGGATCAGGCCGGAACTGCCCGCGCACGTCGCGGCGGGAGAAGATCGCCTTGTAGAGCGCGTCGCGCTCCGCCGGGGTGAAGTCATCCTCCATCCCCTTACCCCCGCGCGATCAGGTGGACGAAGGACCCCAGCGCCAGCCCGCGCCGGCTGCCGAGATCGCCCAGGTCGCTGCCGTCCGCCGCCGTCGCGCTCAGGAGCGGTGCGTCGTCGCCGCGGGCAAGGGTCGAGGCATAGTGGAACTCGTGCCCCATCAGCTTCGTGCCGGCCGGCCCCAGCGGCCCATCGGCCGGCAGAGCCGCGCGGCGATAGCCCAGATGCAGCCGCCGCTTGGCGAAGGAGGTGCGTACGCCCAGCAGCCCGGTCATCGGGTGGGTGACGCCATCGGCATCCTCCAGCGTCTCGCCCATCACCATGTAGCCGCCGCACTCGCCATAGACCGGCACCCGCTCCGCCGCCTTGCGCAGCCCGTCGCGGAATCGGCGGTTGGCGGCGAGGCGGCCGGCATGGAGCTCCGGATAGCCGCCGGGCAGATAGACGGCGTCCGCATCCTCCGGCGGCGTTTCGTCCGCCAGCGGGGAGAAGAAGCACAACTCCGCCCCGGCGGCCTGCCAGCCGGCGGTCAGGTGCGGATAGACGAAGGTAAAGGCGGCATCCCGCGCGATGGCGATGCGCTGGCCCAGCGGCGGCAGGGCGGGGGCGTCGCTGCCGTGCCCGGCCTTGGACGGTTTCGCCAGCGCGACGACGCGGTCGAGATCGACATGCTCCGCGATGAAGCGGCCGAGTGCCGTCAGCCGGTCGGCCAGCCCCTCCGTCTCGTCGGCCTGGACGAGGCCGAGATGGCGTTCGGGCAGGCTGAGGTCCGGCGCGCGCGGCAGGGCGCCCAGCAAGGGGATGCCCAACGCCTCGATGGCGTTGCCGGCGAGTGCGGTGTGGCGCGGGCTGCCGACATTGTTCAGCACCACGCCGCCGATGGTCACGTCGTCGCGGTAGGTGGCGAAGCCCTTCACCAACGCCGCGGCCGATTGCGACTGTCCCTTGGCGTTCACCACCAGCAGGACCGGCCAGCCGGTGCGCGCCGCGATCTCCGCCGTCGAGCCGGTGCCGGTGGCGCCGATCCCGGCGACGCCGTCGAACAGGCCCATCAGCGCCTCGCAGACCAGCAGGTCGGCGCCCTCGGCGGCGCGGGCGGCCAGCCCGTCCAGCAGGTCCGGCCCCATCGCCCAGGTGTCGAGGTTCACGCTCGGACGGCCGGTGGCGGCGCGGTGGAAGGCCGGGTCGATGTAGTCCGGCCCCGACTTCACCGCCCCCACAGCCACGCCGCGGGCGCGGAGCGCCGCCAGCAGGCCCAGCGTCAGCGTCGTCTTGCCGGTGCCCGATGCCGGGGCGGCGATGATGATGCCATCAGCCATTTTGCAGCGCCATCTGGCCCGGCAGCCACTCCAGCGCCGGGCGCAGCCGCACCACCTCGCCGATCACGATGATGGCGGGCGGCTCCAGGTCGCTGGCCGCCAGATCGGCAACGCAGGTGCCGAGGCTGGTGACGAGGCTCTTCTGGTTGGCGGTCGTCGCCTCCGTCACCACGCCGACCGGGGTGTCGGCGGACAGACCGCCGGCCATCAGCTCCGCCGCGATGGTCGGCAGCGCCTTCCAGCCCATATAGAGGATCAGCGGCGCCTTGGTGGCGGCCAGCGCCCGCCAGTCCGGCCCGCCGCCCAGCGAATGGCCGGTCGCCAGGATCACCGCCTGGTTGGTGTCGCGGTGGGTCGCCGGAATGCCGGCATAGGCCGGGCCGGCGATGCCCGACGTGATGCCCGGAACGATGCGGAAGGGAATGCCCTCCGCCGCCAGCGCCTGCGCCTCCTCGCCGCCGCGGCCGAAGACGAAGGGGTCGCCGCCCTTCAGGCGCAGGACGCGGTGGCCCTCCTTCGCCAGTTCGATCAGGCGGTTGGTGATGTCGTCCTGGTGGGCGGAGGGGCGGCCGCCGCGCTTTCCGGCGAACTCCAGCCTTGCCGACGGGCTGGCGAGCGCCATGATCCGTTCGCCGACCAGCGCGTCATGGACGATGACGTCGGCTTGCCTTAGACCTTGCAGCGCCAGCAGGGTCAGCAGGCCGGGGTCGCCGGGGGCCGGACCCGGCCAGCCAGACGCTGCCGGGGGCGAAGGGGACCAGGACGCTTTCGGGAATGGACGACTCAAACGACATGAACGCGGACTCGGGCTCGGAGAAGACGGAAGGCGGTGCGGAGGGTGCCGGTGCCGGAGAGGGCATGGCGGAGCATGCTACACCCTTGCGCCGCGGCTGGACGACGGGAACCTGCGCCACTGCTGCGGCGCGGGCGGCTGCCGAAGCTCTGTTCGGCCGGGAGTTTCCCGATCCGGTGGCCGTGACCCTGCCCGGCGGCCAGACCCCGGCCTTTGCCCTGGCGGTGACGGAGCGGGGGGAGGGGCCGGATGGACCCTGGACCGCGGCCGGCGTGGTCAAGGATGCCGGCGACGATCCCGATGTGACCCACGGCGCGCTGGTGCGGGCGCGGGTCTGGCACGGCGCGCCCGGCAGCGGCGTGAGTTTCCGCGCCGGTCCCGGCGTCGGCACCGTGACCCTGCCCGGCCTGCCGCTGGCCGTCGGCGAACCGGCGATCAACCCGGTGCCGCGCAGCATGATCGCGCAGGCGGTAGGGGAGGCGGCCGCCGCGGCCGGCCAGCCGGCCGACGTGGTGGTCGAGGTCGGGGTGGAGAATGGCGAGCAGCTCGCCAAGCGCACCATGAACGGCCGGCTCGGCATTCTGGGCGGGCTGTCGATCCTGGGGACGACGGGGATCGTCGTGCCCTATTCCTGCGCGGCTTGGATCGCCTCGATCCAGCGCGGCATCGACGTGGCGCGCGCCGCCGGACTGATCCATGTCGCGGCCTGCACCGGCGATCTGTCGGAAAAGGCGGTGGCGGCGCGCTATGGCCTGCCGGAACAGGCGTTGATCGACATGGGCGATTTCGTCGGCGGCACGCTGAAATACCTGCGCCGGCATCCCATTCCGCGCCTGACCCTGTGCGGCGGCTTCGCCAAGTTCGGCAAGCTGGCGCGCGGGCTGATGGATCTGCACAGCAAGCGCCATGCTGTCGATTTCGACTGGCTGGCCGGGCAGTTGGCGGACATGGGCGCCGGGCCGGAGCTGATCACGCAAGCGCGCGGCGCCAACACGGCGGCGCAGGTGCTGGGCATGGCGGATGCCGCCGGCCTGCCGCTGGCCGACCATGTGGCCGAGCTGGCCCGCCGCGCCGCGCAGGAGGTGCTGGAGGATGCGCCGGTCGCCGTCGAGGTGCTCGTCACCGACCGGCAGGGGCGCATCGTCGGAAGCGCTCACTCCCCCAGCCCCCGGTAACGCCGCACATGGCTGCCGTCATAGAGCGCGCTGCAGCGGAACTCCTCATGGCCCAGCGCCGGGCCGACCAGGATCAGCGCGGTGCGTTCCATCGGTGAGGCCGCGACCTGCGCCGCGATGTCGGACAGCGTGCCGCGCAGCACCCGCTCGTCCGGCCATGTCGCTCGATAGACCACCGCAGCCGGGCAGTCGGCGCCGTAGAGCGGGGTCAGCCGCTCCACCACCCGGTCGATGACGTGGATCGACAGGTGGATCGCCAGCGTGGCGCCCGAGGCGCCCAGCACCTCCAGCGTCTCGTTCGCCGGCATGGCCGACGCGCGCCCCTCGGTGCGGGTCAGGATCAGCGTCTGGCTGACCTCCGGCAGGGTCAGCTCCCGTCCCAGCGCGGCCGACGCGGCGGCGAAGGCCGGCACGCCGGGGGTGATGCTGTAGGGGATGCCGAGTTCACGCAGCGCGCGGGTCTGCTCGCCGAGCGCGCTGTAGACCGACAGGTCGCCGGAATGCAGCCGGGCGACATCCTGGCCGGCGGCATGGGCGGCCTGGAACTCGGCGACGATCTCATCCAGCGTCAGCGGCGCGGTGTCGACGATGCGGGCGTCGGCAGGGGCGTGGGCGATGATCTCCTTCGGGACCAGCGAGCCGGCATAGAGGCAGACCGGGCAGCGCGCGATCAGGTCGCGGCCGCGCAGGGTCAGCAGGTCGGGAGCGCCCGGTCCGGCACCGATGAAATGGACGGTCATGAACGGGTCTCCGACAAGGCAACTGCAGGCAAGGCGAGCGCCACGGTGGCGCGGGGGGTGGAGCGGCGCGGCAGCAGCAGGCGCGATCCCGGCCCGGCGGCGGCCAGCGCCGCGGCCTCCGCGACCGACGCCAGCCCGACCGCGGCCAGCACGGTGGATGATCGGGTGTGGACGCGGTCCTGCGCCGCCAGCATCGCGTCCTCCTCGATGAAGCGCAGCGGCAGGCCGAGCGCGCGGGCAGCCTCCGCCAAACCCGCCTCGTCGGCCTTCATCGCCGGGGCGGCCAGCGCCGCCAATTGGCGCGCGGCGTCGGGCAGGGCCGCCTCGTCGAAGGCGGCGGCGACCAGACCGGCGATCTCCTCCCAGCCGCAGCCGCGGCGGCAACCCAGCCCCACGAAAACCGGGCCGAACAGCAGGGCATCGGGCGTCAGGCGGTCCATGTGCCCTCCCCATGCGGCTTTTCCGCTCGCCACAGCGTGACCGGCATGGCGGCGCGCCAGCCACGGAAGCCTCCGACCGCCGATGCGCGGGCAACGGCGATCTGGGTCAACTCGCCGCCCAGCCGCTTGTGCGCGTCGAACAGCACCGCCTCGCTTTCCAGCGTCACCGCGTTGGCGGCGATCCGGCCGCCGGGGGGCAGGGCGTCCCAGCAGGCCGCCAGCACGCCGTCGGCCGTCAAGCCGCCGCCGATGAAGATGGCGTCCGGCTGCTCGAGCCCGGCCAGCGCTGCCGGGGCCTTGCCGCGCGCCAGAGCCAAGCCGGGAACGCCGAAGGATGCGGCGTTGGCGAGGATGCGGTCGATGCGCTCCGGGTGGTGCTCAACGGCGATGGCGCGGTTGGCGGGGTCGCGTAGCATCCATTCGACGCCGATGGAGCCCGACCCGGCGCCGACGTCCCACAGCAGCTCGCCCCGGCGCGGCGCCAGGAAGGACAAGGTGACGGCACGCACCTCGCGCTTGGTGATCTGGCCGTCATGCTCGAACCAGTCGTCGGGCAGGCCGGGGGCGAGCGGCAGGACACGGGCGCCGGGGGCGGCGACGCAGTCCAGTGCAATGGTGTTGAGGTCGGCTACCTGTTCGGCGGTCCAGGCGTCGGCGGTCGCCTCCAGCCGGGCTTCGCGCGGTCCACCCATCGCCTCCAGCACCGTCAGGCGCGAGGCGCCGAAGCCGCGGGCGCGCAGCAGGGCGGCCAGCTTCGCCGGGGTCGTTCCGTCCCAGGAAAGAAGCAGAATCTTGGAGTTCGGTTGCAGATGCGGAACGACCAGCTCCAGCGGACGGCCATGAACGGTCAGGCAGCGGCAGTCCTGCAGGGGCCAGCCGAGCCGGGATGCCGCGAGGCTGAAGGCGGATGCCGCCGGAATCACCATCGTTTCCGCAGCCGGAACGAGCCGCGACAGCGTGGCGCCCACCCCGTACCAGGATGGATCGCCGCTCGCCAGCACGCAGACCCGCTGCCCGCGCCGCGCGATCAGGCCGGGGAAGGCGTCGGTCATCGGCGACGGCCAGGACAGACGTTCCTGTCCGGCAACGACCGGCACGAGATCGAGGTGGCGGGCGCCGCCATAGAGGATGGTGGCGCCTTCCACCGCCGCGCGGGCGGCGGGCGGCAAACCGTCCCAGCCATCCTCGCCGATGCCGACGATGCTGAGCCAGCGGGCCGTTCCCATGCTATCCATGGCGCCGATCCTGACGGGTGGGGAGGGGGAGTTGGTCAAGGCGCTGATGGTCAAAGTGCTGATCCTGGGCGGCACGACGGAGGCGACGGCGCTGGCGAAGCGTCTGGCCGGCCATCCGTGCATCGACGCCTGCGTGTCGCTGGCCGGCCGGACGAAGAACCCGGTGCTGCCGCCGCTGCCCACCCGCATCGGCGGTTTCGGCGGGGTGGAGGGCTTGACCGACTATTTGCGCGCCGAGGGGGTCGAGGCGGTGATCGACGCGACGCATCCCTTCGCGGCGCAGATCTCCGCCAATGCCGCCGCGGCCTGTGCACAGGTCGGCGTGCCGCTGCGTGTCCTGACCCGGCCGGCCTGGGTGGCCGGGCCGGGCGACCGCTGGATCGGTGTGCCGGACATGGACGCTGCGGCGCTGGCGCTGCGCGACCTGGGCGACACCGTGTTCCTGACCATCGGCCGGCAGGAGGTCGCGGCCTTCGAGGCGGTGCCGGACAAGCGCTACCTGATCCGCGCCGTCGATCCGCCGGAGCCGATGCCGGCCCTGCCGCGCGTGAGCCTGATCCTCGACCGCGGACCCTTCACCGTGGAGGGCGAACTGGCGCTGATGCGCGGGGAGGGAGTGGAGGTGGTGGTGAGCAAGAACAGCGGCGGACGCGCCACCGACGCGAAGCTGGAAGCCGCGCGCGCGCTGGGCCTGCCGGTGGTGATGGTGGAGCGTCCGGCGGGCAATGGTGTGGCGGAACTGCACGACGTCGATGCGGCGGTGGGATGGCTGGAGGGGGTGGGCTGACTCTTTCCCCTGCTGAATCCCCCTCTCCCCCCCGGGGAGAGGGTCGGGGTGAGGGGGATGCACCACGTGACTTCCCCAGAATCCTCGCCGCGCGTCCCCCTCACCCAGCCCTCTCCCCGGGGGGGAGAGGGTTACTCGCGGCGGATTGGTCGTCACGCACATCCTCACCCCCGATAATGCCGGGGCGTGTAGACCCAGCGCCCGCCATCGGCCCGCGCCACGAAGCGGGTGTGCGAGGCGCCGATGATGACCAGCGTGCGCATGTCCGCCTGCTCCGCCCGCACTTCGCCCAGCGTAGTGACGGTCAGCTCCTCGTCCGGGCGGCCGATTGCGCGGCCCAGCACGATGGGGGTCTCGGGCGCGCGGATGTCGCGCAGGGCGTCGAAGGCGGCGCCAAGCTGCCAGGGACGGGCTTTGGAAATCGGGTTGTAGAGCGCGATGACGAAATCCGCCTCCGCCGCCAGACGCAGGCGCTTCAGCACCACATCCCACGGCTTGAGATTGTCGGACAGCGAAATGGCGCAGAAATCATGCCCCAGCGGCGCCCCGGCCCGCGCGGCGGCGGCCTGCATGGCGGAAACGCCGGGATCGACCGACAGATGCACCGCGCGCCAAGCCTCCGGCGCGTCAGGATCGTCGAGCGCCTCGAAGATGGCGGCGGCCATGGCGAAGATGCCGGGATCGCCGCCCGACACCACCGCCACCCGCCGGCCCTGTGCCGCCAGATCGAGCGCGAAACGGGCGCGGTCCAACTCCACCCGGTTGTCGGAGGCGTGGCGCACCTGATTTCCCGGCGGCACCCGCTCGACATAGGGGAAATAGCCGACGAGGTCGGTCGCTTCGGCCAGATCGCGCCGGGCCTCCGGCGTCAGCCACTCCTCGGGGCCCGGCCCCAATCCAACAACTTTCAACCAGCCGTTCATCCGCGCTTGCCCTCGCCCGGAATGACGATCTGCGAGAAGTAGGGGGCGACGTCCGGCGCCTCCAGGAAGGGCATGAAGCGCTGTGCGTCCATGCTGGCGCGCTCCACATACCACGCCCGCTCGGCCAGCCCGGCGGCGGCGATGGCGCGGCGGACCTTGGGCAGGTTCTGGCCCAGCTTCATCACCACGCAGGCGTCCGCCGCCGTCAGCGCGCGGACCAGCGCTGCCTCGTCCAGCGTGCCGGGGATCACCGACAGCACGTCGTCGCGCAGCATCAGCGGACGCGGCAGAAGCGAGGCGCTGCACACCATGCTGGTGACGCCGGGGATGACCTCCGTCGCAAACCGGCCGGACAACCGCAGGAAAAGATGCATGAAGGAGCCGTAGAAGAATGGATCCCCCTCGTTCAGCGCGGCGACGGAGCGGCCGGCGGCGAGATGCGCCGCGATGCGCTCGGCGGACTCGTCGAAGAAGGCCTCGATCTGGCGGCCATAGTCCGGGTGGGTCGGCGGCAGTTCCACCGTCACCGGATAGACCATCGGCAGCTCGATCTGGTCGGGCGTGATGGCTTGGTCGGCGATGCGGCGGGCCTGCCCCCTGGTGCCGCGCTTGCAGAAATAGGCGACGACCGGGCAGGTGCGGATGGTGCGCACCGCCTTCAGCGTCATCAGCTCCGGATCGCCGGGGCCGACGCCGACGCCGAACAGGGTGCCCAGGGTGGGATGATCGGGGGTGAGAGTCTCGCCGCTCATTCCACGTCGCTCGCCAGCGCGTTGACGGCGGCGGCGGCCATGGCGCTGCCGCCGCGCCGGCCCCGGATCGCCAGATAGGGGACGCCGAAGGGGTTTTCGGCCAGTGCCTCCTTGCTTTCCATCGCGCCGACGAAGCCGACGGGGAAGCCCAGGATCGCCGCCGGTTTGGGCGCACCGGCCGCCAGCATCTCCAGCAGGTAGAACAGCGCGGTCGGTGCGTTGCCGATGGCGACCACCGATCCGCCCAGCCGGTCGCCCCACAGGTCCAGCGCGGCGGCCGAGCGGGTGTTGCCGATGGTCTTCGCCAGATCGGGCACGGCGGCGTCGCGCAAGGTGCAGACCACCGCGTTGTCGGCCGGCAGGCGGGCGCGGGTCACGCCATGGGCGACCATCTCGCTGTCGCAGAGGATGGGGGCGCCGGAGCGCAGGGCGGCGCGGGCGGCGGTGCCGACATCGGCGGAGAACAGCAGGTCCTGGGCCGCATCGACCATGCCGCAGGCGTGGATGACACGCACCGCCACCGGCTTCAGGTCGTCGGGGATGGCGGACAGGTCGGCCTCCGCCCGGATGGTGGCGAAGGATTGGCGGTAGATGGCCGCTCCGTCGCGGATATAGTCGTAGAGCGGCTCAGGCACCGGCGGACTCCTCGGTCAACAGATCCGCGACGCGGGCCACGGCGTCGGCGGGGGACAGGCCGGTGTGCCCCTGCATATGGCTGGCGGCATCACCGGGTTTGGCGTTCAGGGCGACGTCATATTCCCCGTCGCGGGCGGTCAGGGTGACATCGGCGATAGCGGGATGGGCGCAGCCCTTGGCGCAGCCCGACACATGCACCATTCGCACATGGTCCAGCAAGGGGCCTGCGCGGTTGGCGATGGCGAGCGCCGTCGCATGGGTGTCGGTGGTGCCGACATCGCAGCCGCCGGCTCCACTGCAGGCCGTCAGCTTCAGCCGGCGGTCGGTGTGCGACAGGATGGCGCCGTGGGCATGGGCGATGTGCTCTGCGTCCGTGGAAGGATCGACGAGGATCAGGGCGCGCCAGGGGGTGATGCGGAACTCGACGCAGGCGGCGGCGAGGGCGGATAGGGTGGCGCTGGTCAGGCGGCCGAAGGGGAAGGCGGTGGTGAGGAAGGCCGGTGCCTCTCCAATGCGGAATCCCTTCTCCCCCCTGGGGAGAAGGTTAGGATGAGGGGGTTCGGCGGAGCCGAAGACATCCATGAGGTGCGGCACTTGCCCCCACCCTGACCCTCCCCCGCTGGGCGGGGGAGGGGATATCAGCGGGGAGAGGCGCGTTGCGAACGGCTCAATTCCAATCGCGGCGACCAGACCGGCCATGCGGCGCGGCGGCTCCGGCAACTCGGCGCGCAGGTCCAGAAAGGCACGGCCCAGCGCCGACGCCACATCCGCAACGTCCTCCGCCCGGCACAGGCCGAGCGGTGCGGCCTTCGCCAACGTCCCGCCCAAGGATACCCGAAACCGCTCCGTATCCACCGCGTCAAAGCGTACGTCCGTGCTGCTGCCAGCCAGATGGCCGATCCCGCCGCCGCAGACCAGCCAGCCGAATTTCGGTGGCAGGCGGTGCAAAGCCGTATCCGCCGCCAGACGCGCGTCGAGCGTACGTGCCACACCCCGTACGTCCATCAACGCGGTGGAGTCCAGCCCGGCGGTGGGGGAGCACAGCACGTTGCGCACAGCCTCGCTCGCTGCATCGTCGGAGACATAGCCCATGGCGCTCAGGGCATCGGTCACCGGCTCCAGCGCCTCGGCGGGAATGCCGCGGAGCTGCAGGTTGCCACGGTGGCTGAGGTCGATCAGGCCGTTGCCGTAACGATCGCCCAGTTCGGCGATGCGACGGGCGTGTTCGGCGGGCAGCACGCCGGCGGGGACGCGGACGCGCAGCAGGAACCCGTCGCCGACCTGCATCGGCGCCAGCACGCCGGGGCAGGTGCCGCGCCGTCTCGGCTGGGTCGGCACAGGGTTCGTCATGCGGCGGTCTCCCGGAGGCGCCGCAGATCCTCCGCGGTGGAGTTGCGGCGGGGATGCCACAGGCCGCGGTCGAGCGCCTCGCTCATGCGCGCCAGAATGTGCCGGGCAGCCGCCGGATTGGCATGCGACAGGAAGTCCCACACCTCCGCATCCTCGACGTACGCGTCATACAGCTGGTCGAAATGGGCGGGACGTACGGCGTCGGTGGTGGCGGCGAAGGCGAACAGCGTGTCGACGCCGGCCGCCAGTTCCGCCGCCCCGCGATAGCCGTGGCGCATCATGCCCTGGATCCAGCGCGGATTGGCCGCCCGGCCGCGCAGGGTGCGGGCGATCTCCTCCGCCAGCGTGCGGACGGCGAGCTTGTCCGGATCGGCGCTGTCGAGATGGTAGAGCGCCGGTTCGGAGTCCTCCAGCGCCGCCGCCGCGGCGAAACCGCCCTCGAACTGCATGAATCCGTCGGTGGACAGCACGTCGTGCTCGCGCTGGTCCTGGTGGTGGACCAGGGCATCGGCCCCACCCACCCGGCGGCGGAACAATGCCGGCAGCGGCACCCCCTCCAGCCCGGCGCCATAGGCGTGGCAGCCGCCCTCCAGATAGGCGGCGCCGAAATCGGCCCGCGCGGTCCAGTCGCCGCGCGCGATCATGCCGGACAGCGCGGTGCCGTAGACGCCGGGGGCGGCGCCGAAGATGCGGGCGGTGGCCCAGCGGCGGGCGTCCTCCGCAGCGGTGCCGGACGCCGTGAGGCGCTGTTCCTCGGCCCGCGCGGTGGCGGCCAGCGGGTTGGTTTCGTCCGGCTCGTCCAGGCCGGCGACGGCGCGCACCGCCTGGTCGAACAGGGCGATCTGCTGCGGGAAGACGTCGCGGAACAGGCCGGAGATGCGCAGCGTCACATCCACCCGCGGTCGGCCCAGCACGCCGGCCGGCATGATCTCGTACCCGGTGACGCGGCCGGAGCCGTTCTCCCAGATCGGACGGACGCCGAGCAGAGCCAGCGCCTGCGCCAGTTCGTCGCCGCCGGTGCGCATGGCGGGGGTGCCCCAGCAATCCACCACCAGCCGCCGCGGCCAGTCGCCATGGTCCTGGAGATAGCGGGTGATCAGCGCGTCCGCCGCCTGCCAGCCGAGCGTCCAGGCGGTCGGCGTCGGCACGCCGCGCGGGTCGAGCGCATAGAGGTTCCGCCCGGTCGGCAGGGTGTCCGCCCGCCCGCGTGCCGGCGAGCCACCGGGGCCGGGGCGGACGAAGCGGCCGTCCAGCCCGTCGAGCAGCGCCCGCATTTCCGCCTCGCCGCAGGCGTCCACCGCGGCGGCGACCATGGCCGGATCGGCGGAGCGGGCGACGGCGGCGGTCAGGCGGTCGCGGCGCTCGCCGGCCGGGCTGTGGCCGAAGACATGCAGCCCGTCGCGGATCTGCAGTTCCTTGATGTCGCAGAGATGGGCGTCCAGCCGCGACAGGATGGCGTCGGGATCGTCGTCGGGCTGCAGGTTGCAGTCGGCGGCGACGCCGGACTTCCAGGCAAGGTCGAGGATCGTCTCGCGCAGCATGCCCAGCCGCCGCGGATCGAGCCCGGTCGCCTGCGAATACTCGTCGATGGCGGTTTCCAGCGCCGCAAGCTCGCCGTAGAGGCCGGACTCCACCGGCGGCGGGGTCAAATGGCCGATCAGCACGGCGCCGAGGCGGCGGCGGGCCTGCACGCCCTCACCGGGGTTGTTGACGATGAAGGGATAAAGGGTCGGCAGGGCGCCGCCGACGATCTCCGGCCAGCAATCGGCCGACAGCGCCACCGCCTTGCCCGGCAGCCATTCCAGCGTGCCGTGGGCGCCGATCTGCACCAGGGCGTGGATGCCGGCGATGTGGCGGAGCCACAGGTAAAAGCGAGATAGCCGTGGCTGGGGGGCGTGTCGGGGTCGTGGTGCTGGGCGGTGGTCAGGGCACCGTGACCACGGCTGGGCTGCACCGCAACCACGGCGTTGCCGCAGGGCAGGACGCGGAAGGCGAAGGCGCCGTCGCGGCAGGCGGGATCGGCGGCCGGCTCGCCCCAGGTATCGGCGATGCGGGCACGCAGTTCCGGCGGGGCGAGGTACTCGTACTCGTCCAGCGACAGGGTCGGGCTGGGAGTGGCGGTCAGCGCTGCCATCAGATCGGCGCCACTGTCCGGAACGGCGGACAGGCCGTAGCTCTCGGTCGACAGGCGATGGAGCATTGCGACCGTGCTGGCCGGGCTGTCGAGGCCCACCGCATGGCCGATGCCGCCGCCTGGGCCGGGATAGTCGGACAGCACCAGCGCCAGCCGCCGCTCCGCCCGAGCGGTTTGGGACAGGCGGACCCAGCTTGCCGCGAGGTCGGCGGTGAAGGCCATCCGGTCGGGGATCGGGCGCAGGACCGGGGCGGCGAATTGCAGGTCGGGGTCGGGCTCGCCCGCCGTCTTGAAGGCGATGGCGCGGGCGATGATGCGGCCGTCCATCTCCGGCAGCACGACGTTCATCGCAAGATCGGACGGCCCGAGGCCGCGTGACGAGGCCTGCCAGCCGGCTTCCGGCGTGGTGGCGAGGATGGCCTGCAGGACCGGGCTGCCGTTGGCCTCAAGCGGCGAGCCGTCCTCGCGCGCGGCCGAGAAGGCGGTGGTGTTGACGACCACGGCGGCCTTCTGCGCGGTCAGGCTGGCGCGCATCCAGGCGGCGCAGTCCGGCTCCTTCAGGCTGGCGACGAACAGCGGGCGGGGGCTGAGTCCACGCTCGGCCAGCGCGTCGCACAGGGCATGGATCGGGGCGAGGTCGCCTGCCAAAAGGTGGGAGCGGTAGAAAACCACCGCGGCGACCGGGGCATCGGCGGGGGCGGGAGCGGTCCAGCCGTCATAGGCGCCGAAGCGCGGGACCGGGGCGGGATCGTCATGGGGCAGGGGCGTGCCGGCCAGCGTGGCGGCGCAGGCCAGCAGATGGGACATGTTTGCCGGGCCGCCCTCGGTGAAATAGCGCCACAGGCGGTCGGCGGCGTCGGGGGCGACGGTGCCGTAGGCGGTGAGGTTCGGGTCGGGCTGCGCCTCGCCGGAGAGCACGGCGAGCGGGATGCCGCGCTCGCGGCAGAGGGCGGACAGGCGGTCGAGGCCGTAGCGCCAATAGCCGCTGCCGCCGAGCAGGCGCAGGACCACCAGATTCGCCTTGGCGACGATGGTGTCGGCGTAGAGATCGACCGACAGCGGATGGCCGAGCCGGTTGAGGTTGGCGAGGCGGAGGCTGGGCAAGCGCTCGCGCCCCGCCCGCCACGCGGCGGCGAGCGCGGTCAGGTCGCTGTCGGAAAAGGACAGCATGACGAGGTCGGCCGGCGTCTGTCCCAGGTCTTCCGCCTGGGGGCCAGCGTCCAGTTCGTCCTGGCGGGTGGCGAGCAGGTGCATGGATGTCCGCGGATACGTTCAAGGAGTGGGGACACTTGCCCCCACCTATCCTCCCCCGCTCTCAGCGGACCTACGGTCCGCCTGCCGCGTCAGCACAAAGCATAGCTTTGTGCGAGAGCTGGGCGGGGGAGGGGACTAGCGCCTGTACAGAAAAGCGGCGGCAGTCCCTCCCCCGCCATCGGACCGACCTTCGGTCGGCCGAGAGCGGGGGAGGATAGGTGGGGGTCTGACGCCGCACCGAATTTAACCCCTTACCCAACAACCGCCCGCGTCACCGCGTCACGATCCAGCCCGGTCTCGCCGATCACGACCAGACGGCTGCGGCGCTCCTCGCCGGGCTTCCACAGGCGGTCGTAGTGGGTCTGGATGCGGGTACCGACGCCCTGGACCAGCAGGCGCATCGGCTTGCCGGGCACGTCGATGAAGCCCTTCAGGCGCAGCACGCCATGCAGGCCGGCGACCTGCTCCAGCGTCATCGCCAGACGGGCGGGATCGGGCTGCGGCGGCAGCTCCACCACGAAGCTGGTGAAGTCGTCGTGGTCGTGGCCCTCTTCGTCGTCATGGTGGCTGGGACGGTTGGCGAGGTCATCCTCCACCGCCGCACCGACGCCGAGCAGAACCAGCGGATCGACGGCCCCCTGCGAGGCTCGCACCAGCTTGGCGTCGCGGCCGACCGCGTGGGACAGGGCGCCGCGGATCAGGTCCTCAACACGGGCGAGGTCGTCGGCGGCCAGCAGATCGGTCTTGTTGACGACGATCAGGTCGGCGCAGAGCAGCTGGTCCTCGAACACCTCTTCGATCGGCGTTTCGTGGTCGACGGTGCCGGCGGCGTCCCGCTGGGCCTGAAGCGCCGCGGGATCGGGGGCGAAACGGCCCTCGGCGGCGGCGGCGGCATCCACCACGGCGATGACGCCGTCCACTGTGACCCGCGTCTTGATCGCCGGCCAGTGGAAGGCCTGGACCAGAGGCTTGGGCAGGGCCAGGCCGCTGGTCTCGATCACGATATGCTCGGGCGGCTCCGGCCGGGCCAGCAGCTTTTCGATGGCCGGGACGAAGTCGTCGGCGACGGTGCAGCACAGGCAGCCGTTCGCCAGTTCGATCACGTCGTCTTCGGTGCAGGTCGGGTTGCCGCAGGCGCGCAGGATGTCGCCGTCGATACCGACATCGCCGAACTCGTTGATGATCAGGGCCAGCCGGCGGCCGTCGGCCTTTTCCAGCAGGCCGCGGATCAGCGTGGTCTTGCCGGCGCCGAGGAAGCCGGTGATGACGGTCGCCGGAACCTTGCCGGCGGCCGTCTTGGAAACTGCGGACATGGGACGTAACTCCTTAACGCGCGCCGGGCTGGGTCCGCAGGGCCGGGCGGTGTTCGGCCTCGCCGACCAGTCCGCTCACCAGCCAGCCGCAGACCGCGCCCAGGATCGCCCAGAACAGGGCGGCGCTGCCCAGCGAGGCGGTGACGAAATGGGCGGCCAGCTCCGGCGGGACGGCGCCTTCGGCACTTTCCGGATGAGGAGCGCCGACCAGATGGGGCAAGGCGGCGGCCAGGACGGCGGCGGCGATGACGAAGCGGTTGCGGGCGAAGGCGAGCGCGGTCATGCCGACACCGGCCCCGGCCGCGGCGGCCAGCCACCAGAGCTGGCGCAGCTCCAGATCGGCCCCGGCCATGCCCGGCAGCTCCGGCGGCAGGCCGAAGGACGGCGCCAGCGAAACGGCGACGAAACCGCCGGCCCCCCACACCAGCCCGCGCCGCGCATCGACCGGCCGGCCGGCCAGCAGCATCGCGGCCGACAGCAGCAGCGCATAGGCCACGCCGGTCAGCAGGTTGGAGACGATGGTCAGGCCGATGCGCTGCATCGCCTCGTCCAGCGTGGTGGGCACGCCTTCGCCGACCTCGCGCACGGGGCCGTGCTGGTGGGACGCCGCAGGTGCGCCGGCGGGCGCGGGCGGCGGGGTCACCACCTCGTACTTCTCGGCTTCAAGGATCAGCGGGACGGTCGTCGCCTGCTGAACGACGGAAGCGGCCGTGCCGGAGAGCACGCCCGCGACCAGGGCGGCTGTGAACAGCCGCCGGATCAGATCCATGACCCTGGCTTAGTGGCAGGGGAATGCGAAGGAGTGACGGGCATCGTGGGCCGCGTCGTGGATCTGCTGCGGCTGGGCGAAGCCGACGCCGTACAGCAGGAAGCTGCCCAACAGGATCGCGGCGAAGGCGGCGACCGCGGTCTGGGCGGCGCTGCGGGTCGCGGAACCGGCGGCAGTGTGGAGCGAATGGGTGGTCATGGAACGAAATCCTTGCTGTCCCGCCACACCCGGCGGGGTTGGGAAAGGTCGATGTCTCCGCCGGCAGGTTTCCTGGCTCGCGGGTCGTCGCATCGCCGTCCGCCTTCCCGGCACGAAGGCCAGTGGCATGATGGACGGGACGCTCGCCGCACACAGTTGCGGGGGCAGCCGCGGCATTGGACCCCGTGCAACGGAGATCCGCACCGCATTCCCTATTATCCCCGCCGCCCGTCAGGACGGGCAGGGCACCGTCGGACGGCCACCATCGCAGTGCGGTGCCGATTTGGCAAGTCCGCAATATGGCGTCGGCCACACGGACGATCTTGCGCGCCGACATTTTGGATGGTGTCATGTTTGGCGGACAGAGTGTCCGCGATTCCGACACTTTCCGGTGCCAGGGTCCGGAGCGGGGAGAGGGAGGCGGAGGCAAATCCGCGGAGAAACAATGGGTCCAAGTGCCCGAGCGAAGCGAACCCTGCCGTGGCACGCTTCGTGCGTACAACAATCGGTGAAACGTCCCGCCGCATGGCGGCCCCCGGGCCGGGAGCCCGGATATAAGCCCCGGGCACAAGCCCGGACATAAGGACGAACGGGAGGAGAATTCGCGACCGATGAACGCCGCACCGAACGACGACATCATCCTGGAAGCGCGCAATCTGACGAAGGAGTTCAAGGGCTTCGTGGCGGTGAAGGAGGTGAACCTGCAGGTTCGCCGCGGCACCATCCACGCGCTGATCGGCCCGAACGGCGCCGGCAAGAGCACGGTGTTCAACCTGCTGACCAAGTTCCTGACGCCCACGCGCGGCCAGATCCTCTACAAGGGCCGGGACATCACCCGCACCAAGCCGGCGGACATCGCGCTGATGGGGCTGGTCCGCTCCTTCCAGATCTCGGCCGTCTTCCCGCACCTGAGCGTGCTGGAGAATGTCCGGGTGGCGCTGCAGCGGCCGCTCGGCACCAGCTTCCATTTCTGGAAGTCCGAATCGTCGCTCTACGACCTGCACGACCGGGCATTGGAACTGATCGAGGCGGTGAACCTCACCCCTGGGCCGGCCACACCGCCGCCGAGCTGCCCTATGGCCGCAAGCGCGCGCTGGAGATCGCCACCACCCTGGCGCTCGACCCGGAGGTGATGCTGCTGGACGAACCGCTGGCCGGCATGGGCCATGAGGACATCGAGGGCACCGCGGCGCTGATCAAGCGCGTCGCCGCCGACCGCACCGTGCTGATGGTGGAGCACAACCTGTCGGTCGTCGCCCACCTGTCGGACACCATCACCGTGCTGCGCCGCGGCGAAATCCTGGCGGAGGGACCGTACGAGGTCGTCTCCAAGAACCCGCAGGTGATGGAAGCTTATATGGGGACCGGACATGCCTGACGGGATGCAGACGAAGACTGCCCACACCGGAACGGCGATGCTGGAGATCGCCGACCTGCACGGCTATTACGGCGAAAGCCATGTGCTGCACGGCGTCAGCCTGGAGGTGCGGCAGGGCGAGGTGGTGACGCTGCTGGGCCGCAACGGCGCCGGCAAGACCTCGACCATGCGCGCCATCATGGGGATCATGGGCAAGCGCACCGGCTCCATCCGCTTCCAGGGGCAGGAGCTGATCGGCATGGCGCAGCACAGGATCCCGCGGCTGGGCATCGGCTATGTGCCGGAGGAGCGCGGCATCTTCTCCAGCCTCAGCGTCGACGAGAACCTGACGCTGCCGCCGGTGGTGAAAGAGGGCGGGATGACGATCCCGCAGATCCACGACCTGTTCCCCAACCTGAAGGGCCGCGGCTCGACCCAGGGCACGCGGCTGTCGGGCGGCGAGCAGCAGATGCTGGCGATCGCCCGCATCCTGCGCACCGGCGCCACCATGATCCTGCTGGACGAGCCGACCGAGGGTCTGGCCCCGGTCATCATCGAGCAGATCGGCGTGGCGGTGCGGGCGCTGAAGGCGCGCGGTTTCACCATCGTGCTGGTGGAACAGAACTTCCGCTTCGCCGCCACCATCGCCGACCGCCATTACGTGATGGAGGAGGGCCATGTGGTCGACATGATCCCCAACGACCAGCTCGAAGCCAACATGGACAAGCTCCACACCTATCTCGGCGTGTAGCCCGTCCAGCCTTCCGATCATTCCCGGCACCGACGCCGTCCCGCTCCAGTCGAGGGCGGGCGGCGGGCGGCCGGAGCTTTGTCCGATTACGGCCGCAGGTTTCCGCAACGGGGACCGGCCGACAATAAATCCAAGAGGGAGAGACCTTCCGATGCGCACGCTTCTTCTCGCCGGCACCGCCCTGCTGACGCTGGCAGGGACCGCAATTCCGGCCGCGGCCCAGGTGTCGGACAACGTCATCCGCATCGGCGTGATGAACGACCGCTCCGGCATCTACGCCGATCTGGCCGGCGAGGGGTCCGCCATCGCCGCACGGATGGCGGCGGAGGAATTCGGCAACAAGGTTGCCGGCGCCGCTGTCGAGATCGTCGTCGCCGACCACCAGAACAAGGCCGACATCGCCGCGTCGAAGGCGCGCGAGTGGGTGGACACCGGCGGCGTCGACGTGATCGCCGACGTGCCGAACTCCGCCGCCGCGCTGGCGGTTCAGGGCATCACCAAGGACAAGAAGCGCATCTTCCTGATGTCCGGCCCGGGCGCCACGGCGCTGAGCGGTGCGCAGTGCAGCCCCTACGGCTTCCACTGGACCTACGACAACTATGCCATGGCCGCCGGCACCGGCCGCGCCCTGTACGAGCAGGGCAAGAAGAAGTGGTTCTTCGTGACCGCCGACTACGCCTTCGGCCAGTCGCTGGAGGAGGAGACCACCAAGATGGTCAAGTCGCTGGGCGGCACCATCTCCGGATCGGTGCGCCATCCGCTCGGCACCTCCGACTTCTCGTCCTTCCTGCTGCAGGCGCAGGGATCGGGAGCCGACGTGATCGGGCTGGCGAATGCCGGCGGCGACACCGTCAACGCCGTCAAGCAGGCGGCGGAATTCGGCATCACCCAGTCGGGCCAGAGCCTGGCCGGCCTGCTGATGTTCATCACCGACGTGAATGCGCTGGGGCTGCAGTCGGCCCAGGGGCTGATGCTGACCACCGGCTTCTATTGGGACATGGACGACCAGACCCGCGAATGGTCGAAGAAGTTCGAGGCCAAGGCCGGCAAGAAGCCGACCATGGTGCAGGCCGGCGTCTACTCGGCGGTGAAGCACTACCTGAAGTCGGTCGAGGCGGCGAAGACCGACGATGCCGACAAGGTGACCGCCAAGATGCGCGAAACGCCGGTCGAGGACATGTTCGCCAAGAAGGGCAGGATCGCCGCCAACGGCCGCATGATCCACGACATGTATCTGGCCCAGGTGAAGACCCCGGCCGAGTCGAAGGGGGCCTGGGACTATTACAAGATCGTCAAGACCATCCCGGCCGACACCGCCTTCATGGACCCGAAGCAGAGCGGCTGCGCGCTGGTGAAGTGAGGGGGCGTCGGAGTTAGACCCCCACCCTAACCCTCCCCCGCTCTCAGCGGACCTTCGGTCCGCCTGCCGCGTCAGCACAAAGCAGAGCTTTGTGCGAGAGCTGGGCGGGGGAGGGGACAAGCGCTGATACAAGAGAGTGGCGGCAGTCCCTCCCCCGCCCAGCGGGGGAGGATAGGTGGGGGCATTCGAAGCCGATAATTCCCACCCAGAAGAACAACAACCACGAACCGGGAGAGACGCGGATATGTTCAGCCTGCTGGGAGTTCCGCCCCAAGTCCTGTTCGGGCAGCTTCTGCTCGGCCTGATCAATGGTTCCTTCTATGCGCTGCTCAGCCTCGGGCTGGCGGTGATCTTCGGCATGTTGAACGTCATCAACTTCGCCCATGGCGCGCTGTACATGGTCGGCGCCTTCGTGGCGTGGCTGCTGCTGACCTATGCCGGGATCGGCTATTGGGGGGCGCTGGTGCTGGCGCCGGTGGCGGTCGGGCTGCTGGGCATCGCGCTGGAGAAGTCGATGCTGTCGCGGCTCTACAAGCTGGACCATCTCTACGGCCTGCTGCTGACCTTCGGGCTGGCGCTGATCCTGGAAGGGGCGTTCCGCCACCAGTACGGCGTGTCGGGCCAGCCCTACCCGATCCCCGCCGCCCTCCAGGGCGGGCAGAACCTGGGCTTCATGTTCCTGCCCAACTATCGCGCCTGGGTGGTCGTCGCCTCGCTCACCGTCTGCTTCGGCACCTGGTTCGCCATCGAGCGCACCAAGTTGGGCGCCTATCTGCGCGCGGCGACGGAGAACCCGACGCTGGTCCAGGCCTTCGGCATCAACGTGCCGGTGATGGTGTCGCTGACCTACGGCTTCGGCGTGGCGCTGGCCGGGCTGGCCGGCGTGCTGGCGGCGCCGATCTATCAGGTGTCGCCGCTGATGGGGACCAACCTGATCATCATCGTCTTCGCGGTGGTGGTGATCGGCGGCATGGGCTCCATCCTGGGCGCCATCGTCACCGGCCTGGGGCTGGGGCTGCTGGAGGGGCTGACCAAGGTCTTCTATCCGGAGGCCTCCAACATCGTCGTGTTCGTCGTGATGGCGATCGTTCTTCTCATCAAGCCCGCGGGCCTCTTCGGACGGGAGCGCTGATCCATGACCGTCGCCAGCAACGCCACCACCATCGCCATGCGCGGGGCCTCCCGCGGCACCGGCCCCGTCCTGATCGCCGCCGTCCTGCTGGCGGTCGCCGTCGCGGCGCCCTTCGTGCTGTATCCCGTCTTCCTGATGAAGGTGCTGTGCTTCGCATTGTTCGCCTGCGCCTTCAACCTGCTGATCGGCTTCGCCGGCCTGCTCAGCTTCGGCCATGCCGCCTTCTTCGGCGGCGCGGCCTACATCGCCGCCCATACGGTGAAGGTCTGGGGCTGGGCGCCGGAGTTCGGTCTGCTCGCCGCCACCGCGGTGGCCGGGGCGATGGGTCTGGTCTTCGGCCTGATCGCCATCCGCCGGCAGGGCATCTATTTCGCCATGATCACGCTGGCGCTGAGCCAGATGATCTTCTTCCTGGCGCTGCAGCTGCCCTTCACCCATGGCGAGGACGGCATCCAGGGCGTGCCGCGCGGCACCCTGTTCGGGCTGTTCGACCTCAACCAGCCGCTGACCATGTACTACACCGTGCTGGCGATCTTCCTCGCCGGCTTCGCGCTGATCTGGCGCACCGTCCACTCGCCCTTCGGGCAGGTGCTGAAGGCGATCCGCGAGAACGAGCCGCGCGCGGTGTCGCTCGGCTACCGCACCGACCGCTACAAGCTGGTCGCCTTCGTGCTGTCCGCCTCGCTGGCGGGCCTTGCCGGCGGGACCAAGGCCATCGTCTTCCAGCTCGCCAGCCTGACCGACGTGACGTGGCAGATGTCGGGCGAGGTGGTGCTGATGACGCTGCTGGGCGGCATGGGCACGCTGTTGGGGCCGGTGGTCGGCGCCGGGCTGGTGGTGACGCTGGAGAGCTACCTTGCCGCCACCAGCCTGCCGGTGCCGGTGGTGATCGGCTGCATCTTCGTCGTCTGCGTGCTGGTCTTCCGCCGCGGCATCGTCGGCGAACTGTTGGCCCGCCTGCCCAAGCGCGGGCAGTGATACCGCCGTCGATTTCCGCGAACTCCCCCAGGGGGACCGAAAGGTCCCTCTCTTTTTCCTTTCTCCTACCCGCAAGGGTTGAAAATCACAAAAAGGAGAGAGGATATGGCGGAGGATGTAGAGAATAGGTCCGGGTTGCCTTTTTAAAAAGCGTCCCGGCTTGCGGTGCGGTCAAGCTCTGGTCTGATGAACGGGTGCGGATCGACCTCGCGCACCCGCCCGATCCCGTGCGCCTTCCCTTTAATCCGACGGATGGGCTACTATGTTGACCTCTGATATTGTTGGCAAATTGCGTTGCAATGCAGCAGGCTCCAAAGCCGGCGCCGCAATGGGCCTCGACACCGGGACGACGAAGATCGGTCCCGTCTGGGAGGGTGACGTGGGCGACACCGTCGATTTCGAAGCGTTGCGCCAGCGCGCGGTGCACTCCCTGTTCGAACACCTGGAATCCATGTGCGTCGGCGCCGTCGCGGTCGACCACAATGGCCGCATCGCCTGGATGGACGAGAAGTACAAGGCGCTGCTGGGCGTTCCCGGCGACCCGCGCGGCCGGCAGGTGGAGGACGTCATCCCCAACAGCCAGTTGCGCCGGGTGATCGAGAGCGGCCAGCCCCAGCCGCTGGACATCATGGAGTTCGACGACCGGTCCTTCGTGGTGACGCGGATGCCGCTGTTCGGCACAGACGGCTCGATCATCGGCGCCATCGGCTTCGTGCTGTTCGACCGCGCCGAGTATCTGCGTCCGCTGGTCCGCAAATACGAGAAGATGCAGGAGGAGTTGACCCGCACCCAGCAGGAGCTGGCGCATGAGCGCCGGGCCAAATACTCCTTCTCGCAGTTCCTCGGCGCCAGCGAATCGATCCGCGAGATCAAGCGTCTGGGCCGCCGCGCCGCGCAGATGGACAGCACCGTGCTGCTGCTGGGTGAGACGGGGACGGGCAAGGAGCTTCTGGCACAGGCCATCCATTCCGCCAGCCCGCGGGCGTCCAAGCCCTTCGTCGGCGTCAATGTCGCCGCCATTCCGGAAACCCTGCTGGAGGCGGAGTTCTTCGGCGTCGCCCCCGGCGCCTACACCGGCGCCGACCGCCGCCACCGCGAGGGCAAGTTCCAGCTCGCCAACGGCGGCACCCTGTTCCTGGACGAGATCGGCGACATGCCGCTGCCGGTGCAGGCCAAGCTGCTGCGCGTGCTGCAGGAGCGGGAGATCGAGCCGCTGGGCTCCAACAAGGTGGTGCGGGTCGATGTCCGCATCATCGCCGCCACCAGCCGCGACCTGCACGCCCTGGTGCGGGAGAAGCAGTTCCGCGCCGACCTTTATTACCGGCTGAATGTGGTGCCGATCACCCTGCCGCCGTTGCGCGACCGGCCGGAGGATATCGAGAGCATCGCCGACCGCATTCTGGAGCAGTTGGCGATCCAGCAGGGCACGCCGCCGCGCGAGCTTCTGGAATCGGCGGTGCAGGTGCTGCGCGACTATGACTGGCCCGGCAATGTCCGCGAGCTCTACAACACGCTGGAACGGGTGGTGGCGCTGACCGACGCGCCGATCCTGACCGCTCCGCACATCCGCAGCGTGCTGCCTGGCATGCAGCATCCGGCCGGCGCCTCGGCGCTGCCGCTGGCGGCGGGGGCGCGGCCGTTGCAGGAGGTGCTCCACGCCGCCGAACGCCACGCCATCGCCGCCGCGCTGGAGGAGGCCAACGGCGTCAAGGCGCGGGCGGCGAAGCTGCTGGGCATTTCGCGCGCGTCGCTGTACGAACGCATGGTGACGCTGGGGCTGGGGGCGACGCAGTAGGCGCCGGTGCGAATCGGCGGGTATAAATTTCGCATCGTGAAACGCTGTTTCATTGACGTGCCGGCCAGCCGCTGGCAGGATCGTCCCGCGATGTTTTGCGGGAGGATCGGGTCATGCGCAGGCGGGAAGAGGCTCTGGTCGCCGACGATCTGGCGGAGGACGAGAAGGACCCGCGCTTCGTCACGGCGCTGGCCCGTGGGCTGGAACTGCTGCGCGCCTTCCGCCGCAACGAATCGATGCTGGGCAACCTGGAGCTGGCGCAACGCACCGGCCTGCCCAAGCCGACGGTGTCGCGGCTGACCTACACGCTGGCCAAGCTGGGCTATCTCGCCTACGACCAGAACACCGGCAAGTACCGGCTCGGCACCTCGGTGCTGGCGCTGGGCTATGCCAGCCTGTCCGGCATGGGCATCCGGCAGGTCGCGCGCCCGCTGATGCAGGAGCTGGCCGACCAGACCGGGCTTGCCGTGGCGCTGGGCGGGCGCGACCGGCTGAGCATGATCTATCTGGAATGCTGCAAGGCCACCGGTCCGATCACCCTGTCGCTCGACGTCGGCTCCCACATCAAGCTGTCGACCACCGGCATGGGCCGCGCCTATCTGGCCGCCCTGCCGGAGGCGGAGCGGGCGCCCTTGATGGCGAAGCTGGAGGAGCATGAGGGGGAGCGCTGGCCCGAGATCCGCGACGGCATCCTCCAGGCCATCGAGGATTACCGGGCGCGCGGCTACTGCCGCTCCATCGGCGCCTGGAAGTCGGAGGTGCATGCCGTCGGCGTTCCCTTCGTGCCGCGCGACGGATCGCAGGTGCTGGCCTTCAACTGCGGCGGGCCGGCCTTCATGGTCGATCTGCAAAAGCTGGAGGAGGAGTTCGCGCCGCGGCTGGTGGCGATGGTCCGGCGGATCGACGCGACGCTGTTCAACGGGTGAGGTGGATGGGAGCGAACACGGCAACGCCGCTCTTGCCAGCATTGCCACGTCCCAGCTAACTGTTCGGACAGCCGACCGACAGCCCGGATCCCATGCTCGACAGCTTCCTGCTCGCCTTCACCGCCCTGTTCTCCATCGTCAATCCGCTGGCGATGGCGCTGATCTTCAGTCAGGTGACGGCGGACAGCAGTCCGCGCGACCGGGCGCGGCTGGCCGGGCTGGTCAGCCTCTATTCGGCCATCGTCATGCTCACCGCGCTGTGGGCGGGTGCCTATGTGCTGAACTTCTTCGGCGTGTCGATGGCGGCACTGCGGATTGCCGGCGGCTTCGTGGTGGCGGAACGGGCCTGGGCGCTGCTGACCGCGCCGGAACGGCACGAGGCGCGCAAGCAGGAGCAGGCTGCCCCGACCGGCGACAACGACCGGCTGGCGGAATCGGCCTTCTTCCCGATGACGATCCCCTTCACCACCGGACCGGGCACCATTTCGGTCGCCATCGCACTCGGCTCCACCCGCCCGACGGGCGGGGCCGGCGGGCTGATGGAGTTCTTCATCGGCATGTCGGGCGCGGCGCTGGCGATCGCCGCGCTGATCTGGCTGTCCTACCGCTCCGCCGACCGCATCGTCGCCTTCCTGGGTCCGACGCGGGTGCGGGTGCTGACGCGGCTGTTCGCCTTCCTGCTGTTCTGCGTCGGCGTCCAGATCCTGCTGACCGGTGTTCTGGACGCCTTCCCGCTGCTGTCGCAGAGGGGCTGAGATCTCCCTCTCCCGTCCCGGGAGAGGGAAGGGGCCCAAGCGCAGCTTGGGAAGGGTGAGGGGTTAGGCACGAAGCCATGCGGTTCGGGATTCTTGGAATCCCCCTCACCCTCCCCACTCCGTGGGTCCCCTCCCTCTCCCGGGGCGGGAGAGGGCATCATCAAGCCTTCGGACGCAGGTCCTGCACCCGCTTGGCCTTGCCGATGGACCGGGCGATGCCGCCGGGCTCGACGACCTCGACGCGGGTGCTGATGCCGATCAGCGACTTGATCGAATGCTGCAGGTGCTTGGCGTGGCCGTCCCAGTCCGAGGGGTGGATGTCGTCATGCATCTCCACCCGGACGGCGAGGTTGTCCATGTGGCCGTCGCGGCTCACCACCAACTCATAGTGTGGGGCGAGCGCCGGGATCTTGCAGATCAGCTCCTCGACCTGGGTCGGGAAGACGTTCACGCCGCGGATGATGAGCATGTCGTCGGAGCGGCCGGTGATCTTGTCCATCCGCCGCATGCCGCGGGCGGTCGGCGGCAGCAGACGGGTCAGGTCGCGGGTGCGGTAGCGGATGACCGGCATGCCCTGCTTGGTGAGCGTGGTGAAGACCAGCTCGCCGTAGGAGCCGTCGGGCAGAACCTCGCCTGACTCTGGGTCGATGATCTCGGGATAGAAATGGTCCTCCCAGATCACCGGGCCGTCCTTGGTCTCCACGCATTCGGACGCCACGCCCGGCCCCATCACCTCCGACAGGCCGTAGATGTCCACCGCGTGGATGTTGAAGGTGCGCTCGATCTCCTCGCGCAGCGCGCCGGTCCAGGGCTCGGCGCCGAAGATGCCGACGCGCAGGCTGGTGCTGCGCGGGTCGATGCCCTGGCGGCGCATCTCGTCGGCGATGTTCAGCATGTAGGACGGCGTGACCATGATGATGGTCGGCTTGAAGTCCTGGATCAGCTGGACCTGCTTCTCGGTCTGGCCGCCCGACATCGGCACCACGGCGCAGCCAAGCCGTTCCGCCCGTAATGGGCGCCGAGGCCGCCGGTGAACAGGCCATAGCCGTAGGCGATGTGCACGATGTCGTTGCGCGTGCCGCCCGCCGCCCGGATGGAGCGGGCGACGACCTCCGCCCACACGTCGATGTCGCCCTTGGTGTAGCCGACCACCGTCGGCCGCCCGGTGGTGCCGCTGGAGGCATGGACGCGGACGATGTCCTCCATCGGCACGGCGAACATGCCGTAGGGATAGGCGCGGCGCAGGTCGTCCTTCACGGTGAAGGGGAACAGCGCCAAATCCTTCAACTCCTTGAAATCGTCGGGATGGACGCCCTTCGCCTCGCACTTGGCGCGGAAGGATTCGACGTTGGCGTAGGAATGGCGGAGCGACCATGCCAGCCGCTCCGTCTGCATCGCGACGATCTCGTCGCGGCCGGCGAACTCGTAGCGGTCCATGCCGGCTTTCGCGCCCTGGTTAACGCCGGTATCGGTCATGATGGACATGGTGCGCTTCTCCCTTCGTACTGATGCCCGGCGCTTGACGGCCGGTGTTGGCCTTATTCGATGCCGATTTTCGTTCAGACCCGCTCCACCATCATGGCGATGCCCTGGCCGACGCCGATGCACATGGTGCAGAGCGCGCGGGTCGCCTTGCGGTCCTCCAGTTCCATCACCGCGCTGGCGACCAGACGGGTGCCGCTGGCGCCCAGCGGGTGGCCCAGCGCGATGGCGCCGCCATTCGGGTTCACATGCTCGGCGTCGTCGGGCAGGCCCAGCATGCGCAGCACGGCGAGGCCCTGGGCGGCGAAGGCCTCGTTCAGCTCGATCACGTCGACGTCGCCGATGGTCAGGCCGAGGCGGGCCAGCAGCTTCTGCGTCGCCGGGGCCGGGCCGATGCCCATCACGCGCGGCGCCACGCCGGCCACCGCGGTTGCCGACGACACGGGCGCGCGGGGTCAGGCCGTAGCGCTTCACCGCATCGGCCGATGCCACGATCACCGCGGCGGCGCCGTCATTGACGCCCGACGCATTGCCGGCGGTGACGCTGCCGCCCTCCTTGCGGAAGGGGGTGGAGAGCTTGGCCAGCGCCTCCAGCGTCGTGTCGGGGCGCAGATGCTCGTCGGCGGCGATGATGGTCGGCTCGCCCTTCCGGCGGGGGGATGGAGACGGGGACGATCTCGCGGGCGAGACGGCCGGACTCCTGGGCGCGGCCGGCGCGCTGCTGGCTGCGGACGGCGAAGGCGTCTTGGTCGGCGCGGGAGATGGCGTAGTCGGCGGCGACGTTCTCCGCCGTCTCCGGCATGCTGTCGATGCCGAACTTCGACTTCATCAGCGGATTGACGAAGCGCCAGCCGATGGTGGTGTCGAAGATCTCCGCCTGCCGGGAGAAGGCGCTGTCGGACTTGCCCATGACGAAGGGCGCGCGGGTCATGCTCTCCACGCCGCCGGCGACGATCAACTCGGCCTCGCCCGCCTTGATGGCGCGGGCGGCCATGCCGATGCTGTCCATCCCGGAGCCGCAGAGGCGGTTGACCGTGGTGCCCGGCACCGTCTCGGGCAATCCGGCCAGCAGCGCGGCCATGCGGGGCGACGTTGCGGTTGTCCTCGCCGGCCTGGTTGGCGCAGCCGAGGATCACGTCGTCGACGGCGGACCATTCGACGCCGGGGTTGCGCTCCATCAGCGCCTTCAGCGGCACCGCGGCGAGGTCGTCCGGGCGCACCGGGGCCAGCCCGCCGCCGTAACGGCCGAAGGGGGTGCGGACGGCATCGCAGATGTAGGCTTCACGCATGGTTCGCTCCAGAAACTAACAGATGGGGATCGTGACCCTGGCCGCTAGGGGCGTTTAGTCCACGGAATCACGGTCCCCGCGATGCGCGCCGACTGGCCGCGGAACAGGCCGACCACCGTGCCGTCCTGTTTGGTGACGGTGACGTCATAGACGCCGGAGCGGCCGCGCTTGTGCACCTCGCGGCATTCGGCGGTCAGCACGTCGCCCAGCTTCGCCGGAGCCGGAAAGGTGATGGAGCAGCCCGCGGCCACCGTCACCTCGTTCGCCGCGTTGCAGGCATAGGCGAAAGCGGTGTCGGCCAGCGTGAAGGTCATGCCGCCATGGCCGATGTCGTGGCCGTTCACCATGTCCTTGCGCACGGTCATCGACATGCGGGCATAGCCGGGGGCGATCTCCAGCAGTTCGATGCCGTGGGCCTGGGCGCAATAGTCGCGCTCGTACATGCCGCGGCCGACCGCTTCGGCGAGGGACTGGGGATTGTGGGGAGCGGTGGTCATAGGGTCGGCTCCTTGCTTCTTGAATCCCTCTCCCGTCCCGGGAGAGGGGGGCGCCGCAGGCGCCGGGTGAGGGGTGATCCAAGGATCAGGTTGCGTTCGTCTTGGATCACCCCTCACCCTTCCCAAGCGCCGCTTGGGCCCCTTCCCTCTCCCGGGGCGGGAGAGGGTATGAGGCTTGCGGAGATCCTTCGCCGCAGCAGTGCCGAGGCGCGGTAGCGGTCCTCGCCGTAGGTGCGGGCCAGCGCGTCGAGCACCGACAGCATATGGGGAAGCCCGATGCGGTCGGCCCAAGCCAGCGGACCCAGCGGGTAGTTCACGCCCTTGGTCATCGCGATGTCGATGTCGGGCGGCGCTGGCAACCCCCTGCATCGCCGCGTCCGCCGCCTCGTTGGCGAGCATGGCGACGGTGCGCATCACCACCAGACCGGGGGTGTCGTCGATCACCGACACCGCCTTGCCCAGCGCCTGGAACAGCCCGGCGGCCACGGCGACCGCCTCGGACGGCGTGCCGTCGGCGGGAGCCAGCGCCACGCGGGTGGCCTTGGCGTAATCGAGCGCGAGGTCGAACAGCACCAAGGGGGCGATGCCGTCTTCCGCCGCACGGGCGGTGGCGGTGCGGCCGTCGGTCAGGGCCAGCGTGACGCCATCGACGACGAGCATGCCGGGGCCGGGGTTTTCCTCAACGGCGATGCCGGCCTCCTGCAACAGCCCGACCAGCGCCGCGGCGGGGCAGAGGTCGCCCTGCACCGTCACGCGCCGCGGTTTCGCGGCGGGTTCGGCGCTGCGCGGCATCGGCTTGGCGGCGCCGGGGCTGTGGTCGTAGAAGCCGCGGCCGGTCTTGCGGCCGAGACGGCCGGCCTCGACCAGCTCCTGCTGGATCAGCGAGGGCTGGAAGCGCGGGTCGCCGAAATAGGCGGCGTGGACCGAGCGGGTGACGGCGAAGTTCACGTCATGGCCGATCAGGTCCATCAGCTCGAACGGCCCCATGCGGAAGCCGCCGGCCTCGCGCATCACGGCGTCGATGGTGGCGGGATCGGCCGCCTGCTCCTGCACCAGCCGCAGCCCTTCGGCGTAGAAGGGGCGGGCGACGCGGTTGACGATGAAGCCGGGGGTCGAGCGGCAGCGCACCGGGCTCTTGCCCCACGCCTTGGCGGTGTCGAACAGCGTGTCGAGCACCATGGCGTCGGTGGCGAGCCCGCTGACGATCTCCACCAGCGCCATCAGCGGAGCCGGATTGAAGAAATGCAGGCCCGCCAGACGTTCCGGCCGCTGCACCCCGGCGCCGATGGCGGTGACGGACAACGACGAGGTGTTGGTGGCGGAGGATGGCGTCAGGGCCGACGATGTCCTCCAGCTCGGCGAACAGGCGGCGCTTGACGTCGAGATCCTCGACAATGGCCTCCACCACCAGCCCGGCGGGGGCGAGGTCGGACAGACCGTCGACGGCGCGCAAGCGGGCCACGGTGGCGTCGCGCTCCGCCGCCGTGCGCTTGCCCTTTTCGACCAGCGCGGTCAGCGCCCTGGCTATGGACGCGACGGCGGCCTGGGCGGCGCCGGGCCGGGTGTCGACCAGCAGAACCGGGTGGCCGGCCTGGGCCGCGACCTGGGCGATGCCCTGGCCCATGGCGCCGGCCCCGACCACCGCGACGGTGACGGAGGGATCGAGCGCCGCCATCACCGCCCCTCGAACTTCGGCGCGCGCTTCTCGACGAAGGCGGCGACGCCCTCGCGGTAGTCGTGCGTGCGTCCGGCCTCGCGCTGGAGATCGCGCTCCAGATCCAGTTGGGTGTCGAGGTCGTTGGCGGAGGAGGCGTTGAGCGCCTGCTTGATGAGGGCGAGGCCGCGCGTCGGCTGGGTGGCGAGCTGACGGGCGAGCGCGCCGGCCTCCGCCATCAGCTTGTCGTCGTCCACCGCCTTCCAGATCATGCCCCAGGCTTCCGCCTGCTCGGCCGAGACCTTGTCGCCCAGCATGGCGAGGCCCATGGCGCGGGCATGGCCGACCAGACGCGGCAGGGTCCAGGTGCCGCCGCTGTCGGGGATCAGCCCGATCTTGCAGAAGGCCTGGATGAAGCTGGCCGAGCGCGCCGCCAGGACGATGTCGCAGGCCAGCGCGATGTTGGCGCCCGCCCCGGCGGCGACGCCGTTGACGGCGCAGACCACCGGCATCGGCAGGGCGCGCAGGGACCGGACCAGCGGGTTGTAGTTGGTCTCGATCGACACGCCGAGATCCGGACCCTGGGCACCGGGCGCGACGGCGCGGTCGGACAGATCCTGCCCGGCGCAGAAGCCGCGGCCGGCGCCGGTCAGCAGCAGGCAGCGCACGGCCTTGTCGTCGCGCACCTCGCCGACGGCCTCGCGCAGTTCCTCATGCATCGCCGCGGTGAAGCTGTTCAGCCGGTCGGGCCGGTTCAGCGTGATGGTGGCGACGCCGTCGGCGATGTCGAGGAGGATGGTCTTGTCAGTGGTCTTCTGGTCGCTCATTGCGCGGCCTCCAGAACCGGAACGCGGCTCTGCACCACGCGGAAGCGGTTGGCGACGAAGGCGAGGTCGCACAGCGCCGCATTGGCCGCCGGGTTGGCGCCGGTGCCGTGGAAGTCGCTGAAGGCCGCCGACTGGTTGACGAAGACGCCGCCGGTGAGGTTGACCGACAGGGCGACGCCGGCCTCGACGAACAGGTCGGTCGCCTGCTCGATCAGCTGCGGGTCGGTGCTGTAGAGGCCGGTGGTCAGGGCGCCCTTGGTGCGGGTCAGGCGGGCGGCGCGTTCCAGGCTGTCGGCGGTGCTGTCGGTCTTCACGATGATGGAGATCGGGCCGAACAGCTCATGGCCGTACTTGTCCTCGTCGGCCGCATCCATGGTCAGGATCAGCGGGGTGCGGATGCGGGCGTCGGGGAATTTCGGATGGGCGATGGCGCGCGACGGCAGCACGACGGTGCCGAGCTTGGCGGCTTCGTCGATGCGGGCCAGCGTGGCGTCGGACTGGATGGCGCCCAGCACCTCCACCGCGCGTTCCGGGTCGGACAGGAACTTGTCGACGCCGCCGGCCAGCGCCGAGACGACCTGATCGAAGCTCATCCGTTCCGGCCCGGCCTGGATGCCGTCCTTGGGCACGAAGATGACCTGGGTCGTCGTGCACATCTGCCCGGAATAGAGGCTGAGCGTGAAGGCGAGGTTGCGCACCATGCCCTTGGGGTCGTCGGTGCCGTCGATCACCACCGTGTTGACGCCGGCCTTTTCGGTGTAGACCTGGGCTTGACGGGCGTTCTGCTCCAGCCAGTCGCCGAAGCCGGTGGAGCCGGTGTAGTCGATCACCGCCACTTCGGGCCGCAGCGCCAGATCCTTGGCGACGGTGTCGCCGATGGCGAGCGTGACCAGGTTGGGGTCGAGCCCGCACTCCGCCAGCACCTCGCGCGCGATCTTCACGGTGATGGCGAGCGGCAGGATGGCGGTCGGGCCGGGCTTCACGATCACCGCATTGCCGGTGACGAGGCTGGCGAACAGGCCGGGATAGCCGTTCCAGGTCGGGAAGGTGGCGCAGCCGATGACCAGCCCGACGCCGCGGCCGACCACCTCGAAACGCTTGTCCATCACCAGCGGCGGGTTCTTGCCCTGCGGCTTCTCCCAGCGGGCGGCCGGGGTCTGGTCGGTCATCGCCTTCCAGCCATAGGCCACCGCCTCAAGCCCGCGGTCCTGCGCGTGCGGGGCGCCGGCCTGGAAGGCCATCATGAAGGCCTGACCGGTGGTGTGCATCACCGCGTTGGCGATCTCGAAGCTGCGCGCGTTCAGCCGCTTCAGGATTTCCAGGCAGACGCCGGCCCGGCCGTTCGGCCCCGCCTTGCGCCAGCCCGGCATCGCCGCCTTGGCCGCCTTCACCAGCGCATCGACGTCCGACACCGGATAGGTGATGCCGAGGTCGAAGCCGAAGGGCGAGCGCTCACCCCCCACCGTGCCGGTGACGCCCGGCTGGTCCAGTTCGAAGGGCTTGTCGCGGTAGGCCGCGAAGGCCGCCTCGCCATCCGCCGCCGCTGTCTCGCCATAGGCACGCGGGCTCGGCATTTCGGGGAAGGCCGACCAGTAGGCGCGGCTGCGGCAAGCCTCGACGGCCTTCTGCAGCGTCGCCTCGTGCGTCTCGAACAGGCTCTGCGGGGTGGTGGTCATGGCGGGGCGTTTCCTTTTTCTCGTTGATTAGGCGGCGTTGGTCAGGCGGCGTCGAAGTCGATGACGACCCGTTCGGTCAGCGGGCGCGACTGGCAGGTCAGGACATAGCCGGCCTCGACCTCCCACGGTTCCAGGGAGTAGTTCTCGGCCATCTCCACCTTGCCTTCGCGCACCTTGGCGCGACAGGTGCAGCAGACGCCGGACTTGCAGGAATAGGGCAGGTCGGCACCATGCCGGTGGGCGGCGTCGAGGATGCTGTCGCCATCGTAGGGCAGCGTGAATTCCTTGCGCTTGCCGTCCTGAAGGATGGCGATTGTCGCAGCGTCGGTCGGCGTGTCGGTCGCCACCTTCCTGGCGGCCGGGCGTGCCGGGGTCGTGGTGCCGAACAGCTCGACATGGATGTTGGCGGGCGGCGTGCCGCAGGCGGCCAGCGCGTCGCGCACCTCCTCCACCATCGGCTGCGGGCCGCAGAGGAAGGCGGCGTCGATGTCTTCCGCCTTCAAGGGACCCGCGCACAGTTCGCGCACAAGACCGGCGCCGATGCGGCCGCCCAGCAGCCCGGCCTCTTCCGGTTCGCGGCTCAGCACATGGTGGATCACCAGCCGGCCCATATAGCGGTTCTTCAGGTCCTCCAGCTCTTCGCGGAAGATGATGGAGGAGACGGTGCGGTTGCCGTAGACCAGCACGAAGCGGCTCTTCGGCTCCTGCGCCAGCACGGTCTTCAGGATCGACATCACCGGGGTGATGCCGCTGCCGGCGGCGAAGGCGACGTAGGTGCGGGCGGCGTTCGGGTCGATGGGGGTGTGGAAGCGCCCCATCGGCGTCATCACCTCCAGCACCGCGCCCGGCGCCAGAGACTGGTTGGCGTGGGTGGAGAACAGGCCGCCATCGACCTTCTTCACCGCCACGCGCAGCTCGCCCTCGCCCACGCCGGAACAGATGGAGTAGGAACGCCGCACCTCCTCGTCCCCAATGTGGGTCTTGAGGGTCAGGTATTGGCCCTGGACGAAGCGGAAGCGGTCGGCGAGATCGGCCGGCACGTCGAAAGCGATCGACACGGTGTCCGCGGTCTCCCGCCGGCACTCGCGGATGGTCAGCGGGTGGAAGCTGGGGGTGGTCATGGGGTGGTCCTCGGTCGGGCCGGTGGAGTGGCAGTGGTCGCGGCGGATGCCCCCTCCCTAACCCTCCCCCACCTTCGGTGGGAGAGGGGACTGCCGCCGCTTTGGGGCGTGCTCCCTCTCCCGCATCGGACCGGCCTTCGGCCGGCTGAGAGCGGGGGAGGGTTGGGGAGGGGGCAATCGTCGCGACCACTCATCAATGGCATTTGAACACGTCGAACGGTTCGAGGCAGGCGTTGCAGGCGTGCAGCGCCTTGCAGGCGGTGGAGCCGAAGCGGCTGATCTGGCGGGTGTCCTCCGAACCGCAGCGCGGGCAGGCGATCACCTCGTCCGGTGCGGTCAGCGACCGCTTGCCGGAGTGCGGCGGCGGGACGATGCCGACCTCGGCGAGCTTTTCGCGGCCGGTGTCGCTGATCCAGTCGGTCGTCCAGGGCGGGGCGATCACCACCGAGACGCGGGCGTCGAGCCCGGCACGGGCCAGTGCGGTTTCCGCCTCCAGAACGATCACGTTGGTGGCGGGGCAGCCGGAATAGGTCGGCGTCAACGCCACCGCCAGCCGCCCGTCCGCGTCGGCGGTCACCGCGCGGACGATGCCGAGATCGACGATGCTCAGCACCGGAATCTCCGGATCCATCACCCCGGCCAGCGCGTCCCAGGCAGCCTTCACGACCGCATCGGCGCCCGGCTCCGGTCCCCAGCAGCCTGCTGCATCCGGCATCTCGCCCTCACCAGGTCGCGTCGGGATAGGCGCGCGGCAGGAACTGCATCTCGGCCAGCAGATAGCCCAGATGCTCGCTGTGCTCGCCGCGGCGGCCGCCCTTCTGCATCCAGCCGTCGGCCGGGCGGTCGAGCGTCGCCTCCTCAAGCACCGCTTCGACGCGGGCGGTCCAACCGGCCTTCAGCTCGGCCGGGTCGGGGACGATGCCGGCGGCGACCAGCGCCTGTTCGGCCTCGTCGCGCTCGAACATCTCGCCGGTGTAGGGCCAGAGCCGGCCCAGCGCGTCGGCGACCTTGGCATGGCTGGCGTCGGTGCCGTCGCCCAGCCGGACCAGCCAGTCGCCGCTGTGGCGGACGTGATAGCGCACCTCCTTCACCGCCTTGGCGGCGATGCCGGCCAGCGTCTTGTCCGTCGAGGCGCAGAGCCGCCCGTACAGCTCCACCGCCCAGGCGTCGTGCAGGAACTGGCGGACGATGGTGTGGCCGAAGTCGCGGTTGGGCTGCTCGACCAGCAGATGGTTGCGGTAGTCGAAGACGTCGCGCCGGTAGGCGAGGCGGTCCTCGTCGCGGCCCTTGCCCTCCAGTTCGCCGGCGTAGGTCAGCAGCATGCGGGCATGGCCGACGAGGTCGAGCGCGACGTTGGTCAGCGCGATGTCCTCTTCCAGTTCCGGCGCATGGCCGCACCATTCCGACAGCCGGTGCCCCAGCACCAGCGAGGTGTCGCCCAGCCGCAGCGTGTAGCCGAACAGGGCCTCTTTGAGATCCGTGCTCATCAGATGTTCTTCACGTCTGCTGGGATGTCGTAGAAGGTCGGGTGGCGGTAGACCTTGTCGTCGGCCGGATCGAACAGGCTGGCCTTCTCCGACGGGTCCGACGCCGCGATGCTGGAGGCCGGAATCGCCCAGATGCTGACGCCCTCGCCCCGGCGGGTGTAGACGTCGCGGGCATTGTCCAGCGCCATACGGGCGTCGGCGGCGTGCAGGCTGCCGACATGCTTGTGCGACAACCCGTTCTTCGGCCGGATGAAGATCTCGAACAGCGGCCAGTCCTTACGGTCCATCGTCTCTTCCCTCGGAATTCTTTGGTCAGCCGGCCTTCTTCAGGGCGCGCTGCTTGCGTTTGGCGGCGTGGGCGGTGGCGGCCTCGCGCACCCAGGCGCCGTCGTCCCACGCCTTGCGGCGGGCCTCGATGCGCTCGCGGTTGCAGGGGCCGTTGCCCTTCAGGATCTCGTTGAACTCGGTCCAGTCGATGGCGCCGAATTCGTAATGGCCGGTCTCGGCATTGAAGCGCAGCTCCGGGTCCGGGATGGTCAGCCCCAGGAACTCCGCCTGCGGCACAGTGGCGTCGACGAAGCGCTGGCGCAGCTCGTCATTGGAGAAGCGCTTGATCTTCCACGCCATGTTCTGGGCGGAGTGGGCGGACTGGTCGTCCGACGGGCCGAACATCATCAGCGACGGCCACCACCAGCGGTTCAGCGCGTCCTGCGCCATCCGCTTCTGGTCGGCCGTGCCCTGGGCCAGCGCCAGCATCAGCTCGTAGCCTTGGCGCTGGTGGAAGCTCTCCTCCCGGCAGATGCGGACCATGGCGCGGGCATAGGGACCGTAGGAGCAGCGGCAGAGCGGCACCTGGTTCATGATCGCCGCGCCGTCGACCAGCCAGCCGATGGCGCCGATGTCGGCCCAGGTCGGGGTCGGGTAGTTGAAGATGCTGGAATATTTGGCCTTGCCCGACAGCAGTTGCCCGACCAGCTCGTCGCGCGACACGCCCAGCGTCTCGGCGGCGCTGTAGAGGTAGAGGCCGTGCCCACCCTCGTCCTGCACCTTGGCCAGCAGGGCCACCTTGCGGCGCAGGGTCGGCGCGCGGGTGATCCAGTTCCCTTCCGGCAGCATGCCGACGATTTCCGAATGGGCGTGCTGCGAGATCTGGCGGACCAGCGTGCGGCGGTAGCCCTCCGGCATCCAGTCGCGCGGCTCGATCTTCTCCTCGGCGTCGACGCGCTCCTGGAAGCGGCCCTGGAGAGCGGCTTCCTGCTCCGTCACCAGCCGGGGAGACGGTTGAGCGCCCTGCTCGGTCTTGGCATCCAAACCCTGCGTGTACATCGGCATCCCCGAGATGGATTGCGCGTCCAGCGAACAATTTCTCAAGGAAAAATATGATACAGATCAACGACTGTAAAGCTCAATTATGTGTCGCTTTTGGGGTGGAGTGGTGAGAGTGGCTAAAAGCGTTTTTTGTCAGATAATTAAGTTGGTGATTGGAGGTGCGGCCTAGGCGGCACACTGCTGGAAAATGGCGCGCAGAGGCTCACGCCGATACACGGACGTTATGGTTTGTCGGACTTTGTGCGATGCAGAAAAGGCAGGCTGAAGGGGGAGATGTGCTGCCTCAGGTATAACTGACCATGGCGCTGGAATATCCCCTCTCCCCCTCGGGGAGAGGGTGAAGGGGACGCATTGCGTGGATTTCCAAGAATCCTCGCCACGCATGCCCCCACCCTAACCCTCCCCCGCTGAGCGGGGGAGGGGACTGGTGTTGGTTGGGGGCGAAAGTCTTGGAAGGGGAGACAGTCTTACGCCTTCGCTCGATCTTCGCCGTCCGGGCGGGCGCTGTTGTGGTGGTGGGCGCCGGAGAAGGCGCGTTCCAGGCGGCGGGGCGCGCGGATCAGGTGGAGGTACAGTTCGTCGAACTGGCCGACGGAGGCGAGTTGGCGCACGTCGTTGACGGTGATGCGCTGGCCGTTCAACTCGATCAGGCCGCTGTCGCGCAGGCGGCGGAGGGTGCGGTTGATGTGGACGATGCTCAGCCCCAGCGCGTCGGCCAGGATCTCCTGCGTCACCGGCAGCACGAAATGCCCGTCGGCCGCCATGTTGACGATGCTGAGCCGGCGCAGAAGCTCCACGATCAGGTGGGCGGTGCGCTCCAGCGCGGTGCGCCGGCCCAGGCTGAGCAGGCGTTCGGCGACGATGGCCTCCTCCCGTGCGCCCGACCAGGCGAGGGCGGCGGCAAGACGCGGGAAGGAGCGGAAAAGCTCGCCGATCCGTTCGGGCGGGAAGCTCGCCACCTCCACCGCGGTCAGGGTGGTGACGCTGTGGTCCGCGGATTCGAACAGCGTGCAATACATGCCGATGAGATCGCCGGGCAGGACGAAGTTGACCACCTGGCGCCGTCCGTCCGGCAAGGCTTTGTGACGGATTGCCCAGCCGTCGCGCATGATGCGGACATCCCGGTATCTTTCGCCCTGCTGGAGAAGATCCGTCCGGGGCGGCTCGCGCACGATCGTCCTTTCCAAATCGGAAAGGTACGATTTCTCCTCATCCGACAGAACGAGGTAGCTGCTCAATTTGAGCCACAATGGAGTGGATTCTTGTGCGCGGCTCGCCGGGGCGCGAGTCATGATCGTCTCTTTGCCTTCTTTGTCCTAATATTGGCGCCTTGATGAACGGATGCGAAGTTCAACCGGTTCCGCGTCGTATCGAACGTTTAAGGCTTTCGTCAAATAGGGCTACAACATAGGTTAATCGGCCCGATTTTTTCTTCGAACGTGGTGTGACGCGCCACAGACCCCGCTGTTGTTCCTATGCCTTTTGCGATGTCGGATGGGCAGCGCCGACGCCGGGGCGATGCATGGAACAAGCAGACGGGGGGCATGATGACGGCGGAGGAAGAGGCGGCGGGCATGGCCGCTCTCTCGATTTGTGAATCGTTGGTGATCGCAATGGTTGAAAAGGGTCTATTGACGCCCGAGGAGGCGCGGGGCGCGCTGGAAGACGCGGTGGCGGCCCATTTGCGGCAGGAGATACGAGACCCGGCGCACCGCCAGGAGATGGCGGTGCGCGCCATAGAGCGGCTCGCCCTCCAGATCGATGCCGCCGGGCAATCCCAGCGCGGATAGCGTGCCGAAGGCAGGAAGCAGCCGGCCGGCGCGCTCAGCCCTGCAGGATGGCCGAGTCGCGGCGGCCGGCACCTTCGGGTGTGGGCCAGCGGGCGTCGTCGCGGTCGGGCCCGGCCAGAAGCGCGTCGCTCAGCAACTGCGCCACCTCCTTGGCGGCGATGGGTTTGTGCAGGATGCGATAGCCGCTGGCCTCGGCGTCGGCGATGCGTTCGGGCGCGGTGTCGCCGGTCAGCACGACGCTGAGGGGCGATGCGTGCCCCTGCTCCTTCAGTGCGGTCTCAACCGCGTGGATCGCCTGCAGCCCGGTGGCGCCCGCCTCCAACCGGTAGTCGGCGATCACCAAGTCGGGCGGGCGCGGCTGCTCCCGCAGCAGGCGGAGCGCATGGCCGGCGCTGTCCGCCGCGATCGCCCGCCAGCCGAGATCCTCGATCAGCAGGGTCAGTCCCTCGCGCACCAGCGGGTCGTCGTCGATCACCAGTGCGATGCCGCGCCCCGGTTGCGGGGCATGCTCCTCCGCCTCGGCCGCAGGTGAGATGGCCGGCGCGGACAGGGCCGGCATCGGGATTTCCAGCGTGAAGCAGGAGCCGCGGTTGGGCCGGGAGGCGACATGCACCCGGTATCCCAGCAGCCGTGCCAGCCGGTCGACGATGGCGAGCCCCAGCCCCAGCCCCTTGCCGCGGTCGCGGGTGGGATTGGAGATCTGGTAGAACTCGTGGAAGATCCGCTCCAGATGCTCCGGCGGAATGCCGATGCCGGTGTCGAAGATCTGGATGCGCAAGGTCCCGGAGCCATGGCGGCAGCCCAGCAGGATGCGGCCATGGTCGGTATAGCGCAGTGCGTTCTCCACCAGATTGCGGATGATCCGCTCCAGCAGGGCCGGGTCGGCGTTCAGGGTCACGTCGGTGGGAACGCTGCGGAAGGCAATGCCCTTCTCCGCGGCGCGGAGCCGGTATTCCCCCTCCAGCCGCGCGAAGATGGCGCCGAGAGACACCGTCTGCACGTTGGGGGAGACGGTGCCGGCATCCAGCTTCGAGATGTCCAGGATGGCGTCGAGCAGCCGGCACAGCGCGTCCATCGACGCCTCGATGCTGCCGACCAGCGATGCTGCGGGATGGTCGCCCAGCCTCAGCGCCAGCGCCGAGGTCAGCAGGACCAGCGACTGTACCGGCTGGCGCAGATCGTGGCTGGCGGCGGCCAGGAAATGGGTCTTTGCGGCGTTGGCGCGCTCCGCCACCATCAGCGCCATCACCGCCTCCTGGCGCGAACGCTCCGCCTCGTTGCGGGCGCCTTCGGCCTCGGCGCGCGCCTGTTCGGCGCGTTCGGCCAGCGTCCGCTGGATGGTGATCTCCTCCGCCGCGCGCATCTCGCGCTCGCGCTGGATCGCCGCGATATGGTCCAGCATGGCGTTGAAGCCGCGGGCCAGCGCCGACACCTCGTCGTTGCCGCGCACCCTGGCGCGCTGGCCGGTGAAGCCGTCGGTGGCGATGGAGCCGGCCAGCCGTTCCAGTTCGCGCAGGGAGCGGGTCATGTGGCTGCCGACGGCGCGGCTGCCGATGTAGATCGCCAGCAGGGCGGCGACGGCGACCAGACCGTAGGCCGGCAGCATCCAGGACAGCAGGGCGGTGGTCGGCGTGCCCGGCGCCTCCAGCCGAAGCTGCAGCCCGAGCGTGGACAGCCGGTTCGGCACGGTGAGCGGAACGGTCACCGCAATCATGTCCGGGGCCAGCGGCCGCGGTTCCTCCGCGGTGTGCAGCAACTCCGCTTCCGGATGCAGCACCAGGGAGTCGAGCGGAACCTTGTAGAGCAGTGCCCCTTCCGGCGAACTGGTGCGGGAATAGATCAGCATCTCCGCCGCCAGCAGGTAATGGGTGCCGTCCTGGTGGATCACGGTGGCCGCCGGCTTTCCGGCGGGGATGGCGGCACGCAGCCAGGCCATGTCGGCGGGGCCGATGGACAGCGTGCCCGACTGGCGCCCGTTGTCGGCGATCGGTTCCCCTTCGAAGTCGGTGAAGACGATCGCCACGGGCACGCTGGCGATGTGATTGAAGCTGCCCAGGAAGGGGACCAGATAGGTTTCCTTGCCCGCGGAATCGACCAGAGCGGTGGCGAGCACGCTGTTGTCGGCCAAGTCGCGCACGGTGGTGGCCAGCGTGTTGAGCAGCCCTTCGGTCTGGCGGGCGGCGAGGCTGGCGTTCGCTTCCACATTGGCGAGATGCTGGCGTGCCAGATGGCGGCTCGACACCACATAGAGGCTGGCGCCGATCAGGATGGCGATCAGAACGCCCAGCATCAGCGACACCAGCGCGAAGCGGCGGGCCAGCCGGCCGGAGGTCAGCATCCGCTGCGCCGCGCTTGGGATGGCGCTCGGGGGGATGGCGCTCGGGGGGATGGCGCCATTCGGGGGGCGGTAGGGATCGGGTCCGGTCATCGGCGCGCTCATTCCACCGGGACCAGCACGCCGTCGGCGCGGAAGCGCGCCATCAGCAGGTCTTGCGGTCCCAGCGCCTCGTGCCGGCCGGGGGCGAAGGGGCGGTCGAAATCGCGGATCACCCCACGATAGGGGCCGACCTGCTCCAGCGCGTCGCGCACGGCGGCCCGGTCGGTGGTGCCGGCGCGGTCGATCGCCAGCGCCAGGATGCGGGTCAGGTCGTAGGCGTGCAGGAAGCCGACCGGCGACACGATGTCCTCCGGCCGGTGGATGCCGAACAGGCGCCCGGCGGTTTCCAGGACAGGCGCCAGCCGTTCGGGCGGGATGCGGAAGGGGCTGACCGTCTGGATCACGGTGAAGTCGACCTCCTGCAGGGCCGGTCCGGCCTGGCCGGTGAAATCGCCGCCGGTAACGCCCCAGTGGCTGAGGATCGGCAGCCGCCGGCCGGGCGGCAGGGCTGCCACCTCGCGCACCAGCACGGCGGCCTCGTCGTCGTTGGCGACCAGCAGGATGGCCTGGGCGCCGGCGGCCGCCAACTCTTCGTACTGGTTGATCAGAGAGCGGTCGCGCCAGTTGTACCAGGCGGTGCCGACCACGCTCGGGCTGTCGCGTCCGGCGAGATGACGGTTCGCCGCCTCCAGGTTGGAGCGCCCCCAGGCGGTGTTGGTCAGCAGCAGCCCGACGCGGGTCAGCCCGCGGTCGGCGGCGCGCGTCAGCAGGAAGGGCATGGCCAGCCCGTCGCGCAGCGACAGGCGGAAGATGTAGTTGGGCTTCATCCCATTGTCGACGATGCCGTCCGCCGACGACCAGGGGGCGAGGAACAGGGTGCGGGTCTGCTGCAGGACCGGCAGTTCCTCGATCACCACCGGGCTGAACCGGCCGCCGAACACCGCGATCAGGTCGGGGATGGTGGCGAGTTCCCGGATGTTCTTGATGCCGCGGGCGGAGATCGACCGGTGTTCGCGCGTGATCAGGGCCAGCGGCCGTCCGCCCAGCACGCCGCCCTGGCGGTTGACGTCGTCGATGGCGGTCAGGATGCCGCGCTCTATGGCCTCGGCCGAGGTACTGTTGGTCAGCCCGAATTCGCCGTCCAGCGCCAGGATCACCGGTTCGGGCCCGGTCGCCGGCCTGCCGGCTTCGGTCGCAGCCGCCGGTGCAGCCCATGCGAGCGCAAGCAGAAGAAGTGCTGGCTTAAGAAGGCGAGTGGCTGCGGCAAACATTGTCCGTCGTTCGATTGATACGGCGGACGGAAGACGGGAGCTTCCGCGCGCGGAACGCGGCACTATGGGTGGGCGGAAGCTGTCGGGTCAATCTGCCCTTCGGCCGAGCAGCGGCGCGGACGACCCCTTGCCTTCCGGCAGGTTCATGCCGGCCAAGTCGATTTATTATCTCCGTCGGCACGCCAAGGGGCGAATGCGCCGCCCGTCGACCGGGCGGCGCACGGATCGCCGTGGCGTCAGACCAGCTTGGCGGTCAGGCTGATCTCGGTGCCGGCGAGCGCCTTCGACACCGGGCAGTTGGCCTTGGCGCCGGCCGCCTGCTCCTGGAAGGTGGCCTCGTCGATGCCGGGGATCTCCGCCTCGCACTCCAGCTCGATCCGGCTGATGGCAAATCCGGCGCCGGCCTTTTCCAGATGGACCTTGGCGGTGGTGTGGACGCGGGTCGGGGTGTGGCCGGCTTGGGCGAGCCCGGCCGACAACGCCATGGAGAAGCAGCCGGCATGGGCTGCCGCGATCAGCTCCTCCGGATTGGTACCCTGGCCGTTTTCAAAGCGGGACGGGAAGGAATAGGCGCCTTCGAAGGCGCCGCTGCCCAGCCGCATCTTGCCGCTGCCCGATTTCAGGTCGCCGCGCCATTCGGCGTCCGATTGCCGCATCGCCATGTCGGTGTCTCCCCTTCAGGTCATGGTGGTTCCGGCCCGCGCGTCGGGACCGGTCGAGCCTGACCTAGGGCGGTGGGACGTTGCGGCCAGCCGTATAACACCATCGCGCGATTTGGCGCGCCGAACCGGCGCGGGGGAACGGCGCATTGGAACGTCCGGCGGTCAGGCTTCCTGGACGGTTTCGATTTCCGACAGGTCGGACAGGCGGCGGGCCAGCCGTTCGGTGCAGCGGACCTCCAGGATGCCGAAGCCGGCGTTGGGAGCGATGGCGTGCAGGTCGCCGGCCATGCCGTTCTCGCTGGCCAGCCGGCGGACGCGCTCCACCATGGCATCCCGTTCCGGCCGGCCGGGGCGCAGGCCGGGCAGCGGCCGGGTGAAATGGAGCTTGTAGCGTTTGAAGATCGAAGGAGCCATCGGGTCACGGGTGCGAGGTGGGGGCGGTCGCCTGGGGCATGACGTCTCGATATCACGCCCCTGGGCGCCGCCCCCCTGATCTCGCACAGGTCTCGCACAGGCCGGGCATGGGATGCCAGCCCGAAAAGTCCCCGGACCCGCCGATTACTTCTTGGGCTCGACATTCTCCGCGCCGGCGCGGGTGCCGCCGAAGCGGTCGGCCCCCTTGGCATCGGGGGCGTCCGGCTTCTTGTGGTTGCCGGTGTTCTGCTCGCCCTCGGTGTGGCGGATGGTCTGTTCGGTGTGGGGCTGCTTGTTCTGCGAACCGGTCATCGGGGGGAGTCTCCCATTATATAAGGTATCCTCCCATCAACCGGATCGGGCGCCTTGCCGTTCCCGCGCGATCGCCAGAGCCACCGCCATCCACCGCTCCTCCTCGTCGGCCCCCTCATCCCCGTCGCGCAGCGCACGCAACGGGGACCAGACGCCGAGCCGGCTGGAGCGGCGCAGTGCGAAGAAGCGGTCGAGTTCCTCGTCGGTCGGCAGACGGTCGTCCTTGCGCTGGTTGCAGCGGCGATGCGCCAGCACGACGTTGGCCGGATCGTCGATCCCGCCATAGGCCTGGGGGATCAGGTGGTCGAAGGTCGCCTTCGCCCCCACCGGCCCGTCGCAGAAGAAGCAGCGCCCGCCCTGCTGGACGTCCATCAGTTCGGCATCGTCCGGCGTGACGGGCATGGCGCTCTCCGGTCCGGTTGTGGGTTACAGGTCGCGCTCGACGCTGCCCCACAGGTCGTATTCGTCGGCATGCTCGATGGTGACGTCGACCATGTCGCCGGGCTTCAGGCCGGTCTCGCCGTTCAGGAAGACGTTGCCGTCGATCTCCGGCGCGTCGGCGTAGGAGCGGCCGATGGCCCCGTCCTCGTCCACCTCGTCGATCAGCACGCCCAGCGTCCAGCCCACCTTCTGCTGGAGCCGTTCGGCGCTGATGGCCTTCTGCGTCTCCATGAAGCGTTCCCAGCGCTCCTGCTTGACCTCTTCCGGGACGGCGCCGGGCAGGTCGTTGGCGGTCGCACCCTCCACCGGCTCGTACTTGAAGCAGCCGACGCGGTCGAGCTGGGCCTCCTTCAGCCAGTCCAGCATGAACTGGAAGTCCTCCTCCGTCTCGCCGGGGAAGCCGGTGATGAAGGTGGAGCGCAGGACCAGATGCGGGCAGTCCTGCCGCCACTTGCGGATGCGGTCCAGCTGCTTTTCCTGGGCGGCCGGGCGGCGCATCGCCTTCAGCACGGTGGGCGAGGCATGCTGGAACGGGATGTCGAGATAGGGGAGGATTCTGCCTTCCGCCATCAGCGGGATGACCTCGTCCACATGCGGGTAGGGGTAGACGTAATGCAGGCGGACCCACAGGTCGAAGTTCGCCAACTCGTTGCATAGGTCGAAGAAGCGGGTGCGGACCTCGCGGTCGTACCATTTCTCCGACTTGTACTTCACGTCGACGCCGTAGGCGCTGGTGTCCTGGGAGATGACCAGCAGTTCCTTGACGCCGGCGACCGCCAGCTTTTCCGCCTCGCGCAGGACCGAATGGATCGGCCGGCTGACCAGATCGCCGCGCAAGGACGGGATGATGCAGAAGCTGCAGCGGTTGTTGCAGCCTTCGGAAATCTTCAGGTAGGCGTAGTGGCGCGGGGTCAGCCGCAGCCCTTCCGGCGGCACCAGGTCGGTGAAGGGGTTGTGCGTCGGAGGCACCGCCTCGTGCACCGCGGTGACCACCTGTTCATACTGGTGGGGACCGGTGACGGCCAGCACGCCGGGGTGGATTTGCCGGATCAGGTCCGATTCAACGCCCATGCAGCCGGTGACGATGACCCGCCCGTTTTCCTTGATCGCCTCGCCGATGGCGTCCAGCGATTCCTTCTTGGCGCTGTCGAGGAAGCCGCAGGTGTTGACCAGCACGACGTCCGCGCCGTCGTAGCTGGGGGAGATCTCGTACCCCTCCGCGCGCAGGCGCGTGAGGATGCGCTCTGAATCGACGAGCGCTTTGGGGCAGCCGAGGCTGACGATGCCGACCTTCGGGGCGCCCATGGTCTGGGCGGCGGCCGGCGATGCGGACTTCGGAACGGGGGATGTGGTCATCGCGCGCGTATACCGCCGAATCGAAGATTACGCCAGTGAAACATGGCGGCGAAGCGGATCGGCATGGCCGATATGTCGATTTCGCCTGTGTTCCACAAGGGTTTCCTGCAGCCGAGCCTTGACCGGATCGCCTCCGGCGATGCGACAATTCGCAACAAACGAGCGAAGTGTTCACGGTTCCGTTTTCAGTTCAGTCGCGCTACAGTATGTGACGATCTCATGATCGACGTGGCTGCCGCCTTTCAGCGATAGCCGCCTGCCTCTTTGTATGGCCATCGTATAGCCACTAAACTTTATAGAGTGGAAAAAATGGACTTCGCAAAAGTGCGCGGCGTTGCTGCGGGACGGATGTCGGTGCGGAAGAACGGTGCGCTGGATCGCACTTCGATCGGTTCTCCCATCGGAGCGGGTTCGATCGGAGCCGGATCCATGGGAGCCGGAATGGACATCGCCCACTCGGATCACACCGGCGGCGCGTCGCCGCAGGCCATTGCCGACGTGATGCTGCAGATCGCCCACATCGCGGACAGCCTGGGCTATACCCACGGGCTGAAGCCGTCGCAGTGGACGGCATTGCGCTATTTCGCCGGCGCCAACAACAGCCAGCGCACCGTGTCGGCCTTCGCCGACTTCCACGCCACCACGCGCGGCGCCGCCTCGCAGATGGTGGAAGTGCTGGTGGGCAAGGAACTGCTGGTCCGCGTTCCGGTTCCGGAGGATCGCCGCGTCACCCAGCTGCATCCGACGCCCAAGGCACTGGAACTGCTGCGCCACGATCCGCTCAACGACTTCGCGGGTGTCATCGACACCCTGCCGCCCGAGGACCAGTACCGTCTGGCCGAGACGCTGACCAGCCTGCTGCGCGGCCTGCTGGAAAAGCGCCAGTCTGTTTGATCCATCCGGTCTGATCGGTTGAGGGCGGCCAGCCACCCGGCCGCACCCACCCTCAGGGCTTGCGGCAGACGGCAACCGCGTCTTCGAGCCCGCGCTGTTCCCGCTCGCTCAGGCGATTGGCGACGAAGCCTTCCCACAGCCCCTTCCGCGCCAACTCCGACTGCACGCACCGGCAGTTGGCGGTGCAGGTTGCCGACGCGACGCCGGCGCGCTCGCAGTTCGCCACGCAGGCGGCCCGGAAATCGCGCACGGCAGGTGCCTCCACCGGCAGGAGTTGTGCCGCGGCCCAGGCGACGGCGAACAGCAGCGGCTGGTGCAGCAGATAGACCGCAAGGCTGTGCCGTCCGGCCAGCGCCAGAATCCGCCCGGCGGCACCGCTCACCGCCACGCCCTCGCCGATCCCCGGCCATAGCCGTGCCAGCCAGATTCCCGTCAGCACGGCGCCGATCCAGGGCAGGACCGGCACGAAATCGTTGGAATCCGGCGCTACCGTGGTCAGCCCGATCCACCGCAGCCATGGGTTGTCGAAGATGGCAAAGGACAGCGAGGTGCCGGCCAGCACCGCCGCCGCAGCCGCCATCAGGGTCGGTGCCGCCGGCAGACGGACGAAGGCAAGGCCGACGATGCTCGCCAGTACGATGTGGTGCAGCACGCCGAAGAAGATCGGGCTGTCGGGGAACAGGGCGTAGGATGCCGCCGAAACCGCCGCCGCCCCGGCCGCCACCCGTCCCAGCCGGCGCAGGAAGCGTCCGGTGTCGAGGCCGTCGCGGGTCGCCAGCACCAGCCCGACGCCGGCAAGCAGCAGAAAGCTCGACAGGATCATGGTGCGGGCGGCGAGCCAGAGCGGATCGCCCAGCAGGTCGAAGCGGGCGAGCCCGAAATAGGTGGCGTCCCAGCTGGCGTGATAGAGGGCCATGGCGACCAGCGCCAACCCACGCGCGACGTCGATTGCCGGGCGGCGCGATCCGCCCGCTTTGGAACCGCCTGCCGTGCCCTGGGTTGGACCTTCCGCCGGCACCCCGTCGACCGCACTCATGATCCCGTCATCCCCACGCCGAAAATCCATCCTTCCTGCCGTCGGGCCGTCCCGTCCAGCCCCGGAGGCGTCCAGGCCCGCGGGATGCCGGCGAGCCGGCGCAGGCCGGCGACCGAAACCAGCGCGTCGCTGTCATGGTCGCTGATGATGCCGGTCCGCTCCAGCGGACGCGAGCCCAACCGGCGCAATGCCTCGTCCAACTCGGCGGCATCGCGGATCTTGCGCTGGCCGAAGCCGGTGTGTTTCAGGAACAGGCGCGGGTAGATCTCCACCATCACGCTGCCGTCCGGCGCCGGGTCCTCGAAGGGCCAGACCGCCAGCCGTCCGGGCAATGCCGCGCGCAGGGCGCGCAGCACCCGCATGCCGGCGAGCGCCCCCTTGCCGACCTGACGCGAGCCGATCAGCTTGTACGGACTCTGCGGATGGCCGAGCCCGTCGGCGCGGCAGGCCCATTCGGTCGCCCGGTGCGGATCCTCGTACCAGTCCGGCTGCGGCCCGCGGTGCCAGAAGCCGGCGCCATGCAGCGGATGCACGGCGAAAGGGCCGCCGCCGAAATCGGGTTCGCCGGCACAGGCCTGCTCCACCGCGTCCCACAGGTCGAAGACGGAGGCTTCCCGGCCGGGAAAGCCGCGCGCCGCCACCGCGAAGGGCAGGGAGAAGGCGCAGTCGATGCCGACCAATGCCGGTTCGCGCGCCAGTTCCGTTCGCAGCCAGTCGAACAGAGCCGTCCGCGACCACCAGCCGCCGTGACCGTCCACCAGAATGGGGGCCGAATCGCCGTCCCGGCACTCCGCCACCGCGATGCCGGCATAGCGCTTGCCGCGGGCGCCGGACCAGTCGATGGCGATGAAGCGGGGGAAGGCGGCACTGTTCAAGGACATGAGGCGGTATCTGATCGTTGCGGGACACCCGCCAGCATTAGCGGAGCCGCCGACCATTGGGCAATGCATATGATATGCCCCGGCTTGGTGGTCTGCGTGCACCCGTGTTACTATAGGTACCCCTCCATTCATCCGCCTTCGGAGGGGCATAGGCGAGCCATTTTCACTTTTTGGGCGAGAGATCCATGACCATCCATCAGATGATCAACCTCAGCACCACTGCCGTGCCGCAGGGCAGCCCCGGCCTGGCCTTGTATGCCGCGGCAACCAATCATTTCGTCCATTTCCACGGATTTCGCAATCTCGGTTTCGGCTATGAAGCCTGCAATGCCGCGGTGGCGGTGCAGAAGCGAGCGGATCTGACATCCTATCCCAATTTCTCGGTCTGTTTCGGATCGTCACGCCTGCATACGGGCCTTGATCCGGTGTTCAACACCGTATCGGACGACATCAACCCGAGAAGCCCCTTCGCCTCGTCCCAGCGCGAACAGCATGCCGAACAGACGGCCATTCTGATTGCCTGCGATCAATATGCGCTGTGGACCGACCAGAATGGCCGATGCCACATCTACGTCGACTACAGCCCGTGCGAAAACTGCGAACCATGGCTGGAAAACCGCATGGAAGATTGGGTGGTCTATTACCGGGCCGCCCTTAACCTGTCGAGCAGCATGGTCAAGGAACGCAAGGACACCCATAAGCAGCAGTTCGGGCAGTTCTTCGGCACGAAATTCAAATAGGGCGCGGGAGGCTCAGACCGTCACCGATACGAGGCCACCGGGCGATCCGCCGTAGCGCCCGGCCGCCGCAGCGGGCGTGAAGCCGGAGGTAGCCGGAACCGCGCCGGTGGACGGCGTACCGGGCGACGCCGCACCGGTGGCGGCTGCCGACCCGCTGTCCACCGATCCGCCGGCGAAGGACGTGCCGCCGCCCAACCCAGTCCCTGCAGTGCTCCAGGCCGTTGCGGCGCCCGCCCGCGATGTCGTTCCGTTGCTCAAGCCATCGGTGGAACCGGCAGCCGGATCGGCCTTGCCGCCGCTTGCCGTCTGCGTCCCGGTGGATTTCCTCTGGTCGTCCTGCGCAAGACGGTCGGCGGCGCGGCGGTATTCCTCGACGACGCGCTGGGACGGGATCTGGTCCTGGGTTTCGCCGGTATCGAAGTCGCGGAAATAGAGCACCGCGACCCGTGCGCCCTGATCGTAGCGCAGATAGGGGCTGATATAGCCTGGGCCGGAGGACTTCCCCGCTTCCCCCCCGGCGGCGGTGCTGCCGGTCTGGGTGGGCGAGGGTTGGACGGAGCCGGCCGAAGAGGCGGCGACGCCGGCCTCCATCGGCTGGAAGGCCGTCGGGCGGACTGCCGTCGTGCTGGAAACGCCACGGATCTCCATCGGTGCCTCCCGCGTCTGTTGTCCGCCGACTGGAGCGGGCCGTTGCCGGGCGCTCCGTTTCTCTCTCCCGCCGTTCCGGCCGTGCGACAGGTGCCGATCAGACCGTGATGTTCAGGGTCTGGCCACGGGTCGGGGTGGTGTTGCCGCCGCCGGAACCGGACTGGACGCTCTGCGCCTCCTGCTGGCGGCGGGTGCGTTCGTCCTGGTCTTCCTGTGCGGATTCGACCGGCGAGGTGGACCGCTGCGCCGCGGCCGGACCGCTGCTGAGCGGGGTGACGTAGGACTGCTGCTGATAGCCGCCGATACCGCCGATGCTGCTCACGCCCATGATGGTTCCTCCGGTCGCTGGTGCGACGCTTCTTGGACCAGCCGGCGAACAGGTCTTGGCTTCGGTCATCCGACCGGTGGTGTCGGGGCCCGGCTGCACCCCAAACTAGGCAAATTTTGCCTGATCGAAAGGGTTAGCGCCAGCGAAATCGACTCGTTGAACGATCATCGGCGGGAATGTCAACGAACAAAGTGCCTTAAGGGGCGAGCGTCACAACTCTTTTTCCATGGGATGTTCCAACTCGGCAACCGCGATGGCGGGCTCCGGCGACGACTCGGCATTGCGCCACAGCGCGGCCTCCACCGCGAGCGTCCAGAAGCTTTCCGCCGCCTTGCTCTGGCGCGCGCGGGGACGGACCAGCCGGATCTGCACCGGCACGGTCCAGCGTGCGTCGCCGGCGGGCACGCCTGCCCGAACCAGGGTTCCGCGGGCCAGATCCTCGGCGATCAGGCTTTCCGGCAGCCATGCCACCCCGCGCCCGTCGCGCGCCAGCGTGCGCAGAACCGCCGCGAGATGAGAGGTGAAGACGGTGTCGAGCGCGCCCGGCAACGGCTGCACCGCCCGCACCGCCTCCAGGATGCGGCCCATGCCGGACTCGCGGCTGTAGGACAGGTGCGGCAGCGCCGCGGCTTCTCCGTTGGACAGCAGATGACGGGGCCGGCCATCGGCATCCGGGGCGGTCACCGCCAGCAGCCGGTCGTTGCCGACGACGATGGAGCGGAAGGACTCCGCGTCGAGCCGGCCGGCGGCCGCCGGGTGGGCGTGGCACAGCAGGAACTGCGCCTGGCCTGCCAGCATCAGCCGCTCGCAGGCCTCCATGCTGTCCGACGACAGGGTGATGGCGCCCAGCCGCGCGCGGGCTTCCAGCGCCCGCAGCCAGGAGGGGAAGAAGGTGAGCGACAGCGCGTGCGTGGCGGCGAAGCGCAGGGTCGCGGCCTCCGACTGGGCGGCGAGCCGCGCCTCCTCGCGACCCTGCAGCAGGCGGCGCACCGTTTCGTCGGCGAAGGGGCGGAAGCGGCGCCCGGCCTCCGTCAGGGTCACCGGCTGGCCGCTGCGGTCGAACAGCGGGGTGCCGGCCCAATCCTCCAGCGCGCGGATGCGGCGGCTGAAGGCCGGCTGGGTCAGGTGGCGCGCGTCGGCGGCGCGGGAGAAGTTGCCGCAATCCACCAGCGCCAGGAAATCGTCGAGCCAGGAGAGTTCCATCGCCCAATCTTCGTCACGTCTGCCAAGCCGGCTTTCCGCCGGCTATGCCGAACCCGCATGATGCGTTCCGGCCTTGGCATTGGCCCGGCGGCCCTCACCATCCCTACAGTGCCGGCACGAAACGCGCCACCACGCTGCAAGAGGAACCGCCATGCGCATCGTCGAAATCCGCGAGCAGACCGCCGGCATCAAGTCCGACATCGCCAACGCCTTCATCGATTTCAGCCAGATGACCTGCAGCGTGGTGGCGGTGGTCACCGACGTGGTGCGCGACGGCAAGCCGGTGATCGGCTACGGCTTCAACTCCAACGGCCGCTATGCCGCGGGCGGGCTGCTGCGCGAGCGCTTCATTCCCCGGCTGATGTCGGCCGCTCCCGACAGCCTGCTGGACGACACGGGCGAAAACCTGGACCCGTTCCGCATCTGGGCGCGGCTGATGACCAACGAGAAGCCGGGCGGCCATGGCGAGCGCTCCGTCGCCGTCGGCACCATCGACATGGCGGTGTGGGATGCCGTGGCGAAGATCGCCGGCGTGCCGCTCTACCGCCTGCTGGCCGACCGTTTCCGCGGCGGGGTGGCCGACGACAGCGTCTGGGTCTACGCGGCCGGCGGCTATTACTATCCCGGCAAGGATGTGACGGCGCTGCAGGACGAGATGCGCAGCTACCGCGACCGCGGCTACAAGGTCGTGAAGATGAAGATCGGCGGCGCCCCGCTGGAGGAGGATCTGCGCCGGATCGACGCGGTGCTGGAGGTGGTGGGATCGGGCGGGAACCTGTGCGTCGACGCCAACGGCCGCTTCGACCTCGACACCGCCATCGCCTATGCGGAGGCGCTGAAGCCCTACGGCCTGTTCTGGTATGAGGAGGCGGGCGATCCGCTCGATTATGCGCTGCAAGCCGAACTCGCCGACCATTACGACCGCCCGATGGCGACCGGCGAGAACCTCTTCTCCCACCAGGACGCCCGCAACCTGATCCGTCATGGCGGCATGCGCCCCGACCGCGACTGGCTGCAGTTCGACTGCGCACTGAGCTATGGGCTGGTGGAGTATATGCGCACGCTGGACATGCTGAAGGAGAACGGCTGGTCCAGCCGGCGCGTGGTCCCGCACGGCGGGCACCAGATGTCGCTGAACATCGCCGCCGGCCTGCATCTGGGCGGCAACGAATCCTATCCCGACGTCTTCAAGCCCTTCTGCGGCTTCGCCGACGGCATCGCCGTGGAGGACGGCCGGGTGCGCCTGCCCGACCTGCCCGGCATCGGGTTCGAGGCCAAGTCGGAGCTGTTCGCGACCATGAGCGGCCTGCTGGAAACCCGATGAAAATGGTCTGGTATGGACTCCAAACCTGTCCGTATGGGAGACGGAGCAGCGGCAGGCGAATCGGCCATTGACCAAGCGCCCTGCTGTGTCAATCTATTGGTGGTCGCAACGTTTCAGAAAGGAGGTGATCCAATGTCTCATGGAGCCAGTCCGGTTGTCGCCGCATTGTTCGGTCTCGCCGCACTCCTGACGGCTGGGATCGCCAACGCGGAGTGTTCGTCCAGCCACAGCGCGAGCGTATCGCCGCCGCCGGCCTCCGGCACCGTCGGATCGGTCGGAGCCCCGGCGCCCAGCAGCACGCGCGGCGGATGATCGCCGCACGCTGACGACCAGGAACGTCCATGCTTTGGAACGGGCCGCCCCTCACCGGGCGGCCCGTTTCTTTTGTGCCCTCGTTTCTTTTGTGCCATTGAGGGGCGCGATTACACGGTTGCGGGCCAAGCTTTCCGAAAAATGCCACTGAGATGAACGATCATTGCTTTTCCACTTGATGGAAGCCCCATATTGAAATTTTTTACCATTTGCCTGCCACCATCACGCGTGAAACCCCCGATATGGGTTCGGGGCGTGTTGGAGGGCACAATGGATCATTCGACCGGTCATGACCACGGCTGCTGCCAGGGCGAACACAGCTCGCGCCGCGGGTTCCTGAAGCTGGCGACGCTGGGGGCCGGCGTGACTCTGATGGCGCCGATGATGATGAGCCGCCCGGCCCGCGCCGGCAGCGTCGACACGCTTCTGCTGTCCTGCATGGACTATCGCCTGATGGGCCATGTCGCCGGCTATATGAACGCCCGCAACATGCAGGCGAACTACGACCACGTCATCCTGGCCGGCGCCAGCCTGGGCGCCCTGACCGACAAGAAGCCCGCCTGGGGCGAGGCGTTCTGGGACCATGTCGCGGTCGCCAAGGAGTTGCACCACATCAAGCGCGTGATCGTCATGGATCACCGCGACTGCGGCGCCTACAAGGTCTTCCTCGGCATGGACGTGGCGTCCGATGCGGCCAAGGAGGCCGAGGTGCACGGCCAGTACCTGACCAAGCTGAAGGCGATGGTCAAGGAACGCCACCCCGACCTCGAGGTCGAACTGCTGCTGATGAACCTGGACGGCACGGTCGAGAAGCTGGCGGCGTAGGATCTGAAGTTCCCCCTCTCCCCTTGCGGGAGAGGGGATTATCGCCCTCACATATCAAGCCCCAAATCCAGGTTCGGGGCGCTGTGGGTCAGCCAGCCGCAGCTGATCATGTCGACGCCGGTATCGGCGATGGCGCGGACGGTGGCGAGCGTGACGTTGCCCGAGGCTTCGGTCAGCAGCCGGCCGTCCACCATGCGTACGGCGCGGCGCAGCGTGTCCGGGTCCATGTTGTCGAGCAGCACGACATCGACCGGCAGGCCCAGCAGCTCGTCCAGCTGGTCGAGCGTGTCGACCTCCACCTCCACTTTCACCATGTGGCCGATGGCGGCGCGGACGCGCTCCACCGCCGGACGCACGCCGCCGGCGACCGCGATGTGGTTGTCCTTGATGAGGACGGCGTCATCCAGCCCGAAGCGGTGGTTGAAGCCGCCGCCCAGCTTCACCGCATGCTTTTCCAGAACGCGCAGGCCGGGGGTGGTCTTGCGGGTGCAGACGATGCGGGCACTGGTCCCCTCCACCTCGCGCACCAGCGCGCGGGTGGCGGTGGCGATGCCGGACAGCCGGCCCATCAGGTTCAGGGCCGTGCGTTCCGCCGTCAGCAGGGCGCGGGCCTTGCCGGTCAGGGTGGCGATGGTGCCGCCGGGAGGCACGTCGTCGCCATCGGCGCGCTCCACCGTCACCGAGATGCCGGGATCGAGCAGGCGGAAGGCGATCAGCGCCGCTTCCAGTCCGGCGACGCGGCCGTCCTTGCGGGCGGCGATGCGGGCGGTCGCCACCGCCTCGGCCGGGATGATGCTGTCGGTGGTGATGTCGCCGGCCCGGCCCAGATCCTCCGCCAGGGCGGCGCGGACGATGGGCTCGACGGTCAGAGGATGCAGCATGCGGCGTCTCCGGGCAGGGGACCGGCGGTGCCGGCCAGTTCGCTGAGGGTCAGGGTGCGGCGGGTGAAGGCGGGGTTCGGCAGCGGATGGTCGCTGCGGCAATGGGCGCCGCGGCTCTCCTCCCGTGCCAGCGCGGCATGGACGACCAGCCGGCCGACCAGCAGCCGGTTGCGCGCCTCGCCCCACTGGCGGACGACCTCGGGTGGAGCCGCGTCGCCGTCCTCGCAGCGCAACGTGTCCAGCGCTGCGGCCAGCCGGTCCAGTTTGCGCCGGGCGGCCAGCAGCCCCAGCCCGTCGCGGACCAGCCCGGCCCCTTCGTAGAGCGCCGTCCGCGCCTCCGCCCCGATGGCATCGAGCAGGGCGTGGCCGACATCGGCGGCGACCGCCGGCGGACGGGGCAGGGCGAAGGGCGGCAGCGGAGCCAGGGGGCGTTCGGCAACGTCGCGGGCGACGCGGGCGCCGAAGACCAGCGCCTCCAGCAGCGAATTGCTGGCAAGCCGGTTGGCGCCGTGGACGCCGGTGCAGGCGACCTCGCCGCAGGCCCACAGTCCTTCCAGGCTGGTGCGACCGTCGGCGTCGGTGACCACCCCGCCCATGTGGTAGTGGGCGGCGGGCGCCACCGGCATCGGTTCCGCGAACGGGTCGAGCCCATGGTCGGCGCACAGCGCCAGCACGGTGGGGAAGCCGTCCGGCTTGGCGGCCAGCGCCGGGCGCAGATCGAGGAACACCGGCTCCCCCGCCGCGACGCGCCGGCCGATGGCGCGGGCGACCACGTCGCGCGGCGCCAGCTCCGCCAGCGGATGCTCGTCCGGCATGAAGCGGTGGCCCTGGCGGTCGAGCAGGATGGCGCCAGCACCGCGCAGCGCCTCGGTCAGCAGCGGCACCGGGTCTGCATCGACGGCGAGCGCGGTGGGGTGGAACTGCACGAATTCCAGGTCGGCCAGCCGGGCACCGGCCCGCGCGGCGATGGCCAGCCCGTCGCCGGTGGCCTCCGCCGGGTTGGTGGTGCGGGCGAAGGCGGCGCCGATGCCGCCGGTCGCCAGGATGACGCGGGGGGCGCGGTGCAGCACCCAGCCCTGCGGATGGCAGGCCAGCAGGCCGCAGACCCGGCCGTTGCGCAGCACGAGATCGACGGCGAACGCATCCGTCTCCACCCGCATCGACGGGGTGGCGCGCAGGCGCTCGGCCAGGGCGGTGACCAGCGTGCGGCCGGTGGCGTCTCCCCCGGCATGGACGATGCGCGCGGCGCCATGGGCGGCCTCGCGCCCCAGCAGCGGCGAGCCGTCGGCGGCGCGGTCGAAGGGAAGGCCGTCCTCCAGCAGGCGGCGGATCAGCGCGGCGCCGTCGCGGGTCAGCAGGGCCGCCATCGCGGCGTCGACCAGCCCGGCGCCGGCGGCGACGGTGTCGGCGGCATGGTCCTCCGGCCGGTCGCCGGGGCCGACCGCGGCGGCAACGCCGCCCTGGGCATAGAGGCTGGAGCCGCCGGGCAGGCCGGCGGTCTTGGTGATGAGCGTGACCGCGCGGGGCGCCAGTTGCAGCGCCGCTGTCATCCCGGCAAGGCCGGAGCCGACGACGATCACCTCGGCATCGCGGACATCGTAAGGCGTGCTGGAGATCATGGGGGGACTCCTACACAACGCGGATCAATCCCTTCTCCCCCCTGCTCACGCGCAAACTTCGTTTGCGCTGACGCGACAGGCGGACCTTTGGTCCGCCGAAAGCGGGGAGAAGGTTGGGATGAGGGGGTTCGGCGAATCCGAAGACGTTCGGCAGATGCATCCCCCTCACCCCGACCCTCTCCCCGGGGGAGAGGGGGAGTTGGGAACACTCACTTCGGCTTCACCGCCAGCATGCGCTCCACCGAGCGGCGGGCGCGGGCGGCGAGCGCGTCGGGAATCTCGACCCGCGGTTCCAGGGTCTGCAGCGACTCCAGGATGCTCGACAGCGTCACCGTCTTCATATGCGGGCAGAGGTTGCAGGGGCGTACGAACTCCGTCTCCGGCGAAGCGGCGGCGACGTTGTCGCTCATCGAGCATTCGGTGACCATCAGCACCCGTGGTGGCTTCTCCGAACCGACGAAGTCGATCATGCGGGCGGTGGAGCCGACGAAATCGGCGGCCTCCAGCACGTCCGGCGGGCATTCGGGATGGGCGATCACGGTCAGCCGGTCGAAACGGCGGCGGAAATCCTCGATCTCCGCTCCGGTGAAGCGCTCATGCACCTCGCAATGGCCTTTCCAGGCGATGATCTCCACCTTGGTCTGGGTCGCGACGTATTTCGCCAGATACTCGTCGGGCAGGAAGATCACCCGGTCGACGCCCAGGGATTCCACCACCTCCACCGCATTGCCCGAGGTGCAGCAGATGTCGACCTCCGCCTTCACCTCGGCCGAGGTGTTGACGTAGGCGACCACCGGCACGCCGGGATGCGCCTCGCGCAGAAGGCGGACATCGGCGGCGGTGATGCTGTCGGCCAGCGAGCAGCCGGCGTTGCGGCTGGGGATCAGCACCGTCTTGCCCGGGTTCAGCAGCTTCGCCGTCTCCGCCATGAAATGCACGCCGGCCAGCACGATCACGTCGGCGTCGGTCTGCGTCGCCTTGGCGGCCAGCGCCAGGCTGTCGCCGACGATGTCGGCCACGCCGTGGAAGATCTCCGGCGTCTGGTAGTTGTGCGCCAGGATGACGGCGTTGCGCTCGCGCTTCAGCTCGTTGATGGCGTGGACCAGCGGCGCATGGAAGGGCCACTCGATGGCCGGCACGACACGCTTCATGCGGTCATAGATCGGCGCGGTCGCCGCGGCGACGGCGGGGGTGTAGGCGAGTTCGGCGACCTCGGGCATCGGGCTGCTCCGCTGTATGCTCTTTCTGAGCAAAACCATATGTGCTCTGTTAGAGCATATCAAGCGGAAAAGACGGCGGGGAAACATTCCGGCGTCGGGGGTGTTGTGGCGGACGTGGATGGGGCCGTCCGCGCGGCCTCGCCCCGGATCGTGCTGTCTGGAGAAATGCCGATGAAAGCCTTCCTCGCCGCGCTCTGCGCCATCGTCGTGCTGGCGGGTGGCGCCTGGGCGGTCATGCCGACGCTGTTCGCGCGAAGCGCCGACGAGACTTTCGCCTCCGCCGGCGTGCGGGTGGGGGAGGAGGCGTCCATCGAACACCGCAACTTCTCCGGCCGTCCGCAGAAGTAACCCCGTGGGCGGGGGAAAAGGATGACCCCGGTGGGGTAGCCCCGACCGGGCAGGGCAACCTTTGCGCCCGCCGGCCGTTATCCCAGTCTGGGTCTTTTGTGGCCTTCGCGATCTGTCGGGAGGGGCTTGCGGGAGTGTGATGACGGTTCATGATCCGGAAAGCGGCGCGGATGCCCTGCGCGCCGACGTCTACCGGCTGCTGGCGCTGACGCTGGCGGCTCCGCCCTCCGCCGACCTGCTGGAACTGCTCGGCGGCCTGACGGGCGATGCCACGGCGATCGGCAATGCCTTCGACGACCTCGCGTCGCGCGCCCGCGGCACCAGCCCGCAGGAGGCGGAGCGGGAGTTCAACGCGCTGTTCATCGGCGTCGTCCAGGGCGAGCTGGTCCCCTATGCCTCCTACTACCGCACCGGCTTCCTGACCGACCGGCCGCTGTCGGCCCTGCGCGCCGACCTGCAGGCGCTGGGGCTTGAACGCGCGCCGGACGTCTCGGAGCCGGAGGACCACATCGCCGCGCTCTGCGACGTGATGGCCGTGCTGATCCGCGAAGGGGCCGATCCGGCCGTGCAGCGGCACATGCTGGACAGCCACCTGAAGCCCTGGGCCGGGCGATTCTTCCAGGATTTGGAAACGGCGGAGGCTGCCGGTCTCTACCGCCCGGTCGGCGCCATCGGCCGCCTGTTCCTGGAGATCGAGCAGGAAGCCCTCGATAGACAAACAGACCAGCTGGAGGGAGCCGACGCATGAAGACGCCGCCAGAACCCCCGCGCAATCCCCTGCAGCGCCGCGACATCCTGAAGACGCTGGGGCTGGGGGCGGCGGGCGCCGCCGCCGTGGCCGTGCTGCCCGGCGGCGAGGAGGCGCAGGCCATGGAATCGCCGCAGGAGCAGGTGAAGGCCCGCTACCGCGAAACCGAACACGTCAAGCGCTTCTACGCGCTGAACCGCCTCTAGAGCGGTCCGGAGGGTGTCCATGCTGGTCAAACGGTCCTCAGCGAAAGCGTCGCGTGGCAAAAGCTCCGGTCTGTTCGGAGCGCTGGCCGACAGCCTGGAGTCGGGCGTCAGCCGCCGCGGCTTCCTGCGCCGGTCCGGCCTTGCCGCGGGCGGCATCGCCGCCGTCGGCGCCCTACCGGGTGCGATGATCCGCAAGGCCGAGGCGGGTCCCATCCTGCCGAACATCGAGGTGGTGACACGCAAGAACGTCTGCACCCACTGTTCGGTCGGCTGCACGGTTATCGCGGAGGTGCAGAACGGCGTCTGGGTCGGGCAGGAACCGGGTTGGGAAAGCCCGATCAACCAGGGCACCCACTGCGCCAAGGTGCATCGGTGCGCGAGCTGACCAAGGGCACCCGGCGGGTCAAATATCCCCTCAAGCTGGTCGACGGCGTGTGGCAGCGCATCGGCTGGGACCAGGCGATCGAGGAGATCGGCAACCAGCTGGCGGACATCCGGCAGGCGTCGGGACCGGATGCGGTGTTCTGGTTGGGCTCTGCCAAGTTCTCCAACGAGGGCGCCTATCTCTACCGCAAGCTGGCGGCCTTCTGGGGGACCAACAACGTCGACCATCAGGCGCGCATCTGCCATTCCACCACGGTCGCCGGCGTGGCGAACACGTGGGGCTACGGCGCCATGACCAACAGCTACAACGACATCCAGAACTCCAAGGCGTTGCTGATCGTCGGCGGCAACCCGGCGGAGGCGCATCCGGTGTCGATGCAGCACATGCTGCGCGGCAAGGAGCACAACCGCGCGCCCTTCATCGTCATCGACCCGCGCTTCACCCGCACCGCCGCGCACGCCACCGAATATGTCCGCATCCGTCCCGGCACCGACATCCCGGTCGCCTGGGGCCTGCTGTGGCACATCTTCGAAAACGGCTGGGAGGACAAGGAGTATATCCGCCAGCGCGTCTACGGCATGGACGAGATCCGCGCCGAGGTGAAGAAGTGGACGCCTGAGGAGGTGGAGCGGGTGACCGGCGTCCCCGGCTCGCAGCTGCGCCGGGTGGCGGAGGTGATTGCCAAAAGCAAGCCCAGCACCGTGATCTGGTGCATGGGCGTCACCCAGCACACGGTGGGCACCGCCAATGTCCGCGCGCTGTCGATCCTGCAGCTGGCGCTGGGCAACATCGGGATTGCCGGCGGCGGCGCCAACATCTACCGCGGCCACTGCAACGTGCAGGGCGCCACCGATTTCGGCCTCGATGTCAGCACGCTGCCGGCCTATTACGGGCTTGCCGAAGGGGCATGGAAGCATTTCGCCCGCGTGTGGGATGTCGAGTACGACTATCTGAGGGGCCGCTTCGGCTCCAAGGATCTGATGGAGGCCAAGGGCATCCCGACCACCCGCTGGTTCGACGCGGTGCTCGCCAAGCCGGGCGAGATCGACCAGCCCAGCCCCTTGCGCGCCATGATGTGCTTCGGCCATGGCGGCAACACCGTCACCCGCATGCCGGAGATGGTGAAGGGACTGGAGAAGCTCAGCCTCCTGGTCATCGCCGACCCGCACCCGACCACCTTCGCCGCCATCAAGGAACGGCGCAACGGCACCTACATCCTGCCGGCCTGCACCCAGTTCGAGACCGACGGGTCGCGCACCTGCTCCAACCGCTCGATGCAGTGGGGCGAGAGGGTGGTGGAGCCGATCTTCGAATCGAAGGACGACTACACGATCATCTACCTGCTGGCCCGCAAGCTGGGCTTCGCCGACGAGATGTTCAAGCACATCACGGTGGAGAACACGCGCCCGGTGCCGGAGGACATCCTGCGCGAGATGAACCGCGGCTGCCTGTCCATCGGCGCCACCGGCCAGTCGCCGGAGCGGCTGAAGATGCACATGAAGCATCAGGCCGATTTCGACAAGATCACCATGCGGGCAGCCTCCGGCCCCTGCGCCGGCGACTATTACGGCCTGCCCTGGCCCAGCTGGGGCCATCCGGAGATCAGGCATCCGGGATCGGCGGTGCTCTACGACACCTCCCGCCATGTGATGGACGGCGGCGGCGTCTTCCGCGCCCGTTTCGGGGTGGAGCGCAACGGCGTCTCGCTGCTGGCCGACGGCTCCTATTCCAAGGGCTCGGAGATCGAGGACGGCTATCCCGAATTCACCATGGCCGTGCTGAAGAAGCTGGGCTGGGACAAGGACCTGACGCCGGAGGAGACGCGCGTCATCCAGGCCATCGGCGGGGCGGATGTGGACAGCGTCAGCTGGCAGACCGACCTGTCGATGGGCATCATCCGCGTCGCGCTGAAGCATGGCTGCGTGCCGCACGGGAACGCCAAGGCGCGCGCCGTCGCCTGGAACCTGCCCGACCCGGTGCCGATCCACCGCGAGCCGATCTATTCCCCGCGGCCGGAGCTGGTGAAGGCCTACCCGGCCATCGAGGACCGGCGCGACTTCCGCCTGGTCCAGCTTGCCCGCTCGCTGCAGTTCAAGGTGGCGGACAGCGACCTGCGCCAACGCTTCCCCATGGTGCTGACCTCCGGCCGTCTGGTCGAGTACGAGGGCGGCGGCGAGGAGACCCGCTCCAACGTCTGGCTGGCGGAGTTGCAGCAGGACATGTTCGTGGAGATCAACACCGGGGATGCCGAACGGCTTGGCATCAAGGACGGCGCCTGGGTCTGGGTCCATGGGCCGGAGGATGGCGGCAAGGCCAAGGTGAAGGCGCTGGTGACCGACCGCGTCGGCGGCGGCACGGTGTTCATGCCCTTCCACTTCTCCGGCTTCTGGCAGGGCGAGTCCTTGCGCGGCAACTACCCGCCCGACACCGACCCCATCGTGCTGGGCGAACCGGTCAACGGGGTGACGACCTACGGCTACGACCCCGTCACCTTCATGCAGGAAACCAAGGTCACCCTCTGCCGGGTCGAGCCGGCGTGAGCGGAACGCGACAGGGAAGCAGGTAGAACATGGCCCGGATGAAGTTCCTGTGCGACGCCGAACGCTGCATCGAATGCAACGCCTGCGTCACCGCCTGCAAGAACGAGCATGAGGTCCCCTGGAGCATCAACCGTCGCCGGCTGGTCACGCTGAACGACGGCAAGCCTGGCGAACGGTCGATCTCCATGGCCTGCATGCATTGCAACGACCCGCCCTGCGCCGCGGTGTGCCCGGTCGACTGCTTCCTGCAGACCGCCGACGGGGTGGTGCTGCACAGCAAGGACCTGTGCATCGGCTGCGGCTATTGCTTCTACGCCTGCCCGTTCGGTGCGCCGCAATTCCCGCGCACCACCGATTTCGGCAGCCGCGGCAAGATGGACAAGTGCACCTTCTGCGCCGGCGGCCCCGAAGCGGACAACAGCGTCGAGGAATACCAGAAATACGGCTCCAACCGCTTGGCGGAAGGCAAGCTGCCCTTGTGTGCGGAGATGTGCTCGACCCGCGCGCTGATGGGCGGCGACGGCGCCGTGCTGGCCGACATCTACCAGGAACGCTCGCTGCGCCGCGGCTACGGCTCCGGCGCGCCCGGCTGGTCCACCGCCTACGGCCGCAACGACCGCGGCTCTCCTTTCGCGCCCGGCGGGCCGGGTACGGGAGGGGCGTGAGGAGTTCCGAAGGAGAGCGACGTTAGACCCCCACCTAACCTCCCCCGCTGGGCGGGGGAGGGACTGCCGCTCCTCTCCCGTATAAGAACTGACTCCCTCCCCCGCCCAGCGGGGGAGGGTTGGGGTGGGGGCAAGCGAAGCAAGAAGTCGCCTAATCGGGAGACCCAACCCATGCGCCCAACTCTGCGCCCCCTGCACCTCCTTCTGCTGCTGATCGTCCTGCTGGCCGCTCCGACTTTCGCACAAGCGCAGCTCTATCAGGCGCCCGGCCCCAACTCGCCCACCACCAAGGAGCAGGTGCCGCTCTACGTCCCGCAGGACGACAAGCTGATCGGCCGCGTCAGCATCCCCGACGAGAAGCTGGCGGTGCTGGTCCAGCCGGAAGGGCGGGAATGGCGGGAATGGCGCAGCCACACGCTGCGGCTGGCGATCGGCGGGCTGGCGATCGGCATGACCGCCGTGCTGACGATCTTCTTCCTCTATCGCGGCACCATCCGAATCCATGGCGGCAAGGCGGGGCGGCTGGTCCTGCGCTTCAACGGGCTGGACCGCTTCGCCCATTGGACGACGGCGGTCAGCTTCCTGGCGATGGCGCTGACCGGCGTGATCCTCACCTTCGGCCGGACTCTTCTGATCCCGCTGATCGGCCATCAGGCCTTCACCCCGCTGGCGGAATATTCGAAGTCGATCCACAACTTCGTCAGCGTGCCCTTCGTCGTCGGGCTGCTGATGATCGTGGCGCTCTGGATGCGCGACAACATTCCGGAAAAGTCCGACTGGCAATGGGTCAAGACCGGTGGCGGCCTGTTTTCCAAGGCCGGCGGCCATCATCCGGAAGCCGGGCGCTTCAACGCCGGACAGAAGGGGGTGTTCTGGGGCATCGTGCTGGGCGGGATCGGCATGACGGTCACCGGCTATCTGCTGATGGTGCCCTTCGCCTTCACCGGGATCGGCGGCATGCAGATCATGCACGTCATCCACGGGCTGCTGGCGGCCGTGCTGATCGCGGTGGTGATCGGCCACATCTACATCGGCACCATCGGCATGGAAGGCGCCTTCGACGCCATGGGCAGCGGTGAGGTGGACGAGGCCTGGGCCATCGAGCATCACCGCCGCTGGTACCAGGAGCAGCTGCGCAAGGGCTATGTCGAGGGCCGTCATCCCGCAGAGTGAGCGGCGGGATCGGGTGGTGCACGAACAATCCCGCCACCCGATCTTCTCCTTCCATAGTACAATTTACCCTCCACCTCCCAGAGTGGCTGAATGGCGCAGACAAACGCGCTGGACCGGGGACCTGTCCGGTTCGCCACACTGAGAGGAACGGCCCAAATGCTCCACCAGGCTCTCGACACGCTCCAGAAGCAGATCGCGCTCCGCCCCCGCTACGACAACTTTATCGGCGGCCAGTGGGTGGCTCCGGTGGACGGCCAATACTTCACCAACGTGACCCCGATTACCGGCAAGGCGCTGTGCGAGGTCGCCCGTTCCCAGGCCGCCGACGTGGAACTGGCGCTCGACGCCGCCCACAAGGCCAAGGATGCCTGGGGCCGCACCTCGCCGACCGAGCGCTCGAACATCCTGCTGAAGATCGCCGACCGCATGGAAGAGCGGCTGGAGGTCATCGCCCTGGCCGAGACGCTGGACAACGGCAAGCCGATCCGCGAGACCCGCGCCGCCGACGTTCCGCTCGCCATCGACCATTTCCGCTATTACGCCGGCTGCATCCGCGCCCAGGAAGGCTCGATCGCCGAGATCGACCACACCACCTACGCCTACCACTTCCATGAGCCGCTGGGCGTCGTCGGCCAGATCATCCCCTGGAACTTCCCGCTGCTGATGGCCGCCTGGAAGCTGGCCCCGGCGCTGGCCGCCGGCAACTGCATCGTGCTGAAGCCGGCCGAGCAGACCCCGATGGCGATCATGGTCCTGATGGACATCGTCGGCGACCTGCTGCCGCCCGGCGTCGTCAACGTCGTCAACGGCTTCGGCATCGAGGCGGGCAAGCCGCTCGCCACCTCCAAGCGCATCGCCAAGATCGCCTTCACCGGCGAGACCTCGACCGGCCGCCTGATCCTGCAATACGCCTCGGAGAACATCATCCCGTCGACCGTCGAGCTGGGCGGCAAGTCGCCGAACATCTTCTTCGAAGACGTGATGGCCGCCGACGACGAGTTCCTGGACAAGGCGCTGGAAGGCTTCGCGATGTTCGCGCTGAACCAGGGCGAGGTCTGCACCTGCCCCAGCCGCGTCCTGATCCAGAAGTCGATCTACGACCGCTTCATCAAGCTGGCGGTGGAGCGCGTCGCCAAGATCACCCAGGGCCATCCGCTGGACGGCGCCACCATGATCGGCGCCCAGGCCTCGCAGGAGCAGCTGGAGAAGATCCTCTCCTACATCGAGATCGGCAAGGCCGAGGGCGCCAAGGTCCTGCTCGGCGGCGAGCGTTCCCATCTGGGCGGCGAACTGGAGGGCGGCTATTTCGTGCAGCCGACCATCCTGGAAGGCCACAACAAGATGCGCATCTTCCAGGAGGAGATCTTCGGCCCGGTCGTCGCCGTGACCACCTTCGAGACCGAGGAAGAGGCGCTGGCCATCGCCAACGACAGCGAGTTCGGCCTGGGCGCCGGCGTGTGGAGCCGTGACGGCAACCGCGCCTTCCGCATGGGCCGCGGCATCCAGGCCGGCCGCGTGTGGACCAACTGCTACCACCTGTACCCGGCGCACGCCGCCTTCGGTGGCTACAAGAAGTCCGGCATCGGCCGCGAGACGCACAAGATGATGCTCGACCACTACCAGCAGACCAAGAACCTGCTGGTCAGCTACAGCCCGAAAGCGCTCGGCTTCTTCTGAGCCCTGCTCCTCCCTATCGGGCAAACCTGGGCCGGGGGCGCGTCCCCCGGCCTTTTTTCTTTCCCCGCGTGGTTTCGTGATAAAGGACCACCATGCCAGCCGCCCCCACGCCCACGGACCGCGTCATCGCCACCCCCGAAGCCATCGCCCTGCTGGACCGCCTGTCGGCCAAGCACGGCCCGCTGATGCTGCACCTGTCGGGCGGCTGCTGCGACGGGTCGGCGCCGCTCTGCCTGCCGCTGGGGAGTTCCGTCTGGGCGAGCGCGACCTTTGTCTCGGCACGGTCGCCGGTGCGCCCTTCTGCATGGGCGACGACACCTTCCAATGGTGGCGCAACACCCAGGTCATCCTGGACGTTATCCAGGCGCGCGGCGGCGGCTTCTCGATCGAGGCGCCGGACGGCGTGCGCTTCACCGCCAAGGCCCGCCTGTTCACGGATGAGGAATTGGCGGGCCTTTCCGATCCGCAACCTGCAAACACTCTCTGACAGACCATCACCGGGGAGCCATCCTCCACCATGTCCTCCTTCACCGGCCCGCGGATTGGCCTTGCCCGCCGCCATCCCTGGAGTACCCTTGCCGGATCGCATCCGCGGACGGAGCGGGAGGTGCAGGGGGAAGCCATGTCCGCACGGGAGACTTCCGTGAAGGGGCCGGCGAGGACGGCGACCGGCGACGGCATGCCGCGCGCCGTCACCCATGCCGAACGCCCCGAAGAGGCGGCAAGGGAGCTGCGCGCCGGGCTGGGCGATGTGGCGCTGGAACTGGTGCTCGTCTTCTGCGCGCCCAGTTACGACCGCCACGCCCTGGCCGATGCGCTGGCGGCGGAGTTCGGCATGGTGCCGGTGATCGGCTGCACCACAGCGGGGGAGATCGGCCCCGGCGGCTACACCACCAACGCCCTGGTGGCGGTGGGCTTCCCGACCGAGGATTTCTGCGTCGTCACGGCACTCGTGGACCATGTCGACCGCTTCGAGATCGCCGACAGCACGGCCATCGCGCGCTCCCTGCTGTCGCGGCGCGACCGGGCGCTGGCCTCGCGGCCGGTGCCGCTGGGCGAGGACGCCCGCAGCTTCGCCATGCTGCTGATCGACGGCCTGTCGATGAGCGAGGAGACGGTGGTCAGCGCACTGCACAGCGCGCTGATCGACATCCCGCTGTTCGGCGCCTCGGCCGGCGACGACCTGCATTTCGAGCGTACCTTCGTCCTGCATGAGGGCGCGTTCCACCCCAACGCGGCGGTGGTGGCGCTGTTCACGACCAACCGCCCCTTCACCGTCTTCCGCACCCAGCATTTCGTCAGTTCCGACCGCAAGATGGTGGTCACCGGCGCCGATCCGCAGCACCGCATCGTCCATGAGATCAATGCCGAGCCGGCGGGCCGCGAATACGCCCGGCTGGTCGGGCTGGAGGGGGAGCCGCTGACCCCGATGATCTTCGCCTCCCACCCGGTGGTGGTGCGGGTCGGCGGCCAGTACCATGTCCGGTCCATCCAGAAGGTGAACGACGACGAGAGCCTGACCTTCTTCTGCGCCATCGACGAGGGCATCGTCCTGACCGTGGCGGAGGGGGTGGATCCCGTTTCCAACTTCGACGGGCTGATCGAGGGCATCGAGGCGGAGGTCGGCGCGCCCGACCTGATCCTCGGCTGCGACTGCATCCTGCGCCGGCTGGAGATGGAGCAGCGGCAATTGAATGCGGTGATGTCGGAACGGTTGGCCCGTCACCGGGTTGTCGGATTTTGCGCCTATGGCGAACAGGTGAACGGCATGCACGTCAACCAGACCTTCACGGGCGTCGCCATCGGAGGGCGCTAAGCCATGGCCGGCATCCCCACCCGCAGCCTGACCGCCGGGACGATCGACCCCGCCGACCGCATCGCCGAGCTTGAGCGCGAGAACGCCAAGCTCCAGCGCATCAACAAGGTGTTGATGGACCGTGTCGAGCGGTCGATGGACTTCCAGGGCGGCGCCTTCTCGCTGTTCCAAACCGCCATCGTGCTGGAGCAGAAGATCCGCGAGCGCACGCTGGAGCTGGAACGCGCCCTGCATAAGCTGGAGGACAGCAACCGCGACCTCGCCCGCGCCAAGGAGCTGGCGGACACCATGCGCACCCGGCTGTTCGAGGCGATCGAGTCGGTGAACGAGGGATTTGCCCTGTTCGACTCCGCGGACCGGCTGGTGCTGTGCAATCGCAAATACCTGTCCTACTGGCCCTCGGTGGCCGGGCGCATCCAGGCCGGCATCCGCTTCAACGATCTGGTGGCGATGGTCGCCGCCGCCGGCGCGGTCAGCGAGCCGCCGCCCGACGTCTGGCTGCGCGAGCGGATGGAGCATCGCCACGACCTGAAGGGCGTTTTCCTGAACCGGCTGTCGGATGGCCGCTGGATCCAGGTGAACGAGCGGCGCACGCGGGACGGCGGCATCGTCGGCGTCTACACCGACATCACCGTCATCAAGCGCGAGGAGGAGCGGCGGCGCGAATCCGAACAGGCGGAGAAGTCCGCGCTGATGATGCTGAACGACCAGCTGCAGCAGGCGAAATCCCAGGCCGATCAGGCCAATTTGTCCAAGACCCGCTTCATCGCCGCCGCCAGCCACGACCTGCTGCAGCCGTTGAACGCCGCCCGCCTGTTCGTCTCGGCGCTCGCCGACCTGGAGCAGCCGGCCGGCAATGCCGAACTGGTGGACAACATCGACCTCGCCCTGGCGTCGGTGGAGGATCTGCTGTCGGCGTTGCTGGATATCTCCAAGCTCGACGCCGGGGCGGTGACGCCGGAGCTGACCGATTTCCCTCTGCGCGGCATCCTGGCGCCGCTCGCCACCGAATATGCCGCCGTGGCGGCGGAGCGCGGCATCGACCTCAAGGTGGTGGGATCGGGGGCGGTGGTGCGCAGCGACATGCGGCTGCTGCGCCGGATCGTGCAGAATTTCCTGTCCAATGCCTTGCGCTATGTCCAGGGCGGCCGGGTGGTGGTTGGCTGCCGCCGGACCGGCGACGGCATCCGCATCGAGGTGTGGGACAACGGGCCCGGCATCCCGCGCGACAAGATCGCCGAGATCTTCCAGGAATTCCGCCGTCTCGACACGCCCGTCACCAAGGGGCGCGACCGTGGCATGGGGCTGGGCCTCGCCATCGTCGACCGCGTCGCCCGCATGCTGGACCACCCGATCACCGTGCGGTCTGAGCCGGGCCGCGGTTCGGTCTTCGCCGTCACCGTGCCGCGGGGGACGGAGCGCCGCGCCGTGCGCCCGGCCAGCATCGCCGCCCGGCCGATGACCAACCGGCTGGCCGGCACCTCGGTGCTGGTGCTGGACAACGAGCCGGCGGTGGTGGCGGGGATGGAGGCACTGTTGCGTGGCTGGGCCTGCGACGTGGTGTCGGCCACCAACGGCGACGAGGCGCTGGCCATGCTGTCCGGCATGCCGCAGCCGCCGGACCTGCTGATCGCCGACTATCACCTCGACGACGGGGCGCTGGGCGTCAACGAGGTGGCGCGGCTGCGCGCCGCCTGCGGCCGCATCCTGCCCGCCGTGATCGTCACCGCCAACCGCACGCCGGAACTGGCGGACGAGGCCAAGGCGGCCGGCTGTCTGGTGCTGAACAAGCCGGTCAAGCCGGCGCAGCTGCGCGCGGTGATGTCGGGGCTGGTGGGATAGTGCGGCTGGAAAGTGGCGTGATGATTTACCGGTAACGCCTTACCGGCTCGGCTGTTGTCGGTTCTTATGACCGACCCCGCTGCGCTGCGCGACAAGGCGCTCGAAATCCACCGGCTGCTGTGCACCGTCTATGGCTGCCCGGTGGCCTATTTCCACAGCCTCGACCCGCTGAGCGAGCTGGTATCGTCGCTGCTGTCGCACCGCACCCGGAATGCGGCCTCCGGCGCTGCCTTCAAGGCGCTGCGGCGGCGCTGGCCCGACTGGGAGTCGGTGCGCGACGCCCCGGCCGCCGAGGTGGAGACGACCATCGCCGGTGTCACTTGGCCGGAACAGAAGGCACCGCGCATCCAGGCCATCCTGCGCCGCATCACCGAGCGGGTCGGCAGCCTGTCGCTCGACCTGCTGTCCGGCATGCCGGTGCCCGAGGCCCGCGCGTGGCTGGAGGAGTTGCCGGGGGTGGGACCGAAGACCAGCGCGGCGGTGTTGAGTTTCTCCACCCTGCGGCAGGCGGCCTTGCCGGTGGACAGCCATCACCACCGCGTCGCCGTCCGCACCGGCCTGATCCCCGCCAACGTCGCCGTCGGCCCTTCCCACGCCGTGCTGTCGGCGCAACTGCCGGCGGAGTGGGACGCCCAGCAGGTCTACGACAACCACGAGGTCATGATGCTGCACGGCCAGCGCTGCTGCTATCATCAGGCGCCGGCCTGCGACCGCTGCGTGCTGCTGCGCCTGTGCCCGACCGGACAGGCCCTGCGCCCGTCCGAGGATGAGCGGGAGAGGGCGTGAGGCCACCGGTTTTGTGCATTGCAACACGCAGCCATTCCCAGAATGCAGGGCCATTCACCATCACCTGGGCCATATAAGACTGTGAGGGCGACGAAGACGCCGCTCCGGTTTGCACAAGACGAGGCCTGAGGTGATTCACAAGATTTTGGACGCGATCGACACCATCGTCGCGGAAAAGCGGGAAAATGGGCAGCTTGAGGAATGGCTCAAGAGTGGTGCTGCCCGGCGTTTCTGCGAGAAGATTTCGTCCGAGCGCAAGCACTACTACCCCGCCCTGCTCCTGTACTTGGAGCGTAATGGCGGGCAGCACGTATGACGGCATATGGGTAACGGGGACGGGCCGCGGATTTCCGCGGCCCGCCCGTTTTTGAGGGGTCCTATTCGGCGGCCAGCGGCTTCGGCATCATGCTGCCGGTCTGCTGGAAGCGGGTGTGCCAGGCGAAGGCCTCCTCCAGCAAATGCGGGGTGTGTCCACCGCGTTGAAGTGCCCGGCGGTGATAGTCGGCCGCCAGGTCGCGGTAGCTGGGATGGACGCAGTTGCGGATGATGGTCTCCGCCCGCTCGCGCGGTGCCAGACCACGCAGGTCGGCCAGCCCGACCTCCGTCACCAGAACATCGACGTCATGCTCGTTGTGGTCGACATGGGTGACCATCGGCACGACGCTGGAGATCGCGCCGCCCTTTGCCAGCGACTTGGTGACGAAGATGGCGAGATGGCTGTTGCGGGCGAAGTCGCCGGAACCGCCGATGCCGTTCATCATCTGCGTGCCGTTGACGTGGGTGGAGTTGACGTTGCCGTAGATGTCGCACTCCAGCGCCGTGTTGATGCCGATGACGCCCAGGCGGCGGATCACCTCCGGATGGTTGGAGATCTCCTGCGGACGCAGCAGCAGCCGGCCCTTGTAGGAGCCGATCTTCGGCAGCACCTCTGCATACTTCCCGGCGCTGAGCGTGATCGAGGAGCCCGAGGCGAAGTTCAGCTTGCCGGCTTCGAACAGCTCGAAGGTGCTGTCCTGCAGAACCTCGCTGTACATGGTCAGGTCGTGGAACGGCCCGTCGATCAGCCCGTGCAGCACGGCGTTGGCGATGGTGCCGATGCCGGCCTGCAGCGGCGCCAGCGAGCGGCCCATCCGACCCTGCTTCACCTCGCGGCCCAGGAACTCGATCAGGTGGCCGGCGATGGCGTTGGTCTCGTCGTCCGGCGGCAGGATGCTGGCGGAACTGTCCTGCTTGCGCGTCACCACGATGGCCGCGATCCGCGACGGGTCGATCGGGATATAGGGCAGGCCGGCGCGGCTTTCCGCGGTCACCACCGGGATCGGCTCGCGGAAGGGGCGGCGGGTCGGGATGTAGACGTCGTGCATCCCCTCCAGATCCAGCGGCTGGGTCAGGTTCAGCTCGATGATGATCTTCTCGGCCAGGATGGCGAAGGTCGCCGAATTGCCGATGGAGGTGGTCGGCACGATTCCGCCGTTTTCGGTGATGGCGCAGGCCTCGATCACCGCGACGTCGACCGGCCCCATCTGGCGCGAGCGCAGCAGCTCCACCGTCTCCGACAGGTGCTGGTCGACGAACATCACCTCGCCGCGGTTGATCGCCTTGCGCAGCACCGGGTCGGCCTGGAAGGGCAGGCGGCGCGACAGAACGCCGGCCTCGGTCAGGATGCGGTCCACGTCGTTGCCCAGCGAGGCGCCGGTCATCAGCGTGATCTTCAGCTTCTCGGACGCGGCGCGTTCGGCCAGCGCCAGCGGCACGGCCTTGGCGTCGCCGGCGCGGGTGAAGCCGCTCATGCCCACCGTCATGCCGTCCTTGATCAGGAAGGCGGCTTCTTCCGCCGGCACGACCTTGCCCCATAGCGACTTCAGGCGAATGCGATCTCGGTACATCGGGCGTTCCTTTTATGAGTGCTTATTGGCGAATGGAGAACGATCCGTTCCCATGCGGTCATATTTTTTGTTTGAAAATACTCATAAGGAGGTGCTGTCCGGCGCCGCAATTGTTCGTCCGGAATATCAGGCCATCCTGATGTGAATGGGTGGGCGAATATCGGCAAACCGGTGCGGAATGCGGACGGAAACTTGTGGGTGATGGAGATCGGCAAATGAAACTCAGTTCCATTTTCGCCAAGTTCAAGAAGTTACTTGGCGCTCTGCCCCTCACGCCGTCAGCGGCAGCGCCTCGTCGCAGGCGAAGGCCGTCATCACCATCGCCTCGGCGGCATCGGCTGACAGCGGGCGCGAGATCAGAAAGCCCTGCAGGCAGTTGCAGCCGGCTTCGGCCAGCCAATGGCGCTGTTCGGCGGTCTCCACCCCCTCCGCCACGGTGGAGAGCAGCAGCTTCTGGGCCAGGGCGATGACGGTGGAGGCGATGTCGGGCGCGTGCGGCAGGTCGTTGACGAAGCTGCGGTCGATCTTCAGCACGTCCACCGGCAGTTCGCGCAAGTAGGCCAGGGAGGAATAGCCGGTGCCGAAATCGTCGATGGCGATGCGCACGCCCAACGCCCGCAAGCGGTTCAGCGTCGGCAGATGGTGGCGCACGTCCTTCATGATGACGGTCTCGGTGATCTCCAGCTCCAGCAGGTCGGGCGGGGTGCCGTGGCGCTGCAGTACCTGTTCGACCAGCCGGGCGAAGCCGGGATCGGCGAGCTGGCGGGCGGAGACGTTGACCGCGACCGGCACCGGGCCGTGGTCCAGCGCCCAGCGGGTGGCGGTCCGGCACGCCTCCTCCAGCACCCAATGGCCGATCTCGATGATCAGGCCGGTGTCCTCGGCGACCGGGATGAAATCGGCGGGGGAGATCGCCGCCCCCTCGTGCCGCCAGCGGATCAGCGCCTCGAAGCCGGTCAGCCGGCCGCCGGCCGCCTCGATCTTCGGCTGGTAGACCAGTTCGAAGGACTTGGCCGCCACCGCCTCGCGCAGTCCGGCCTCCAGCCGCAGGCGGGTTTCGGCGCGGTCGGTCATGTCGCGCGTGTGGAAGACGAAGCGGTTGCCGCCCGCCGCCTTGGCCGCCTGCATCGCCGAATCGGCCATCCGCATCAGCCCGGCGCCGTCCACGGCACCCGCGCCGGCCGCAGCGTCCATGGGGTGGAGGACGATGCCGATGCTGGCGGTGACGTGGACGCGGTGGTCGCCCACCTCGCGCAGGGTGGACAGGCCGTCCAGCAGCCGTTGCGCCACCATCGCCGCCTCCTCGCCGTCGGCGACGCGCTCCAGCACCACCAGGAACTCGTCGCCGCCCAGCCGGCCGACGGTGTCGCAACGCCGGACGCTGGCGCCGAGCCGCTCCGCCACCCGGCAGAGCAGCAGGTCGCCCACCCCGTGCCCCAGGCTGTCGTTGACCCGCTTGAAGCGGTCGAGGTCGACATAGAGCACCGCAAGCCGGCCGGCGCCCGGTTCCCGCGCGCGCTCCGCCAGATCGATGGCGTGGTCCAGCCGGTCGAGCAGCAGCGCGCGGTTCGCCAGCCCGGTCAGCGGGCAGCGGGTCGCCAGCCGGCGCAACTCGTCATGCTCCTGCTCCAGCAGGGTCAGGGTGTGGTTGAAGCGGGTGATGACGAAGCCGAGTTCGTCGTCGGCATGGCCGCGGGGCACCACCAGCGGCTGGCCGTAGGGCTTCTCCGGATCGATGCGCGCCACCGCGCGGCCGATCTGCAGAAGCGGACGGGTCAGCAGCCGGTGGAACACCGCCGCCATCGCCAGCCCGATCAGGAGATTGCGCAGGGTCCCCGCGACCAGCGCCGCCGAGACATAGGCGAGGAAGCCTGCCGCCGCCCGCCCGGTGTCGATTCCGACCGCCAGCCGGCCGACGATACGGCGGCTGCCTGCCGCATTGTCTGCCGCATTGTCCGCCGACGTGCTGCGGTCGGCTGCGGGGAGGGGGAGGTCATGGACCAGGGTCGGCCGGTCAGCAAAGAGCAGCGCGGTCGCCGCCCGTCCCAGCAGCGTCATCGGCGGGGCGGCCTGTTCGCGCCGGGCCAGCAGCGTGCCGTCCCCCAGCCGGATCTCCGCCCAGCCGGCATTCGCGCGCACCATGCCGTCCAGCACCTGCCCGGCCAGATCGCCGTCGATCAGCCAGGCAGCGGTGGCGGCCGGCCCCTCCACCAGAGCGGCCGCCTCCCCGATCCTGGCCAGCGCCATCGTCCGCTCGCGCGAGGCGGTCCAGGTGAACTCCACCGCGGTGATGGCGAATCCGATGACGAAGGCGGCCAGGACCGCATGAATCGCCTGCTTCAGCGTCAAGCTGCGCAGGACTGGGATCGCCATCGCACCGTTCCTCGACCGCGGGTTTCGCACCGCCACGCCTCCATTTGGGTAACCCTTCGGGGACGTGGCAAACCGATGCATTAATAGGGCGGGCGATGACTCGAGCACGGCGGTTCTATGAAATTTTTGTAACCGAGATCCGGTGCTTATTGCTGACAATGCATATTGCTGCATAGGTCCATTCGCGCAGCGCATGGCTACCATTCAGCATTGGTAATACCACTTCGTGTGCGGCGCAGCATATCTTGGCCTTGCCCATTCTCGGGGCGTTTCCTCCCTAAACTTCAGGGCCGCGCATCTGCGCGGCCCTTTTTCTTTCCGGGAGCGGGAGGGAAGGACGGGGCCGGTGCGTCAGACCCGGCGGGCGAGCGCCAGAAGGCCGCCGGCGCCGATCATCAGGCCGCCGGTCAGCCGGTTGAGCGACTTCGCCGCCGACACCGTCGTCAGTTTCGCCGCCAGCCGGTCGCCGCCGGTGGCATAGGCCATGATCCAGCCGAACTCGATCACCACCATGGTGGCGACCAGCGCGCTCAACTGCGGCGCCAGCGGCGCGCCTGCATCGATGAACTGCGGGAACAGGGCGCCCATGAAGACCAGCGCCTTCGGGTTGCTGAAGGCGACCAGGGCGCCGCGCAGGAACAGCCGCGCCGCCGACCCTTCGCCGGTCGCGGACGCCGCGGCGTCGCGGTTGCCGGCCGGCTCCACCGGCGCCCGCCACGCGGCAATGCCGAGCCAGGTCAGATAGGCCACGCCGGCCCAGCGCACGATCTCGAAGGCAAGCACGGAGGTGGAGAGCAGGGCGCCCAGCCCGAAGGCCGACAGCGCCGCCATCACCGCCAGCGCCACGCACATGCCGGCCCCGCCCCAGGCGGGCGCGCCGCGCGCCGAAGCGCAAGCCCAGGCTCATCGCCAGCAGCATGTTCGGCCCCGGCGTCATCGAGATCACGAAGGCGGTGGCGAAGAAGAAGGCAAGCGTCTGCCACGTCATGGTCTGGGGCCTCGACAACGGGGGTGGGCAACAATCGGATGCACCACAGCACCATGCGCATGGTTCCGCCGCAAGCGGCGGCGGCGAAACTCAGCCATGCCTTGCCTTGAGGGTTAAGGAAAAGCCGCCTGGACCCGCCAGGCGCGGAAGGCGAGGTTGGCCGAATCCTGGTCGGGACGCCGGTAGGCGGCAAAGCGGCGGTCGCGGATGCGGGCGCGGGCGTCGGTCCACACCGCGTTCCAGTCGATGGTGCCGTCGGCCAGCAGCCGTTCCTCGATGATGCCCAGCAGCGTTTCGTTGACGGCCGACACGCCGATGTTCTGCGTTGCCAGGACCAGCGCGTCGGGCGCCCGCTCCAGCGTGGCGCGAAGCCGCGTGTGGCCGCCGCAGGACCCCCAGAAGACCAGCGCGGTGGCCGGCCCGATCTCCGCCATCGTGCCGTCCTCGTGATAGCTGTGGCCGCGGTGGACGACGATGGACGGGGTCAGCCCTTCGCGCGCCATCCAGTCCCAGGCTTCGGCCCGTCCCGCATCGCCGGCGCCGGGCACGTCGGCGACGATGACGATGCGGCGGCCATGGCGGTCGGGGCTGACGGCGACGACGAAGCCGGACCGGCTGTGCAGCGCCCAGCCCTGCATCCGGTGCTGCCGCAGGAAGCCGCGGAAGGACGCGCGTCCGTCGGGATCGTCGTAGAAGGTCATCCGCTGCACGTTGAGGCCGTTGCGGAACAGGCGCTGCGCGGTCAGGACGGGCGAGGCGCCCAGCGAATGGCGCTGAAGGAACCGCTCCGCCTCGAAAGCGGGAGTGGCCGGCCGGCCGGACAGGCGCGTCGCGTGCAGGCTGCCTGCCAACCCGGCCATCGCCTTGACGGAGCTTTCCTCCGCGTCGCGGTACCAGGCCGCCAGTTCGCCCTCCAGCGCGGCGCGGACCGCGCGGTTGTCGAGGTCCATGGCGTCGGCCAGCACGCCGATGACCACCGCGGGATCCGGCATGCCGCTCGTTGCCGGTGCCTGCGGCGTCCGGATCGCCGGCAGCAGGGCCTGGATGCTCTCGCGCATCAGCTCCCGCGCGGTGGCGGGGTCGGTGCCGAACAGGCTGCCGGCCCGCCCGCCGCCGACGACGGCGATGAAGAAGTCCGCCCACAGCGGCCGGGTCCGCGCCCCGCGGGCAAGGTCGAGGATGCCGCGCCGCTCCTGCTTCAGCTGGATCCGGAGGATGTCGACCAGCCCGTCGAGCGACGAGGTGTAGAGCTGCGGACCGATCCGGGCGATCAGACCGAACAGATCCTCCGACGACAGGGCCAGCGTGATGCGGAAGCGATCGGCCGGCGGATCGTCCACCATGTCGTCCAGCAGCACGCCGATCTTCGGCCCCACCAGCGCCGGGTGGCGCGCCAGGGACGCGGACAGCGCCTTGGCCGCCTGGGTTTCCAGCAGGCGCAGATGCTCCTTGGACAGGCGTTTGCGCAGCTCGTGACGCGTCTCGTAGAAGGGCAGGCCGCTGTCCAGCGAGCGCGTCAGCAGCCCGATGTCGAGCGCACGGGCGATAACCTCCGAACCGCCGGGACGGGCGGACAACTGGTCCGCGGCGCCCACGGCGTCGAAGGGGGCGAGCATGACCGCCTCCCGCAGGGCGGCCAGGGCAGCCTCGCCGGGGAACAGGCTGGAACAGCGGAAGGCCTCGGCCGGGTTGCTGCGGGCCAGTTCCGCGAAGGCCGCATCCCCGCCGAACAGCGCGTCGAGGACGGGCTTGCCCGCCGGTTCGTGGTCGGCGCAGGCCGTGGGCGTTTCGATGGCGCGGAGGGCGGGGGCTGCCGGCTTGGGCAGGGCGGGCGCCATCAGTTCGGCCGCCATCAGTTCGGCCGAATGCAGCGGTGGAGGCACGGTCTGCGCCGTCGCCGCTCCGGACCAGACGCCGGGCCAGCCGGCGGTAAAGACGGCCAAGAGGGCGCACACGGTCAATGCAGGCCGCGGCAAAGCGGCGGAGGGCGAGCGGCCTGAGGGCTTGTCGATGGCTGATGCGGACATGAACTGCCGGACGGGGCATGCGCGGGGGGCTCTGCCGTTTGGCGTACCCCTTACGGCTTAACCTATGCAGGCAATCGGGCCTTTGTCACCCGTTACCGGTGCCGCCGACACGGGTGCCGGCTTCCCTCCAAGCTGCGGCAGCGGCGGAGTACTCCGCCTTGGCCTTCCATTGCTGCCGGAATCGCCCGACAGGGCATGGACAGAGACCGTTCGCATACCAATCCTCAGTCCTTCGTCCGACGCCAGGCGTCCGGACAGCCGGTGGCGAAGGGGGGTGCGTATGCGTGCATACCGTCTTTTGGCCCGTTTCCCGACCCGTCTCCTGGCCGGCTTCCCGGCCATCCTTCTGATCCTCACCCCCTTATGCCTGTCCTTATCCGCGGCCCCGGCCGTGGCCCAGACGCCGGTGGACCTGGAACTGGTCCTGGCGGTGGACGTGTCCGGCAGCGTCGATCCGGACGAGGCGAAGCTGCAGCGCAACGGCTATGTCCAGGCGCTTCTGAACCCGAAGGTGCAGGCGGCGATTCGCGGCGGACCCTTCGGCCGGATCGGCGCCACCTATGTGGAATGGGCGGGGGAAAGCCACCAGCACACCGTCGTCGGCTGGACCGAACTGAGCGATCCGGCCAGCATCGAGCGCTTCGCCGGCATGGTGGCGGAAGCGCCGATGATGACGGAGCAATGGACCTCCATCAGCTCCGCCATCGACTATTCCGTCCCGCTGTTCGACAACAACGGGTTCGAGGGCACGCGGCGGGTCATCGACCTGTCGGGCGACGGCGAGAACAACCGCGGCCGCCCGGTGGAGGAGGCGCGGGATGCCGCGGTCGCCCGCGGCATCACCATCAACGGCCTGCCGATCCTGAACGACCGGCCCAACCCGTGGGGCGGTGCCGCGCCGAACGACCTGGAGGGCTATTACCGCGACCATGTCATCGGCGGCCCCGGCGCCTTCCTGGTCCCCGCCCGCGACTTCGATGCCTTCGCCGACGCGATCCTCAGCAAACTGCTGCTGGAGGTGTCGGGGATCCAGCCGGCCGGGCGGGAGCGGGACCTCGCGGCCCGCTGAGCGGGCCGGCCGGGTTGGAGAGGCGCGGGTTGGAGAGGTGTCAGTCCACCGCGCGGTCGACGGCGCGGCCGGCCTTTTCGGCCGGACCCGGCGGATCGATGGCGTCCTTGATGTTCTGGCCGGCGTTGTCGATGGACTCGCCGGCACGCTCGGCCGGGCCTTCATTGTGGCAGGCGGCCACGGCGACCAGCGGCAGGACCAGGACGGCGGTGCGCAACAGCGTCAGCATGACGGACTCCTTCTTGCGTGGCGCGCGGCGTCCGGTGATGGGCGGCGCGCTGCGGTGCGTGATCAACTGTATGGCCGGGCTTCAGGTTCGGCCGTCTACCCGATTGCGCCGCCGAAGGTCGCGCTTGGGCCGGGGTGTCTCCATTCAGTTACTCCTCCCGCCCGTATCCCCCTCTCCCCAGGGGGGAGAGGGGATCCTGGTGGGGGAGAGGGGCGGGATCAGGGAAGCCGCGCATTTTGTGTTCTACGGTCAACTGCCCGCCGCTCGTCCCGTGCCACTCTCGCCCGAGGGATGAGACGGGCGGGAGGCCGGCATGGCTGGTTACCATTGCGATCTGGGGCGGCAACGCCACCGTTTCGACGACCTGAAGACGCTGATGGCCTGCGCCTCGCCGCGAAGGTCGGGGGACGAGTTGGCGGGCATCGCCGCCGACAGCGACGAGCGGCGGGTGGCGGCGCGCATGGTGTTGGCCGACCTGCCGCTGAAGGTCTTCCTGAACGAGGCGCTGGTCGCTTACGAGACCGACGAGGTGACGCGCCTGATCATCGACGGCCATGACGCCGAAGCCTTCCGGCCGGTGGCGCACATGACGGTCGGGCAGTTCCGTGACTGGCTGCTGTCCTACGAGGCCGATACCGCTGCGCTGACGGCGCTCGCCCCCGGCCTGACGCCGGAGATGGTTGCGGCGGTGTCCAAGCTGATGCGCAACCACGATCTGGTCTGCGTCGCCGCCAAATGCTCGGTCGTCACCCGCTTCCGCACAACGGTCGGGCTGCCGGGGCGGCTGTCGAGCCGGCTGCAGCCCAACCATCCGACCGACGACCCGACCGGCATCGCCGCCTCCACGCTCGACGGGCTGCTCTACGGCATCGGCGACGCGGTGATCGGCATCAACCCGGCGACCGACAATGTGCCGGCCTGCATCGCGCTCTTGGAGATGCTGGACGCGGTGCGCACCCGCTTCGACATCCCGGTCCAGTCCTGCGTGCTGGCCCATGTCACCACGACGATCCAGGCGATGGAGCGCGGGGCGCCGGTCGACCTCGTCTTCCAGTCCATCGCCGGCACCGAGAAGGCCAATGCCGGCTTCGGCGTCACCCTGTCGCTGCTGGCCGAAGCGCAGGAGGCGGCCAAATCGCTGAAGCGCGGCACCATCGGCGACAACGTCATGTATTTCGAGACGGGGCAGGGATCGGCGCTGTCGGCCGACGCCCATTTCGGCATCGACCAGCAGACGGTGGAAACCCGCGCCTATGCCGTCGCCCGCGCCTTCGACCCGCTGCTGGTCAACACGGTGGTCGGCTTCATCGGCCCCGAATATCTCTATGACGCCAAGCAGATCACGCGGGCCGGGCTGGAGGACCATTTCTGCGCCAAGCTGCTGGGCGTGCCGATGGGCTGCGACGTCTGCTACACCAACCATGCCGAGGCCGACCAGGACGACATGGACGTCCTGATGACGATGCTGGCGACCGCGGGGGTCAATTTCCTGATCGCGGTGCCCGGCGCCGACGACGTCATGCTGAATTACCAGAGCTTGTCCTACCACGACGTGCTGGGCCTGCGGCATCTGCTGAAACGCCCGCCGGCCCCTGAATTCGAGGCGTGGCTGGACAAGGCCGGCTGGCTCGACGAGCAGCGCCGCCTGCCGCCCTGGCCCGACCAGAGCCTCGTCGTCTCCGCCCTGCTGGGGAGCGCCGCGCCATGAGCGAGACCCGGAAGGACAATTCAAAAGATCCATGGGCACGCTTCCGCAGCGCCACCCGCGCCCGCATCGCGCTCGGCCGCAGCGGCGACGCCCTGCCGACCAAGGCGCTGCTGGAGTTCCAACTGGCCCATGCCCGTGCCCGCGATGCCGTGCACAGCGCGGTCGACTTCGACCGTCTCGCCGCCGACCTGTCGCCGCTGGAGACACTGCGCGTCCACAGCGCTGCCTCCGACCGGCCGACCTACCTGCGCCGGCCCGATCTCGGCCGCCGGCTGGACCCTGCCAGTGCGGCGACCCTGCGGGGTGGGGAGTGGGACCTGTTGTTCGTGATCGCCGACGGGCTGTCGGCCGCGGCGGTGCAGGTGAATGCGGCGCCGCTGGTCCATGCCTGCGTGGCACGGCTCGGGCATCTGCGCATTGGCCCGGCGGTGCTGGCCGGACAGGCGCGGGTGGCGCTGGGCGACGAGGTGGGGTCGGCCATGGGCGCCCGGCTGGTCGCGCTGCTGGTGGGGGAGCGGCCCGGCCTGTCGGCCGCGGAATCGCTGGGGGTCTATCTGACCTGGGACCCCAGGCCGGCCGCGCCGATTCCGAACGCAACTGCATTTCCAACATCCATTCCGACGGCCTGTCCATCCGGACGGCCGCCGACAAGCTGTGCTGGCTCGCAACCGAGGCGGCGCGGCTGAAGCTGACGGGGGTCGGCCTGAAGGAGGACGCCCCGTCCCTGGCCGGTCCGGACAACGAGAAAAACCAACTGCCCGACCGGTCGTGAGAGAGCGCCGCCATAGACACCAACGCCACTAAACCCAAAGCCTTGAACAGGGGCAGGAGGCAACATGTCTGGGAACACGAAGCCTGAATTGAGCAAGAGCCTGAGCGGGCTCCATCTGTGGGGGATCGCCGTGGGGCTGGTGATCTCCGGCGAATATTTCGGCTGGAGCTACGGCTGGGCGGCGGCGGGAACGCTCGGCTTCCTCGTCACCACGATCCTGATCGCGGCGATGTACACAACCTTCATCTTCAGCTTCACCGAGCTGACGACCGCCATTCCCCATGCCGGCGGTCCCTTCGCCTACAGCTACCGCGCATTCGGACCGAAGGGGGGCTTCGTCGCCGGATTCGCCACGCTGATCGAGTTCGTCTTCGCGCCGCCGGCCATCGCGCTCGCCATCGGCGCCTATCTGAACGTGCAGTTTCCCGGGCTCGACCCCAAGCTGGCCGCGGTCGCCGCCTATGTCATCTTCATGGGGCTGAACATCGCCGGCGTGTCCATCGCCGCCACCTTCGAACTGTTCGTCACGCTGCTGGCGATCTTCGAACTGGTGGTGTTCATGGGCGTGGTGTTCCCCGGCTTCTCCTGGGCCAATTTCACCGCCAACGGCTGGGCCGGGTCGAACAGCTTCGGCATGGACGCCTTCGGCGGCATCTTCGCCGCGATCCCCTTCGCCATCTGGTTCTTCCTGGCGATCGAGGGCGCGGCGATGGCGGCCGAGGAGACCAAGGATCCCAAGCGTACCGTGCCGCGCGCCTATATCGGCGGCATCCTGACGCTGGTGGTGCTGGCCTTCGGCACCATGATCTTCGCGGGTGGCGTGGGTGACTGGACCGCGCTGTCCAACATCAACGACCCGCTGCCCCAGGCGATGAAGGCGGTGGTCGGCGAATCGAGCGGCTGGCTGCACATGCTGGTGTGGATCGGCCTGTTCGGGCTGATCGCCTCCTTCCACGGCATCATCATGGGCTATTCGCGCCAGATCTTCGCGCTGTCGCGCGCCGGCTTCCTGCCGCCGGTGCTGTCCCGCCTGCACCCGACCCGCAAGACGCCGCACTGGGCGGTGCTGGCCGGCGGCGTGGTGGGCATCGCCGCCATCTATTCCGACGAGTTCATCCAGATCGGCGGCCTGCCGCTGACCGCCAACATCGTCACCATGTCGGTGTTCGGCGCCATCGTCATGTACATCATGAGCATGGCGGCGCTGTTCCGCCTGCGCGCCGCCGAACCGGCGCTGGAGCGGCCGTACCGCGCGCCCTTCTATCCGGTCTTCCCGGCGATCTCGCTGGTGCTGGCGGTGCTCGCCCTGGTGACGATGGTCTACTACAACGCCCTGGTGTTCGGCCTGTTCGTGGCGCTGTTCGCGCTGGGCTATCTGTTCCACATCGCGACGGCCGGTATGCGGGCGCAGGCAGGCGCGACCGGCGGGCTGGGGCATATGGATGCCTTCACCGAAGCGCGGACGATGGTGGATTGAGGTTTCGACGGGCGAAGTTAGACCCCCACCAGTCTCCTCCCCCGCTCAGCGGGGGAGGAGACTGGTGGGGGTCTAACTCCGCCCGGAAGCCCTCACTCCCCGTCGTGGCTCCGGATGAAGCTGCGGATTTCCGGCAGGATGGCTTCGCGCCAGCGGCGGCCGTTGAAGATGCCGTAATGGCCGACGCCCTTCTGGAAATGCGTCTTGCGCATGTCGTCAGGCAGGGACGAGCACAGGCGCTGGGCCGCGATGGTCTGGCCGGGGGCGGAGATGTCGTCCAGCTCGCCCTCCACGGTCATCACGGCCGTCTTGCGGACTGCCGCCGGCTCCACCTTGCGGCCGCGCGAGACCATCTTGCCTTCCGGCAGGGCGTGCTTCTGGAACACGGTCTCGATGGTCTGCAGGTAGAATTCTGCCGACAGGTCCATCACCGACAGATATTCGTCGTAGAAGCGGCGGTGCTGCTCGGCCGAATCGCCGTCGCCGCGGACAAGGTGGCGGAACAGCCCGACATGCTCGTTGATGTGGCGGTCGAGGTTCATCGACATGAAGCCCGACAGCTGGATGAAGCCCGGATAGACGCGGCGGAAGGCACCCGGATAATAGACCGGGACCGTGGTGATCACGCTGCGCTCGAACCACTTCAGCGGGCGTTCCATCGCCAGCTTGACCGGCGTCGTCGGGTTGGCCATCGGGTCGATCGGGCCGCCCATCAGGGTCATGCTGCGGGCCTGCACCGGCTCGTCCGCCGCCGCCATCAGCGACACCGCCGCCATCACCGGCACCGCCGGCTGGCACACCGCGATGACGTGGGTGTTGGGGCCCAGGAAGCGGATCAACTCCGCCACCGTGTCGATGTAGTCGTCGAGGTCGAAGCGCCCGGCCGACATCGGCACCAGCCGCACGTCGATCCAGTCGGTGATGTACACGTCGTGGTCGCGCATCAGCGCCTCCACCGTGCCGCGCAGCAGCGTGGCGTGGTGGCCCGACATCGGGGCGACCAGAAGCACCTTCGGCTGGCGCGGCGTGCCTTCCGGCTTGGCGAAGTTCAGCAGCTTGCAGAAGGGAGACTGCCAGACGAACCGTTCGGTGACCGGCACGGTCTGCCCGTCGACCACCGTCTCCGCCAGCCCGAAGGCCGGCTTGCCGAAGCGGCGGGTCGTCCGCTCCATCAACTCGGCCCCGGCGGCGACCGCCCGGCCCAGCTTGGTGTAGGACAGCGGAACCAGCGGGTTCTGGAAGGTGTGCTGGGCGGCTTCGGCCCAGAAACGCATCGGCCGCATGGCGGCGTGTTGCATATCGTACAGGTGATACAGCAAATCAGATCCTCACGTCACGGCTACCCCCGGTCGGCCAGGGTTCGTTGGTCCGGTTCGTTATACCTTCGACCAGATATTGATCGTATTACCAACCATATCCTTCGTCGGGGGTCGCGTATAGGTCAAGAGCCTCTTCGCATTTGCAAAGCTCTGTTGTTAAAAGAACATTGCGCTGCACAAAAAATTATCAACCGCAACAATCCCGCTATGACCCCGGCGCGCGGCTCCGTTGGTCATACTGACGTTCAGGGAAATGGCTGACGATCAGGGGACGGCCAGTACGGCGCGGACCGGCAGATGGTCCGATGCCCGACGGGTCAGGACGCTGCGCACCACCTCGAAAGCGGGGGATTTGCAAGCCTCCCGTCACATAGATGCGGTCGAGCCGCAGGGTCGGCATGCGGGCGTGGAAGCTGCGCGGGTTGGCGACGTCGGCGAAGGACGCGGCCAGATGGCGCAGCCGCGGCGAGCTGGGCGTCCATTCGTTCAGGTCGCCCATGAACAGGGTGGGCAGCTCCGGTTGCCCTTCCACCCGCGACACGATGTCGCCGACCTGTTTGGCCCGTTCCCAGGGATCGAGGCCGAGATGGGCGACGATCACCCGCACCGGGCGGCCTTCCACCTCCACCACCGCGTCGATGGCGCCGCGCGGCTCGCGCTTGCCGACGGAGAGGTCCATCGTCTCCATCGAGCGCACCGGCAGGCGGGTCAGCAGGCAGTTGCCGTAATGGGCGCGCTCGCTGTGCTTTGTCGGGCCGGCATAGGCCTTCATGCCCGTGTGCTGTTCCAGGAAGGCGAACTGGTCCATTCCCGATTCGCCGCGATGGTGCCAGCCGACCTCCTGCAACCCGATCAGGTCGACCTCCAGGTCGCGGATCACCTGGGCGATGCGGTCGGGTGCGAATCGGGCGTCCAGCCCGACGCAGCTGTGGATGTTCCAGGTGGCGACGCTGAACGCGGCCATGCCGTCCGGAATCGGGGAACTGCGGTTGTCGGCACGGCGGGGACGGCGGGCACGGGCCGCGCGCAACGCGGCGGCGATGCGCTGGACACGCTCACGGCTGAAACGGATCACGGTTCCAAAATCCTTTCGTCTGCCCTGTCGTCTTGTCCCACATCCGGAGCCTTCCGCCCCGACCGGCCGAGCACCCGGCTGGTCAGCCAGCCGAGCCCGATCGCCACAGCCCCCATCGCCACCAGCAGCGCGATGTCGGCGGCGCCGGGATTGCCGATGGTCCGTTCAAGCTGGTGCCCGAGCAGATTGAAGGCAAGGATGCCGGGCGCAAGACCGACCATGGTGCCGATCACGTAATCGCCGAATCGCAGCTTCGACGCGCCAGCGGCAAGGTTGACCACGGTGTAGGGTGCCACCGGCACCGCGCGCACGCCGGCCACCGCGGCGATGCCGCTGTCGGCCAGCTTCTCGTTGAGCCGCGCGATCAGCGGGCCGCCATGGCGGTCCAGCAGGTCGCGCCCCGCCATCCGCCCGGTCCAGAACATCGCGACCGCCGAGGCGACCGCTCCGCCCATGGCGGTGGGGAAGCCCCACCATGGCCCCATCACGATGGCGGTGGCGGCGATCATCAGGGTCAGCGGGAACATGACGTAGCCGCCGGCGACATAGGCCAGGATCAGCCACAGCGGCGCCAGCGGGCTGTCGCGCAAGTTCTGGAAGACCGCGAGCACGGCGTCCAGCGTCGCCCATTCGCTGAGCGCGGTGTAACGCCACATCCCCCACAGCCCCAGGAGCGCCAGGACGCCGGCCAGCATCAGCCAGTGGCGGGTGCGCGGGATCCGCGACGGCAGCACCCGGCGCACGATGTCCACCGCGTCGACCGGGTGTTCGGGATCGAAGACGCGGGCGTCGGCGACCGCGGCGGCCAGCCCGTCCGGTTCGGGGTCGTGCAGCGGCTCCAGCGTGCGCCCCACCGGCTTGCGCAGCGACTCGATGGCCGCGGTGAGCGAGCCGAGCCGCCGGTGC
>NZ_VUOI01000016.1:0-94929 GCF_015390205.1 Azospirillum sp. INR13
CCGCCCCGTCCGGGCCGATCGCCGCATTCTCGACGACGGTGGCCCCGACGCGGGTCCACTGGCCGGTGCCGAAGGCGTTGTTGGCCGTCACGAGGTTGGGCGCCGACCGCTCGCAGCGCAGGCCCAGCACCGCCCCGGCGGCGTCATATTCGATAGGCGGCACTCCCGCCGGCACGTAGGTCAGCAACCCGCTCTGCGCCCGCACCCACTTGCCCGACCCGCCCTGTATCACCCGGCCGGCACGCCCGCCGGGTCGCAGAAGCGCAGATCGACGACCGGCGGCAGCCCCACGATCTCGGTCACGTCGACGTGCTGGACGATGCTGGCCGCCGTCAGTGCCGACTGCGCCGCCTCTGCCCTGTGCTGGGCCGCCGCTCCCGCCGCCGCATCGGCCGCCAGGCGGTCGCCATGCGCAGCCGCAGCAGCCGCGCCGACATCGGCCGCCGCCTCTCCCACATAGGCCGCCGCGTCCCCCACATCCGTCAACGCCGCCGGAAAGTTGGTGACATGGCCGGCCGTCTGCCCGTCCTCAGACTCATCCAGCCCACCGGGGTTTTCCTCCGGATCGTAAGCGTTCTCGTTGTAGTAGCGTGTGCGCAGGCGCTCGATCGCCGCGGTCGGGCGGGTCGTCGTCATCCGATGATCTCCAGCAGTTTCAGGGTGGCGGACCACAGGTCGCCGTCGCTCTGCGTGACGGGAATGGTCCCATCCTCCAGCGTGGCGAGCTTGACCCGCCGCCACTGGTGACGGCCTTGCGTCACGTCCTCAATCATCAACAGAGGTCGGTCTTGCCCGCACGCAGACCGATGTCGTGCATGCGCATCGCCTCATCCTGGGCGAGGTCGTCGAAGCGGACTGTTTTACGCACCGGCGCCAGCCGGCGATCCGGAATGCGCCGGCCGCCGGGCGTGGTATCCACGGGGCTGTTGTCGACCGGCTCCAGCACCATGCCCCAGTTGTGCGGCCAGTCCGGCCGGAAGGCGCGGCCGATCCACAGATGGCCGAGGTCGAGCGGCCGACCACGGTTATCGATCTCGACCCGGACGGCTCGGCAGCGCGGCGACCGCGCCGGCCGGTGGAGCAGCTGAGGCGTCTTGCCGCCCAGATCACGGGCGGTCTGGCCGCCGGACAGATAGTTCCCGGCGTAATAGCTCCGGTCCCGGCGCCGGTCTGGCGACGGGTAGACGCGCAGCCATGGCGCGTCCGGACCTCCCCGCAAAATGGAGGCGGCCGAGCGATCGGTCGGATGGCTGTACCAGGTCACGCGGAAGGTCGCCCGCGGGCAATCGACCCGCCGGCAATGACGAGCGTGTCCCACTTCCGACCCGGCCCCGGCCACGAAACGTCAAACCATGCGTCGGCCGGATTGCCGCTGACGCAGCGCGCCACGGTTTCTCGCACCGTCGGCTCCAGCAGGTGCTCCAACGGCAGCGCCCAGTTGCCGCCCGAAAGCGTGGCGGTCAGAGCGAGGTTTTCGTCGAGGATGGCTGCGGTTCCCATCACGTCACCCGAAGAAGCGAGGCGCATGAGGTGCCGCGACGGCGACGCCGGCTGCATGCCGAGCAGCAGCATGTCGTCGGCGATGCCCTCGCGCGGGTAGCTGAGGTGCAGCGTCCGGCCCAGTTGCCAGCCGAGCCGGGCGGCCGTCAGCTCCACCACGACCCACAGAGACCGGCGCGGTGTGCCGTCAGAGCGCGGCCCCAGCAGGGTCAGCAGCCGGGTGGCCAGGGCTTCCATGTCGGACTGGTTGGTCAGCGCGGTGTCCACCTCGACGGCGCGGGCATCGTCGCCCCAGCGCGCCTTGACCCACTCGGCCTTCGCCACCGCCTTCCGCCATTCCTCGCGCAGCCACACCTCGCGGTCGGTGTCCCACAGCTGGCCGGCGATCCGGCCGCGGTCCAGCACCAGGTGGTTTCGCCGCCCGCGAACGGTCACCTGCCAGACCGGTACGGCGAGGTCCTGGTCGTCGACGCCGATGTCGAGGATTTGCCCCTCGCCGATGCTGGCGATCGGCGCGGCCGGCACGTCCAGCCGCGCGACCTGCCACCGCCCCAGCGCGTCCGGCAGCACCGCCGCCCCTTCCGACCGCGCCATCAGGTCGATCAGCTCGCGGTACCGGACCGCACCCGGCCACCACGCGCCGATGGTGGCGGCCGGCGCCCAGTTCGCCAGCGTGTCGCCGATGCTGCCCACCCCACGACGGGTCAACGCCCAGCGGATCGCCGTGGCGGCGGTCTCGCCGGCGTCGGCGCGGCCGACCGGGTCCATCGACAGGTCGTCCGCCGATGGCACCGCCCAGCTTGATCAGGCCGCGTGACAGGTCGCGGGCATACTGCGTCGAGGTCAGCGCCACGGAATCAAAGGCGGCCTGCGTCGAGGTCGCCACCAGCGACAGGTTCGCCGCGTCGCCGCGGTCATAGAGCGTGCCGGCGCTGCCGATGGGACCGTCGTCGATCTGCCACGTCCGGCTGGACGTGTTGACCGCTTTCCCCGGCACGTTCAGCGGCCGGCCGATGCACAGCGGCACGGTGTCTCCCTTGCCGGCGTCGGGCGTGCCGTCGTAGCCGACCGCCCCGACGTTGCCGCCGCCATAGGTGCGGGTGACGACATCACTGTCGAGGCTGGCGCGCAGGTCGTACAGGAGCAGCGTCACCTTGCCGGCCGACCGGGCGGACAGCGTCGGCTGGGGCGCCTCGGCCCGACCTGTCAGCGCCGGCGCCCACTCGCGCCAGTATTGCCCCTCTCGGCCCATGCGGACATGCACCGCGCCGATGGCACAGCCGGCAAGATAAGACACGGCACCGTCGCCGTTCAGCAGCTCCATCAGCCCGGCGCCGACGTCGCCCGACAGCCGCGACAGGTCCGCGTGGGTTCCGACCGAATAGGCCGGCGGCCCGGCCAACCGCGACCGATAGACCTGGTTCGGCCGGTCGGGATCGTCGGACGGGAACGGACGGATCGGCGTGTCGGTCACGAACAACGTCTCGGCCGTGCCGTTCGGCCGGGTCAGGTCGATCTCCGCGATCCAGGCGGTGGGCTCGGTCATGCCTGCACCAGCTTGGCAAGGCGGTTGCCGAGCATGCGGATCTCGGCAGACTGGTTGTCGATGGAGTCCTCCATCCCGGCCAGCCGGGCGGCCATGGCGGCGATCTGGCCGCCGATCTCCAGCACGGCCGACCGCACGGTGCCGACCGCCGTCACCACCGGGGCCATGTCGATCACCACGGCGGCCGGCTTCTGGGGTGCATCGGCCCACCCCCCACCTCCGACCACGCCGCCGGACTGGTAGGCGCCGACGATGCTGGTGGGCAGCGCGCGATGACGGTTGATCCAGTCGATGGTAGCGGCGCCCCCGATGGCATCGGTGGCGGCGGCGGTCAGGATGCCCTCGCGGCCAGCCAGCCAGATGCGGCCACCGCCGGCATATTCGGCGGTGACGCTGTCGATGCCGTACAGGCCGTTGCCGACCACGCCGCCGACCACGCCGCCATGCTGATAGGCCCGGCCTTCCGCCGCGCCGTGCTGCCGGTAATGCTCCGCCGCGCTGCTCACCTCACCGCGAGCGTAGGCTGACGCGACATCGGGGTAGCGCGCCAGATACGCCTGATCCCGGTTGAGCGTCATGCCGAAGCTGTTGCGGCCCTCACGTGCGCCGAAGACGGCGTAATGCTCCGCCGCGCTCATGCCGGACCCTGCGACATCCGGGTACGCCGCCATATACTGTTGCTCGGGCGACAGCGTCGGCGTCCGCGCGGACACGCTTCTCACTGCCGCTTCGAACGCGCTGCCCTTGCCAGTGGCCTGCAGAAAGTCGTTGAAGGCGGCGGCGTCGACCGACCCGGAATAGCCCAGCTGACGGGCGACGGCGCTGCGGTCTGCGCCGGACATGCGATCCCATGCGGCCTGCACATCGGTCGGCGCGCTGTAGCGCTGGTAGCCCGGCAGCTGCCGCACCAGGGCGACCAGCTGCGACATGTCGGCATTGCCGGCGGTGATGGTGCCCTTGATCTGGTCCAGCAACTCGCGGGAGGCGCTGCTGACGCCCGTCAGCCGCTCCAGCTGGTCGATCTGCCGGTCGATCTGGTCGGCACGCCGGGTTTCCGCGTCCTTCAACGTCAGACCAAGCTGCCGCGACGCATCCCACGCCGCCCGCACATCGGTCAGGCTCTGGTCGTAGACCGCGCCGTCGCCGCTGTAGGCACGCTGCGCCTCCAGGTACTTCTTGCCCGCTTCGTCGATCTGCTGGGCGGCAGCCAGGGCGGCAACGCGCTGCGCGTCGGTCGCCGTGCCGGCCTGCACTGCCGCCGCATACTCCGACACCACGCCACGCAGCCGCGCGAACTCCGCCTGTGCGGCGTCCCGCAAAGCCCGCGGTCCGAGGTTGCTCAGGTTCCGGTCCAGCATCACGTCGCGGCTGGCCTGCTCCAGCGCGTCGGCGACGCCGCTCCACGCCGTGGCGGCCTGCCGGCTGTCCGACGCCACCGTCCGCCAGCCCTCCACCAGTCCCGACATCACCTCCGACCAGCTGGTGGACAGCTGTTGCGTCACCACCGACACCACGGCGGTGTTGTCCGCCCACGCCGCCGTCAGGACACCGACGGCCGCCCGGTGCTGCTCGGCCGTGATCGTGCCGGCGGTCAGCTGGGCGTCCAGAGCCGCGAGCGCGCCGCGCATCTGCCCGGCACTGGCGGTGCCGCCCCTGGCGCCGTCGATCACGGCTTGCCACGTCGGGCGCAGCGCGGCGATGGCGGCACCGGACAGCCCGGCATCGGTCAGGCGCGCATCCAGGGTCGGACGCCAGTTCGCATCGACCGCCTGCTCGACCGCCGTCTGTCCCTGGCGGAGCGCGCCCAGCACGCCCTGCGCCCTCGACCACGCCGTGGTCAGCGTGGACACCAGCGAGCTGTACTGCTCGCCCGTCACCACGCCGTCCATCGCCGATCAGGATGATGGCGGCGCCGGACTGGTCGTGGATCTCGCGCACCAGGTCGACGTACTTGCGGGCGACGACATGGTCGAACTCGTCGATGATCAGCGGGCTGCGGGACGTCCGCAGCGCGTCGATGATCCGCTCCGCCATGTCGGCTACGGTGCCGGTCGACGGCAGCCCAAGCTGGATCAGCAGGGCGCGGCAGAACTTCGCCTGCGTCCAGGTGGCGCCGCATTCGACATAGGTGGCGCGGAAGCGGTTGGCGCCGTAGACGGCGGCGCGCGTCTTGCCGTAGCCGCTGGGGCCGTACCACACCGCCATGCCCGGCAACGCGCGGTGGCGGCCGACCACCCGTTCCGCCAGTTCGGTGAACAGCGAGACGTTGGCGAGCGGCGCCGTGGCGAGCGAATGGCTTGCCGCGTCGGGGGCGTCGGGCTTGATGGGGAAGGGAGCGACGGTCATATCGTCCATCCTGTTGGTCTGTGATGCATTTCGGTGTCCGGCCCCGATCCTCGGCAAAGGATCGGGGCCGGGTCGTCTGCGGGCGGTCAGGCGGTGGCCTGGGAGCCGGCGGAGAAGTCGGCAGCCAGCCGCTGGTGCGCCTTCCACTCGGGCAGCTTGGCGTAGCGGCCGAACCAGGCGGCGTCGGTCTCGGCCACTGCCTGACCGGCCGCCAGGGCGGCTTCGATCGCAGCCGCCTTTTCCAGGCGCAGGGTCTTTTCGTCCTTGGTCGGCGCCGCGTCGGGCCGGCGGAATTCGGTGACGAGAGCTTCGCGACGCTCCTGCTGGGCGTCGGTCAGGTCCGGTTGGGGCGTCTGCTTCAGATCCAGCACCGGGCGCGGCAGCTGCACCACCTTGGCTTCGGCCGGGGTGTCGGGGCCGAGGTTGAGCGGCACCATGGTCGCGACCTGGGCCGCCGACATCCGGCGCTCGGCGTCCAGCATGTCGCGCTGGGCGTTGAGCCAACGGCGGCGCTGGCGGCCATGCTCGCGGGCGGCGTCGGCGCTGTCGAAACCGGCGGCCTCCAGCACCGGCGCATGGCCGAGATAGCCGCCGTCCAGCCGGTAGATGTGGACGCCGTCGTGCAGGAACTCCGGGTCGAAACGCGCCGCGACCGTCTCTCCCAGATGCAGGTGCAGGAAATCGGCCCAGTAGCGGTTACCGAACAGCTTGATGGTGCCGTCGCGGCTGTTGACGGTGACGCCCTCGGCCGCCAGCAGCCACAGCCGGCGCTGCTCTTCGGTCGCCCTGGTGACCGTAGCGGTCCGGTAGCTCTCCAGGAAGGTGTCCCGGAACGACCGGCCCCGGCAGTTGCGGGCGGTACGGCCGATGCGGTCGTTGTGCTGGTTGATCTCCGACGCCAGTACTTTCAGGAAATCGTCCAGCTTGATCGCGCGGCTGCGGTAGTTCTCCGGCTTGTTGACCGGGCTGTTTCCGGTGTAGGCGCCCTCGAACGCCGGATGGCGCGAGATGTCGCTGGCGAAGTCACGGAAGGCGCGCTCGATCGGCTTGGATTGTCCCGAATAGGGGGTGGTCCAATGGATTTCGACGCCAAGCTGGGTCAGGATGCCGACCGGCTCCTCTTCCCGCACCTTGAAGCGGTAGCGGTTGGGGATGCCGCCGGTCAGCCATTTACTGGCGAAGTCGCGCCCGTTGTCGAGCCAGCACTTCTTCGGGATGCCGTAATTCTCGATCAGGTCGCCGATCGCCAGCCGCACCGACCAGCTGTTGGCGGTCTGGTCGACCCGCCACGCCAGGATCAGGCCGGAATAGAGGTCCTGGAAGGCGACCATGTTGGGGCGGGCCACGGTGCCGTCGGGCCATTCCACCCAGATGTCCCAGCGATGGCCGTCGCCGTTGATCGCCTCCAGCGCCGTGAAGTGCGAGCGGTCGCGCTCCTGCGCCGGGAACATCCGCTTGGCTGCCTCCATCCCTTCGCGCGCCAGCACGATCACCGCCGGATGGACGGTGGCGTTCAGACGGCGCAACAGGGTCCGTTCCGACGGCACGCTCCAGCCCTGCTCCTTGGCGGCGCGGCACACGCGCTCATAGCAGTCGCTGAAGGGTGGGGCGGCGTTGCGCAGATAGTCCGACTTCAGCATGTCCCAGGCGGCTGGATCGCACTCCACGGTCGCCGTGCGCCCGGTGTGATGGGGCGCGAGGTGGGGCAGCCAGTCGGCGCGGTCCTTGCCGGCCACCAGAGCCAGCCAGTTGTAGACGGTGCTGGGGCCGACATCATGGTGCTGGGCCACCGTCATGACGGCGACGTCCTTGGTGACGCCGTTGCGGTGCAGCACCATCACGGCGTCCAGCACCTCGGCGCGCAGACGGGCCTTATCCTTCTTGCGTTCGGGCAGGCTGTCGTACCAACGCCAGAGTTCGTCGCGGCCAGCCGGGGCGGGCGCCTGGACAGGCGTAGCCGCGCTCTTCCGTTCCGTCAGGGTCAGCTTGACCTGCGCCGCAGTAGGCAGGGCAGAGACATGGTATTCCAGGCCGCCGCCGCGCCCCTCACGAGGTCGGGAACGCCAGTTCTCGCGGACCGCGCGGAGTTGGAAAGCGCGATCAGTTTCAGGCATGCCCGGCAGAGCAAGCGAGGCCAGCTCAGCGGCGCCGTACCACTCTTTCATGGTTCAAGCCCCTTTCCAGCGGCGCCGCGCGAACTGGCGGCGTTGGGTCAGCTCGGCGATCTTGTCGTCGAGCAAGGCGTCTTCGATGGCGGGCAGATAGCGGGCGTCGATCACGGCCAACCCGAACGGCTCGGCCAGCAATTGCAGCAGGCGGCGGTCGCCAGTGGCGTGCATCAGGGCGATGAAGCGCACGACGTTGATGACGTGCTCTTCCCGCGCCTCGCTGGCGTAGGCGTCCAGCATCGTCTTCGGGCACGCCTCGCCCAGATACTCGCCCATGGCCTGAGCGACGTCGTCGCGGTCTCGGCCGCATTCCTTCAGGGCGAGCGAAACCGCCTTCGCGACTGCCGAGCGGAGGGATGCCGCCCGCACCTTTTCCGGTGGGAACGCCCGCACCGGTTCCGGCGGCTGCCACGCCAGCAGGTCGAGCGTCTGGGTGTCGCGGCGGCGGCTCATGACGCGGAGCCTCCAGGGTGCTTGCTGCCCTTAGCTGAAAAAGTGACGCGCGCCGCATTCTGTACTACCGTTGCGAGAGCAACGGCACAGAAGGAGGTTCGCGATATGGCCGACAGTCCGCTGGACGAATTCACCCTGGAACAGACCGTGATGCGCGCGGCGGTTACCGCCCTCAAGCTGGATGCCTTGTTCGTCCAGTTGGTCAAAAGAGACCCAGAACTGGCCGAAGGGACGCACGCGCTGCTCCTGCGCATCCGTGAGGGCCGGATACGGGATGATCTTGAGCACGCCTTCCTCGACCAAGCGATTGAGGAGGTGGACTTCCTCCGTCCCAGCCCGCTCGTCGACTGACCGAACCAGCCGGCCGCACCCGCGGAGCGAGTGACGGCCGGCCGATCCGCCCCTATCATCGGTGTTGCCACACAACCGATGGAGGATCTCAGGTGGTTACAAAGGCGATTGTCCGAAGCGTCACAATGACCGGTATTCAGCCAGCGGCTGGCGCGCACCCCGGAACAGTGGCATTCGATGTTCTGTTTGAGGCGCAATTGGGCGCGAATGAATTCACGCTCAAAGTGCCCGTCACCACGACGGAAGGATACACCGACGCCGTGATCAAAGCCTGCCAGGCGCTTCATGCCGGCCTTGTCGACTTGGCGCGCGCCGTTAAGGATCAGGAAACCGGGCCTCATATTCCAACCCTCTTCACGCTCGAAGATGGCAATCCCGAATGACCTGACGGGCATGGTCATCGGGAACGATGCGCAGCGCCGTCAAGGCTGACTGGACCTCGCCCGCCGTCAAACCGGTGGCGGCGGCATGCATCAAGAGTTCGGCCAGGAGCCGGTAGTAGGTCGGCGCTTCTGCGGAAGTGGGCGGCGATGATGACTGTGGTGCAATGACGCTCACTGGACATTCTCCAAGCCGTTGACTTCTCCAAGAGCGCCGTCCTTCCGCAGGAATTCCACGAAGGCCCGGCGCTCACCGGTTCCGGCGTGGCGCCACGCGGTCAGCAGCTTGGCGTAGCCGTCCGCCGTCTTGGGCGGACGGTTCGACAGCACTGTGAGGGCTTCCCGCACCGACTTCGCCTTGGGTGCATCGCCCAGCAGCATGCCCAACACGGCCCGCTGTTCGGCCGGCCCCAGCTTGGCAAGGGCCAGCAGTTCGGCCTGGGTCTTTGCGATCTCCGTCCCGACCACCGCGGCCTTGACGTCGGGCGCCAGCCCGGTGGCGATCTTCACCGCCAACTGGATGGTGCGGTCGGTCAGGCCGATGCGCTCGGCGGTGTCGCGGCTAAACGAAACGATTTCGCTTTGCCTCGTCTTGCCGCCTGTGTGCTGGTTTCCGCGGTCGCCGCCCTTGGCAGCTTCCGGGTTCAGCCGCTCGTAGATGGCCTTGCGCTCGAACAGGAAGGTCGCGCGGTCCAGCGGGTTCAGCTCGTGCCGGACAAGGTTCTCGTCGATCTCGGCCAGCCGGGCTTCGTCCTCGGTCGCCTCGTAGACGAAAGCGGAGATGGTCGCCCATTCCAGTTTGGTGCAGGCCGCCAGCCGATGCCCGCCCGCGATCAGGCGGAACCCTCCGCCCTTCACCGTCCGCACTTCGATCGGCTGCCGCAGGCGTCCAGTCTCCTGGATGTTCTCGGCGAGCAGCGCGACATACCCGTCATCGACGGCCCGCAGCCGGAACCCGGTGTCGATTTCGGAAATCGGGATGTCCTGCAACCCGAGGGACTTCATGCCAGAGGTTTTCATGTTCACGCGGCTCTCTGCTTTTGACGGTGCGAAAGGCGTGGCGGGTCCGTATAGTTTTTGATGGGTTGAGGCTTCAGGCGCTTGCCGTCGATGGGGCTGAACCGCGAAGGCCAGAGTTCGCGTGGCGAGCACGACAGCATCTCGGCGATGGCGAGTTCGCCATCGATGTGCGGTTGCCGTGCGGCCTTGCGCGCCGTGCCGTCCTTCAGGCCATAGGCCCGATCGACGTCGGCGAAGGTCAGGCCCTTGCTGTTCAGTCGGAACCGGATTTCGGCCGGGACCATGTCGGCGGTTCGCGCCATCCCTCTCCCCTTGTCAAATCGGCCCCGCCAGGCCGGTCATTTCGTGGTGTGTTTTGGACTAACGGGGAAAAAGTAACTCTGATATCGGATTTCAGCAACGGGAAAATCCCTTTTTCGGAGTTTGCGGGAGCGGAGAATGTGGAGCGTTTGGGTTAAGGCATTGATAGAAAACGATCTTCGGAATCTCCGAAATTTCGGAGTTGTGATCTCGTGTATTTCGGAGTTTGACCGATGAACCCCGAAACTCTCGAAGAGGGCTTTCACAAGCGCCTGGAGCTGTTGATTGGGAGCGAGGAGCCCTTTGCGTGGGCCAAGCGGGTCGGCATCCCTAGCAGCACGTTTTCCAGGTTCTGGAACGAAAATACGATCCCGAAATCAGAGCATCTGTGCCGAATTGCGGACTACGAGCGAGTCTCATTGGACTGGCTGCTGCGCGGCCAAGGCCCAATGCGTCCCGATAGCGACAAGGAAGAGCCGGCGACGTTCATTGGCGCAGCCGAGGCGCCCGCCCCCTCCACAGACCGCCGTTTAATTGGGCGATTGGTCGAGAAAATTCTGTTGGTCTATAAGGAGATGGGTGTTGCGATCGCCATCCATCAGGCGACTGAGCGGGCCGCGAAGGAGCACGACCGCATCGTCGCCACGGTGGCCGATCCCGACGACCGCTTGACCGAGGTCGGCGAGGTCACCGCCGCCTTGCGCCAGGAGCTGCGCGCCGCCGCCAGCGACCCCGGATCGAGCAAACGCCGGGCCTGAGGCTTATAACCAACCCCAGCCTGCGCAATAATCACACCAATGTATTTACGCGAAATGAATCCATTCTGCGCCCGTTCTGGTTGCATAATGGGATATGCGACCCGGTTCCGGCCAACGATGACGAGCGAACGTGCCATGCTCCAGGATCAACTGTCCCGCTGCTCCGGTTCGTCCCCTACTCCAGAAACGAGCCGCTCCAGCTCGCCGTGGGCGCCGACTGGCAAAACCCGCAGTTTTTCAGGCATCCCACGCCATCCCCGCAAATCCCACCAGATCCCGGCCCTCTCCAGGAACTACTGACTGGTTACAGCGCACAATCTCATTGCGCATGATCAGATAGGTTGCGCGCGATCGAATTGTGAGCGATGTTCAGTCCCACGAGATCACCAGCGGCGGTTTCTCCCGCCGCCCCGCCAATCAAACCCCGATATCCAATGCAAGGAGAGCGCACCATGAAGACCCTGTATTCGACGAAGGTGTCCGCCACCGGTGGCCGTGACGGCAAGGCCGTCAGCGAGGACGGGCTGCTGTCGGTCGCGCTGGCCGCACCGAAGGAGTTGGGCGGGCAGGGCGGGGCCACCAACCCCGAGCAGTTGTTCGCCGCCGGCTATTCCGCCTGCTTCATCGGCGCCATCAAGTTCGTCGGCAACCGCGACAAGATCGCCGTTCCGGCCGACCTGTCGGTGACGGCCACGGTGGGCATCGGTGCCCGCGACGACGGCGAGGGCTTTGGCCTGACGGTGGATTTCGTCGTGTCGCTGCCGGGCATGGACAAGGCTGCGGCGGAGGATCTGCTGGCCCGCGCCCACAAGGTCTGCCCCTACAGCCATGCCACCAAGGGCAACATCCCGGTCACCACGACGGTCGCCTGAGGCGCTTGCCCAAGGTTGTTCATAGGGTGATTGCCTGAGGCGAAACGCCTTCAGGATTGCGCCGCCGGGCTGTTGCGCGCGATTGTGCCGAACGCATGATCGACCGGCGCGCCGCAGCCCGGCGGTGCACGCCGTTTTGAAGGTTCCGCAAAGCCATGACTGCCGACAGGAACGATCCGCTTCTGCTCTCCAACCAAGCCTGCTTCGCCCTCTACTCGGCGAATTTGGCGATGACCCGTGTCTATCGTCCGCTGCTGGAATCGCTCGGCCTGACCTACCCGCAATATCTGGCGATGTTGCTGCTGTGGGAGGAGGACGGGCAGTCGATGAAGGCGCTGGGCGAAAGGCTGGGGCTGGACAGCGGCACACTCACCCCGCTGCTGAAGCGGATGGAAGGGCAGGGGCTGGTCACCCGCGCCCGCGATCCTCAGGACGAACGGCTTGTTCGCATTCGCCTGACCCCCGACGGCGCTGCGCTGCGCAGCAAGGCCGCATGCCTGCCGACCCACATCGCCGCCGCCGCCGGCTGTTCGGTCGAGGAACTGACCTCCCTGCGCGAGGCGTTGCTGAAACTGCGTGACGACCTGAACCGGGCCGCTGACCACAACTGAACCGGCGCCCTTGAAAGGGACTGGAAATCGGCGGCCGGACGGCCTTTCCTATCCGGCCGCTCCCCGGAAGGAAGGTGCCTGCCGTGACTCCCCATATCATCGACGACCGTCTCCGCATCCGTGCGGCCGATGCCGACGACGCACCGGACCTCGCCCGGCTGATCGACATCGCCGGGGGCGGGGTCTACGAATTTCTGCTGGACGGGCTGATGCCGGGGCTGACGGCGGCGGAAATGCTGATGCCGGGCCTTGCCGGGCGCAGCGGTTCGCTGTCGCATCGGCAGAGCGGGATCGCCGAACTGGACGGGCGGGTCGTCGGCGTTGCCCACGGCTATCCCACCGACTGGATCCGGACGGAGGATTACAGCGGCCTGCCGCCCGACCGCATCGCCCATATGGCCGCATTCTCCGAAACGCTGGACTGGGGCAGCTATTTCCTGTCGGCCCTGGCGGTCGATCCGGAGCAGCGGCGCCACGGAATCGCCGGCCGGCTGCTCGGCTGGTTCTACGAACGGGCGCGGACCGGTGGATTCGACCGTGTCACGCTGCATGTCTGGGCCGACAACGAGCCGGCCCGTCGTCTTTATGCCGGCGAGGGGTTCGAGGAGATCGGCCGCGCCGATATCCCCTGGCACCCCCGCCTGCCGCATCAAGGCGGCAGCATCCTGATGCGGCGCTATCTCTGAGCGGCGACCCGCAGCGGTGCGCTTTCGGCCGACAGTTCGTCGATGCGGCGCACCACCATGTCCGGGTCGGCGTGATGCACCATATGCCCACAGTCCGGCACCCAGTGCAGGCTGCTGTTCGGCAGCACATGATGCAGGCGGCCGCTCTGATCCTCCTGCGAAACGACGCGGTCCTCATGGCCGGCGAAGATCGCCACCGGGACGGCTACGTCGGCGTAGCGGTGCTGCAGCCGGTCGGCGGCCGGCGCCATGGTGACGCCGTCCTGGGCGTTGGCGCGCAGTTGGCCGGGGCGGGTGGTCAGGGCGGCCGGGAAGGTCTCCGTCAGATGGTCGGGCACCGGCCGGGGCGAGAACAGGGTCTTCAGCATCGCCGGCATCACTGCCTTGGAGAAGGGCGGCGACACCGTGTAGCGCAGCAGGTCGCCCAGCACCGGCGCCGCAACCGGCGCCACCATCACCGCGTCCACCCGCTTGGTCGGGAAGTAATAGCCGGCCAGCAGAGCCAGCCCCTTCACCGTCCGCGGATGGTCCAGCGCCAGGGCCAGCGCCACCAGCGTCGCATAGGAATGGCCGGCGACCACCGCGTTCTCGATCCCGAGCACCGCGAAGGCCTTGGCCAGCAGGTCCGCCTGATCCTCCGGCGTCCAGGCGCGGTCGCGGGGACGGTCGCTGTGGCCCATGCCGGGACGGTCGAAGGCGATGACACGGTGGTTCCGCGCCAGCCGGTCGAACAGCCCGCTCGCCAGCCAATCGCCGAGCGCGGAGACGTTGCCGTGCAGCAGCACGACCGGCGGCCCTTCGCCGGCCTCCATATAGTGCAGCCGGACGCCGTCGACGGTCACGAAGCGCCCTTCGGGCGGGTAGCGCCGCTCCGCCGCACGGGCCGCCAGCGTGTTGGTGACAGCCAGCCCGCCCAAGGCCAGCGCGGTGATGCCCAGGGTCTTGAGGATGGTGGATTGGCGGTCGGTCATGGTGGTTGTCCTCTCAAGCGGCTGCTGCGATGCAGCATCGTCGAGAGGACAACCGGGTGCGGGGGGAAGGGTTCCCGGGAGCGGGAGCGTTAGCCCCTCACTTCCCCGCCTTCAACTGCTCCCGCGTCAGCCAGAACACCTCGCCGAAGCTGTTGGCGGTCTGCAGCCACAGGAAGTCGAGGTGGGGATACTCCGCCTCCAGGATCTCGCGGCCGGTGCCGAACTCGCAGAGCAGGCCGCCCTCCGGCGTCAGGTGCTTGGGCGCTTCCTTCAGGATGCGGCGGACGATATCGAGACCGTCGTCGCCGCCAGCCAGCGCCATCTCCGGCTCGGCACGGAACTCGGGCGGCAGGGCGTCCATCGCCTCGGCGTCGACATAGGGCGGGTTGGTGATGATGACGTCGTATTTCCGCGTCTTCAGCGGCGCGAACAGGTCGCCCTGATGCAGGGTGATGCGGTCCTCGAACCCGCTGTCGGCGACGTTGCGCTTGGCCACCTCCAGCGCGTCGGGCGACAGGTCGACCGCGTCCACCTGCGCCTCGGGGAAGATGCGGGCGGCCAGGATGGCGAGGCAGCCGGAACCGGTGCACAAATCCAGCACCCGCTCCACCGAGGTCGGGTCCTCGACCAGCGTGAAATCGTCGCCGCCGAACAGGTCGGAGAACAGCAGCTCCCCGATGTAGGAGCGCGGGACGATCACCCGCTCGTCCACATAGAAGGGGATGCCCTGGATGTAGGCCTTGTTCAGCAGGTAGGGCGCCGGCTTGCGGGTGTCGATGCGGGCATGGAGGATGCCGGCCACCGCCTCGCGCTCCGCCGCGGTCAGGCGGGAGTCGAGATAGGGGTCGAGCTGGTCGACCGGCAGGTGCAGCGTCTCCAGCACCAGGAACACCGCCTCGTCGAAGGCCGTGGTGGTGCCGTGGCCGTAATCGAGGTCGGCCTCGTTGAAGCGGCTGACGCCGTAGCGCAGGAAATCGCGGATGGTCGACAGTTCGGCGGCGGCTGTGGCGGCGGTGTGCTTGGCGGTCAAGGGCTGCAGGCTCCGGTCAGGGACGGGAAGGGGTCAGAGGAGGTCCAGCACCGACTCCGGCGGCCGGCCGACGCGGGCGCGGTCGCCCTTCACCACGATGGGCGTTCGATGGCGGACGGGTTGGGCGGACAGGGCGGCGATCAGCGCCTCGCCGTCGAGGTCCTTGGGCAAGCCGGCCTCCGCCGCCTCCTTGGCGCGGGTGATGTCGCGCGGACCCTTGCCCAGCTTGGCGAGGATGGCCGACAGCTCCGCCGCACTGGGCGGGGTCTTCAGATACTCGACCACCGCCGGCTCGACGCCGCGGGAGCGCAGGAGTTCCAGCGTCTCGCGCGATTTGCTGCAGCGCGGGTTGTGGTAGATCGTCACGTCGCTCATGGCGGTTTTCCAAATTGGAAGGTCGGTCCGACTGATACACCCAACCCGCGGTCCCGCGCCAATCCGGCATGCGGAAACCACTGCGGCGGCGCAACATCCGTCAGGTGACAAGGGCTGCCTTTGGTATTATTTTGCGCGCTCGCTTTTCCGTGGCCCATCGCGCCGTTTCAGGCAGGCGGGCTGCCGATCAGTCCCGATGCCCAGATACGGATGCCGGCCGTGACCAAGCTCTCGCTCTCCAAGGACAAGATCAACATCCTTCTTCTGGAAGGTGTCCACGACAACGCCATCGACGAGCTGGCCCGCGGCGGTTATGCCTCGGTCGAGCGGCTGCCGCGCGCCCTGGACGAGGATGAGCTGCTGGAGCGCATCGGGTCCGTCCACATCCTGGGCATCCGGTCGCGCACCCATCTGACCGCCAAGGTGTTCGAGGAGGCGGCCAAGCTGATCACCGTCGGCTGCTTCTGCATCGGCACCAATCAGGTCGACCTGAAGGCGGCGCGCCGCACCGGCGTCCCGGTGTTCAACGCCCCCTATTCCAACACCCGGTCGGTGGCCGAGCTGGTGATCGGCGAGATCATCATGCTGATGCGCGGCATCTTCGAGAAGTCGCAGCTGGTCCATGGCGGCGGCTGGATGAAGTCGGCCAAGGATTCCTACGAGATCCGTGGCAAGACTCTGGGCATCGTCGGCTACGGCCATATCGGCACGCAGGTGTCGATTCTGGCGGAAGCCATGGGCATGCAGGTCCGCTTCTACGACGTCGTGCGCAAGCTGGCGCTCGGCAATGCGCGCGCCTGCGATTCGCTGGAGGAACTGCTGTCGGTGTCCGACGTGGTGACCCTGCATGTGCCGGACACCCCGCAGACCCGGAACATGATCGGCGAGCGCGAACTGGCGGCCATGAAGAAGCGCAGCCACCTGATCAACGCCGCCCGCGGCCAGGTGGTCGACATCGAGGCGCTGGCCGCCGCGATGAACAGCGGCCACGTCCTGGGTGCCGCCATCGACGTCTTCCCGGTCGAGCCCGGTTCGGACAAGGAAGAGTTCCAGAGCGCGCTGCGCGGCATCAAGACCGCCATCCTGACTCCGCACATCGGCGGTTCGACGATGGAGGCGCAGGCCAACATCGGCACCGAGGTGGCGCAGAAGCTGCTGGAGTATTCGGACAACGGCTCCACCGTCGGCCGCGGTCAACTTCCCGCAGGTGGCGCTGCCGGTTCAGGCCGGCTGCACCCGCTTCCTGCACGTCCACGAGAACCGTCCGGGCATCCTGCGCAAGGTGAACGAGGTGTTCTCCGGCCGCGACCTGAACATCGCCGCCCAGTATCTCCAGAACCGATCCGGAGCTGGGCTATGTGGTGGTCGACGTCAACGGCGACGTCGAGGAGATGGAGGTCGTCAACGACCTGCGCACCATCGAAGGCACGTTGAAGGCGCGCTTCCTGTTCCCGGCGCATCAGTGAGGGGTTGGGGTGCCGGCGAGGTTCTTTCGACGGCACCCCGATCTGCCCTTCCATGTCTCTTGTCCGCGGACGGTTTCCTGATATCTGTATCGGGATGACCGTTCGCTTCCTGTTCCTCTTCCTTTCGGGCATGCTGCTCGTCGCCCTGCCGGCCGCTTCGCCGGCCGCCGCGCAGTCCAATGGCTGCAGCGGATTTCCGCCGACGAAGCTCGTGTTCGACAGCGTGCTGGCACCGATCCAGCGTGACGACGGGCGAACGATCGCGCAGCTCACCCGGCTGCCGGGACGCACTCCGGGACCGGTGGGGAGTGCCGGCGGCCATGTGCTGGGGCTGACCCTGGCTCGCTATGGCGAGCAGTCGCAGGTCTCCGCCCTGTTCAGGACCATGGGCGACGGCACCTATTGCGCGTCGGCCAGCACGGTGACCATCAGCTTCGGCTTCCAGCAGCGCATCGTCCATGTCGCCAGCGAGATCCCGGTGAACTCCTGCCTGCATGGCGAGGTGCTGGCCCATGAGATGCGCCATGTCGCGGTGGACGAGGCGTTGCTGCGCGAGATGATGCCGCAGATCCGCATACGGTTGGATCAGGTGCTGGAGGGCATGGCGCCGGTGCGGTCGCGCAGTCAGGCCCAGGCGATGGCGGCGATCCGCCGGCCGCTCGAATCGGCGATGCGACGGATCATGCAGGAGTTCGGCGCGAGCGCGACCGTCGGCAGGCCCAGGTCGACACGGTGGAGGAGTATGAGCGGGTCAGCCGCGTCTGCAACGGCGAGGCCCGCGACTATCTGCCGAAACCCGCCCAACGGCAGACCGTCCGGCGAGGATAAGTCCCTATCAGCGCTTACGGCGCCGCCGGTCGGTGGCGTGACCGTCGGTGAACTCCGGCGGCTTGCGGCGAACCCAGCGGATGAAGGCGGCGATGTCGGGATGGCCGCGCAGCGCCTCGATCTCATGATAATGCTCGCGAAGCTGCTGCTCGGTCAGCACCGCGTGGATCTTGGCGTGGCAGATGCGGTGCATCGTCACCGTGACCCGACCGCCATAGGTGCGCGGAACCAGATGGTGTTCGTTCACGCTGGCACCGGGGACCATCGGCCGTCCGCAGAGCGGGCAGGCGGGGCGCTCCTCCTGTGGGGCGGCGGGGATGGCGATCGGCGGGGGCGGCAGACGGCGCATTGAGGTCCGGGGCAGGGGGTGGGGCGTGCCGGGAGCCTGGATGATATGGCGCGGCACCGCCGCCAAGAAAGCCGCCGCCGGAAAAGCCGTCGTCAAGTCCCTGCGCCGGCCGTCGCGGCCGGTGGGGTGACGGGTGCAGCCTGCGCCCGCTGGCCGACCCAGACGCTGCGAGCGCCAGCACGATCCCGGCGATCTGATAGCCGGTCAGCGATTGGCCGAGCAGCGCCCAGCCCAGAACCACCGCCGTGACCGGGCTGAGGAAGCCGAGCGGCGCAACCGCGGACGGCTCCAGCCGCGACAGGCCGCGGAACCACAGGATGTAGGTCAGCGCCGCGCCGATCAGGCCGAGATAGACGAAGCCCAGCAGGTTGGCCGCCGTCGGCACCGGCAGCGCCGGTTCCAGAAGCAGCGCCACCGGCACCAGCAGCACTCCGCCCGCGGTCAGCTGCCAGGCCGTGAAGGTCAGCGGCGACACCGGCGGGCGCCAACGCCGGCTCAGCACCGTGCCCGCGGCCATCGATCCAGCGCCGGCCAGCGCCGCAAGCACGCCAATGCCGTCCAGCGTGGCGCTGGGCTTCAGCACCAGCAGGGCCACACCGCCGATGCCGGCCAGCGCGGCGGCGACCGCCAGCGGGCGGATCGGCGTGCCCAGCAGCGGGCGCGACAGGGCGATCACGATCAGTGGCTGCACCGCCCCCACCGTGGCGGCGACCCCGCCGGGCAGGCGATAGGCCGACACGAACAGCATCGCCCAGAAGAAGGAGAAGTTCAGCGCCCCCAGCACCAGTGAGCGTCCCCACCAGCATCCCCACGGCAGCCGGCGCACCAGCAGCAACAGCAGGAGCCCGGCCGGCAGGGCGCGCAGCAGCGCGACCGTCATCGGATAGCCCTGCGGCAGCAGTTCCGTGGTGACGATGTAGGTGCTGCCCCAGATCGCCGGGGCGATGGCGGTCAGCAGCAGGTCGGTGGACCGGGCCATGATCCGGCTTTCCCAAAAAGGGGGGCATCAGCAAAAAGGGCGCCCCACCGGGACGCCCTTTTCAGCGGGATTGTTCCGCTCGACCGTCAGGCCGCCTTCTTCTCGGCGATCAGCTGGACGAAGCGGTCGAACAGATAGTGGCTATCCTGCGGGCCGGGCGAGGCTTCCGGGTGGTACTGCACCGAGAAGACCGGCTTGCCTTTCAGGCGGATGCCCTCGTTGGTGCCGTCGAACAGGCTGACATGGGTGACTTCGGCGTCGGCCGGCAGGGTTTCCGGCACCACGACGAAGCCGTGGTTCTGGCTGGTGATCTCCACCCGGCCCGAGGCGAGGTCCTTGACCGGATGGTTGGCGCCGCGGTGGCCCTGCTGCATCTTGGTGGTCTTGGCGCCCAGCGCCAGCGACAGCATCTGGTGGCCGAGGCAGATGCCGAAACATCGGCACGCCGGTGTCGAGCAGGCCCTTGATGGTCGGCACGGCATACTCGCCGGTGGCGGCGGGATCGCCGGGGCCGTTGGACAGGAAGACGCCGTCCGGCTGGTGGCGCATCACATCCTCGACCGTGGCGGTAGACGGCACCACCGTCACCTTGCAGCCGGATGCCGCGAGGCAGCGCAGGATGTTGCGCTTGGCGCCGTAGTCGATGGCGACGACATGGTACTGCGGATTGTCCTGGGTGGCGTAGCCGCCGCCGATGGTCCAGCCGGCCTCGGTCCAGTCATAGGTCTGGCGGCAGGACACGTCCTTGGCCAGGTCCATGCCCTCCAGACCCGGCCAGCCCTTGGCCTTGGCGACCAGCGCCTCGATGTCGAACTTGCCGTCCGGCGCATGGGCGACGACGCCGTTGGGCGCGCCCAGGTCGCGGATGCGGCGGGTCAGGCGGCGGGTGTCGACGCCGGCCAGACCGACGAGGCCGTAGCTCTTCAGCCAGTCGTCCAGATGGCGGGTGGCGCGCCAGTTCGACGGGTCGGTGATGTCGGCGCGCAGGATCAGGCCGCGGGCGGCCGGGGTGATCGTCTCGATGTCTTCGGTGTTGGCGCCGGTGTTGCCGATGTGCGGGAAGGTGAAGGTGATGATCTGGCCGGCATAGCTGGGATCGGTCAGGATTTCCTGATAGCCGGTCATGGAGGTGTTGAAGCACACCTCGCCCACCGAATCCCCCGTGGCGCCGATGCCTCGGCCGCGGAACACCGTGCCGTCGGCCAGAACAAGCACGCCGGTGTGAACCGCATCGTCGGAGGGGGGAGTGGCGAGAGTCATTCCTGTGAACCTTCCCAAAAACCGCGGCCGGCGACGGATCGGCTGATCGGCGGAACGGCGACGGCCTAGCGTCCGCCGGGCGCGCACACGGAACCGCTCGCACCCCACCTCCGCCGGTACGGGCGGTGACGCGGGATCGAGTGGGCTTATCGGGTGGGCCGGACATCCTATATGACGATTGGATGCCGGATTTCCAGCAATAGCTTTGCAAGGCGGCCCTGAACCGGTGGCAAAGGCGGCCGGCGGCGGCTTGCCGGGCTTTTGTCAGGGCTTTTGTATGGAAATCGGCAGACGCTTTCCGGATAGTTGCCCAGTTCGGCCGGATGCCGGATACGATGAACAAGGAAGACAGGACATGACTCTGCGCACGCAGTTCAACGACTCCCTGAAGGATGCGATGCGCGCGAAGGACCAGCGCGCGGTGTCAACCCTGCGCTTGATTCTGACCGAACTGAAGAATCGCGACATCGATGCCCGAAGCCGCGGCGTGACCGACGGCATCGACGAGGCGAGCATCCTGTCGATGCTGCAAGGGATGGTGAAGCAGCGCAACGAATCGGCGGGCATGTACGAACAGGGCGGCCGTCCCGAGTTGGCCCAGCAGGAGCGCGAGGAAATCGCGGTCATCGAACGCTTCCTGCCCAAGCAGATGACCGACGAGGAGTCCGCCGGCGCCATCGACGCCATCGTGGCCGAGCTCGGCGCTTCCAGCATCAAGGACATGGGCAAGGTGATGGCCGAGCTGAAGGCCCGCCATGCCGGCCAGATGGACTTCGCCAAGGCGGCGGTCTGGTGAAGGCGCGGCTGTCGGGGAAATAAGCGGCCGGGCAGGTGGGGTGACAGGTGCGGATGACGGCCGGTTCGATCGGGGGCCGGACAGATGCCGCACCCGGACCGCGCCGGTCGCCCCTTGGGGGCGGCGATGCTGGTTCCCATACTATGGCTCTGCTATAGCCTTGCGCCCATCGCACCCCGCCCATCGTACCCGGTGACCGTTCGACCATGGCCTTCCCGCCCCAATTCCTGGAAGAACTGCGCAGCCGGCTGGCCCTGTCGGAAGTGGTCTCCAAGCGCCTGCGCCTGATCCGCGCCGGCCGCGAGTACAAGGCTCCCCTGTCCGTTCCACAACGAGAAGTCGCCGTCCTTCTACGTCAACGACCAGAAGGGCTTTTTTCATTGCTTCGGTTGCGGCGCCCACGGCGACGTCATCGGTTTCGTCATGCGCCACGACAATCTCGGCTTCCCCGAGGCGGTCGAGCATCTTGCCGGCGAGGCCGGACTGCCGGTGCCGCGCCCGACCGAAGAGGACCGGCAGCGCTACGAGCGGCGCAAGACCCTGCACGACCTCGTCGAGCAGGCGGCCCGCTGGTTCGAGCAGCAGTTGCACACCTCCGCCGGCCGGGCGGGGTTGGACTATTTCATGCGCCGCGGGCTGGACGGCGACACCATCGCGCGCTTCCGGCTGGGCTACGCACCCGGCGACTCGAACGCGCTGCGCACTTATCTCGGCAAGCAGGGGTTCTCCGACGAGGACATGGTCAATGCCGGGTTGCTGAAGCGGCCGGACGACGGCCGGTCGCCCTACAGCTTCTTCCGCAACCGGGTGATGTTCCCGGTCACCGACCGGCGCGGGCAGGTGGTGGCCTTCGGCGGGCGCATCCTGGAAGGCGACGGGCCGAAATACGTCAACACCGCCGACACGCCGCTCTTCCACAAGGGCACGCTGCTCTACGGCCTGTCGCGGGCGCGGCAGGCGGCGGCGGACGGCAAGCCGGTGATCGTCGCCGAAGGCTATATGGACGTGATCGCCCTGGTCCGCGCCGGATTCGAGGGGGCGGTGGCGCCGCTCGGCACCGCGCTGACCGAAACCCAGGTGCAGGAGCTGTGGAAGCTGATCCCTGCGGCGGAGAAGGTGCCGTTCCTGTGCTTCGACGGCGACAATGCCGGCCGGCGCGCGGCGTGGCGGGCGGTGGAGCGCATCCTGCCGCACCTCGCCCCCGGCCAGTCGGCCCGCGTCGCCTTCCTGCCGGAGGGCGAGGATCCCGACAGCCTGATCCGCGCCCAAGGCGCCAAGGCGATGGGCGCGGTGCTGGAGGCCGCCATCCCGCTGTCCGACGCCCTGTGGCGGATGGAGAGCGAAGGCCGGCCGACCGACACGCCGGAGGCCAAGGCAGCGGTCAAGGCGGCGCTGGAGGCCCGCGTCGCCACCATCGCCGACCGCGACGTGCAGGGCTTCTACCGGACCGAAATGCGCCGCCGCGTCGACGAGGCCTTCGCGGCCCGCGCGGCCGGCCTACAACCGCGGACCCTGGGTGCCGGGGCAGGGGCAGGGGCGGGGGCGTTTCGGCGAAGCGCCGCGCCGTCATGTGCCGGGTGTGCCCGGTCGCCTGACCTCCAAGCCGGTGGGGGAGGGCGCGGCCGCGCCTCCCGCCTTGCCTCGATGCGGGAGCGGATCCTGCTGGCGACGATCATCAACCATCCCGAGCTGTTCGCCGAATTGGCCGAGCCGTTGGGGCTGTTGCCGTTCGGTGACCCGGAGCTCGAAAAACTGCGCTGGGCGGTGATCGAATGTCTTTCGGACGATCGTAACCACGACTCGACACTTGACGCCGCTGCGCTTTGTCGCCACTTGTCATCCGCCGGCCATGAGACGATGGTCGGTGCTTTGCTAGGCGAGTCGACCTATGTCCATGCCGGCTTCGCCCGTCCGGATGCCTCTACGGAGGATGCCCGGAAGGGATGGTGGCCTGCGTGGCGGCATCTGCATCAAGAGCGGGTGCTCGACGATCTTAGGGAAGCGAAGGCGGCTTTGACCCGTGACAACAGCGAGGCGAACTTCGCGAGGGTCGTGGCTCTTCAGCAGGAGGTCATTAAGTCCGGGCTGGGTATGACGGATGATGGTGACTTTGACGATGTCTGACGGTTGATGGCTTGTGCCGTCGGCCGCAGGGCGCCGGTTGATGGGGCACGGAATTGACAGGAAGCAGTCGACAGGACAGGGCCGCATGACAGTTTCTGTGATGGCGGGTTCCGGGTAGATACATGGTTGGGGGTGGGGCGGACGGGCCGGGTAACCGGGACCGGGCGCTCCTTTCGTCTTTTTCAATGGGGTAATGCGGGGGCACCGATCGCATGGCCACGAAAGCTGCGAACAGCGTGGAAGTTTCCGAAACGCGGGAGGAATCCGCAGACGGTCCTCTGATGGACGGCATGGGTTTGGCCGTCAAGAAGATGATCGCCCGCGGCAAGGAGCGCGGGTATGTCACCTATGACGAGCTGAACGCAGCGCTGCCGCAGGATTCGTCCTCGTCCGAGCAGATCGAAGACACGATGGCGATGCTGTCCGAGATGGGCATCAACATCGTCGAATCGGAAGAGCAGGATTCGGAGAACAGCGGCGAGGGGGCAGGCGAGGGCGAAGGCCGTTCGTCGGGCAATCTCGACGACGACGACATCGGCCGTACCGACGACCCGGTGCGCATGTACCTGCGCGAGATGGGGTCGGTCGAGCTGCTGTCGCGCGAAGGCGAAATCGCCATCGCCAAGCGGATCGAAGCCGGCCGCGAGATGATGATCGGCGCGATCTGCGAATCGCCCCTGACCATCCGCGCCATTCTGGAGTGGCATGATTCCCTGATGGAAGGGAAGATGCTGCTGCGCGACATCATCGACCTGGACGCCACCTATGGCGGCGGCCCGGACGGCGAGGAGATGCCGGAAGGCCTGGCCGAGGTGGTGGAAGCCGCCGGCACCGGGCCCGCCGCGGCGCCCGCCGCCGATGCGCCGGCCGGCGAGGACGGCGACGAGCCGCGTCCGCCGCGCCCGAAGGCGAGGGCGAGGAAGGCGACGAGGGCGACGAGGGCGACAACAGCCTGTCGCTGTCCGCGATGGAAGCCGCGCTGAAGCCGCAGGTCATCGAGACCTTCGAGAACATCAAGGCGACCTACGACAAGCTGCACAAGCTGCACGAGGCCCGCATGGCCGCGATGCAGCGCGGCGAGGACATGGGCAAGCAGACGGACAAGAAGTACGAAAAGCTCAAGACCGAGATGGTCGAGCTGATGAACACCGTCCGCCTGAACAACCAGCGCATCGAGCAGCTGGTCGAGCAGCTCTATGGCCTGAACCGCAAGCTGACCGGCTTCGAAGGCCGCCTGCTGCGCATGGCGACCGATTGCCGCGTGAAGCGCGAGGACTTCCTGAACCAGTATTTCGGCCACGAGCTGGATCCGAACTGGCAGGAGCGCATCCGCGGCCTGAACCCCAAGACCTGGGGCAAGTTCGCCGAGAAGTACGACGGCGACATCCGCAAGACGCGCGAGTCGATCGCCCAGGTGGCCGAAGAGGCCCGCCTGCCGATCAACGAGTTCCGCCGCATCGTCTCCACCGTCCAGAAGGGCGAGAAGGAGGCGAGCCGCGCCAAGAAGGAGATGGTCGAGGCGAACCTGCGTCTCGTGATCTCCATCGCCAAGAAGTACACGAACCGCGGCCTGCAGTTCCTGGACCTGATCCAGGAGGGCAACATCGGCCTGATGAAGGCGGTGGACAAGTTCGAGTACCGGCGCGGTTACAAGTTCTCGACCTATGCGACCTGGTGGATTCGCCAGGCGATCACCCGCTCCATCGCGGACCAGGCGCGGACCATCCGCATCCCGGTCCACATGATCGAGACGATCAACAAGCTGGTCCGCACCAGCCGCCAGATGCTGCACGAGATCGGCCGCGAGCCGACCCCGGAAGAGCTGGCCGAGCGTCTGATGATGCCGCTGGAGAAGGTGCGCAAGGTCCTGAAGATCGCCAAGGAGCCGATCTCCCTCGAAACGCCGATCGGCGACGAGGAGGATTCGCATCTCGGCGATTTCATCGAGGACAAGAATGCGGTCCTGCCGCTGGACGCCGCCATCCAGGCGAACCTGCGCGAGACGACGACCCGTGTCCTGGCCTCGCTGACGCCGCGCGAGGAGCGTGTGCTGCGCATGCGCTTCGGCATCGGCATGAACACCGACCACACGCTGGAAGAGGTCGGCCAGCAGTTCAACGTGACCCGCGAGCGCATCCGCCAGATCGAGGCGAAGGCGCTGCGCAAGCTGAAGCACCCGTCGCGGTCGCGCAAGCTGCGCAGCTTCCTGGACACGTGATCCGGAAGCCGTATCGTTCGAGACGAAGCGGGGGCCTTTCGGCCCCCGTTTTCGTTCTTGGACTTGTGCGTCGGAACGATGAACGAAGGGTTGCATTTCCCCAAAGCTTTGTCGCAAAGTGCGCCCCGCGGTAGGGCCTGTAGTTCAGCGGTTAGAACGCGCCGCTCATAACGGTGTTGTCGTCGGTTCGAATCCGGCCGGGCCCACCAACCTTTCCATAGGTTTCCGACAGGCTGTCGGCGTCCTCGTCACTATCGCGGCACGCAAGCGGCACGCAATCGCCGAACTCCGTGTTCCGGTAGAGCGGCATGGCCGCCTTCAGCTCCTGCCGGATCGCGCTCACCGTGCCGCTCGACACGCCCGTCCGTCGGACCACCTCGGCATGTGGCAGGCCGGACAAGATGAGTTGCCGGACCTCCTGCCGCTTGTCTTCGCCTATCCCGTGCCGGCGCGCGCGGCCGGTGAGGCTGATCTCGATCTCGGAACCGAGCGCCGCTTGTGGGTGGTCGATCTGGACGCGCTTCAGGTGCTTGCGCACCTCTCTCATGACCTCCTCGATGGCCTCCAGAGCATCGGCCAGGAAGCCTGGCTCGTAGGGTGCGTAGATCGACGTGGTTGCGGCCGAGCCGTCCGGCAGGTGGCCAAGGAACAGGCTGATCTGCTCAGTGGGTACCCGCCGCTTGCGCATCTCCCGGGCCATGCCGTGCCGGATCGAGTACGGAGTGACGCGCTCATCCAGCCCCGCCGCTGCGCGGGTGATCCGCCACATGTGGAGAATGGAGCGGATCGGCTGGTTCCGGTAACTGACGTACCGCCCGCTCTTCCCCACCGGCTGAGTGAGCCATGGGCGCAGCGTCGGTGAGACCGGCACCACTGGCCGGAACTTTTTGTTCTGGACGCGGCCGGGGGGATTGAGGTCGAGAAGCCCATGCTCCGAGTCGTGCTGTGCCGGTTCGATATCCAGAACGGCCGCTGGGCGGGCCAACGTGTTGGAGGCGATCAGCAGGAACAGCAGCATGTGGCGCGATTGCGCCGCATCGATAAGGCGCGCCAGTTCCTCGGGCGTGATCGGGCGGCCTTTCGGTTGGCGCGCCCGCTTTGCTTCGGCCGTGACGGTCCCGAAGATGTGCGGGACTTCGGCCAACTCCTGCCACTTCTTGGCCCGGTTCAGCGCCGCCCGCCCGACCGACAGGATGCGGTCGATGCCGCTGGTGCCGGTTCCCCGGTTGGCCAGCCATTCACGGAATCGGCGCTGCTCGTGTGGCGTGATCTCGGCAACCGTCCGCCCCGTCCAGAATTCCTGCCAGTAGGACAAGCCGAGCCATTGGGTCGGCGCGCTGGGCAGGTTCTTGGCATGATCGTTCCAGTAGTTCAGCAAGACGGTTTCTATGAGGACGCGATCGGGGGCGGCGTGCCGGGGGCGCTCATTCTCGACGACCCACGCCGCGAGCTGGAGGGTTGCCTTCTGAAAGTCTGTTGTGCCAAGGCTGACACGGCGTGTCTGTCGCGTTCGGGACTCGTACCAAGTGCGACACCACGCGTCGTCAGTGCCGTCGCGGCCGGGCTTCTTACTGAGCCAGTATTGTCCGATCTGACCAAGTCGGTGTTCGGGGTGCTTGCGCATGGGGGGACCGTCTGCATCTCCAGGTATTCGCGAAGCTACTGCATCGTATAGAATGTGAATCGGCATGGAATAAGGACCCCGTATAGGGGGTGATCGGCATCCAAACGGGACCCCCGAAGCTTTGGGTCCACACTGGCCGCCATGGAGGACATGGAGGCCTGTCGAGGGATGCTGATTGTGGAAACGATCGCGAAGATCCGTCGTGCCTACTTCGTGCAGCAGAAGCCGATCAAGGTAATCTGCCGGGAGTTCGGGCTGTCCCGGAAGGTCGTGCGGAAGGTGATCCGTTCGGAGGCCACGGAGTTCCGCTACACGCGCACGAACCAGCCTTTGCCGAAGATCGGCCCCTGGCGTGAAGAACTGGATGCTCTGTTGCTGGCCAACGAGGGGAAAGCATCACGGGAGCGCCTGACGCTGGTCCGGCTGTTCGAAACGTTACGGTCCCGCGGCTATGAAGGCGGCTACGACGCTGTCCGTCGCTATGCCCGGGTTTGGCGGCAGGAGCAGGGGCCCTCCGTCGCCCAAGCCTACGTGCCGTTGAGCTTTGCGCCAGGCGAGGCCTACCAGTTCGATTGGAGCCATGAGGTCGTCCTGATCAACGGAACGACGGTCACGGTGAAGGTGGCCCATGTCCGCCTGTGCCACAGCCGGATGCTGTTCGTGCGGGCCTACCCGCGCGAAAGCCAGGAGATGGTGTTCGACGCCCACGACAGGGCCTTTGCCTTCTTCAAGGGAGCCTGTACGCGGGGCATCTACGACAACATGAAGACGGCGGTCGACACGATCTTCGCCGGCAAGGAGCGTGTCTACAACCGGCGCTTCCTGCAGATGTGCAGCCACTATCTGGTCGATCCGGTCGCCTGCACCCCGGCGTCGGGCTGGGAAAAGGGACAGGTCGAGAACCAGGTCGGCTTGGTCCGCGAGCGCTTCTTCACTCCCCGGCTGCGGGTGAAGAGCTACGACGAACTCAACGGCTTGCTCCTGGACCGCTGCGTCGCCCACGCCAAGGCGCATCGCCATCCCGAAATACGGGAGCGGACGGTCTGGGAGATGTTCGAGGCAGAACGGCCGAGCCTTGTTCCTATGCCGGGCGGTTCGACGGCTTCCATGCCGTGCCAGCCTCGGTTTCCAAGACCTGTCTGGTGCGCTTCGACAACAACAAGTATTCGGTCGCGGCCGGCGCGGTGGGGCGTCCGGTGGAAATCCGCGCCTATGCCGAGCGGATCGAACTGCGCCAGGATGGACGAATTGTCGGTGAACACGCCCGGTGCTTCGGGCGCGACAGAACGGTGTTCGATCCCTGGCACTATGTTCCGGTCCTGGCGCGCAAACCGGGGGCCTTGCGCAATGGGGCACCGTTCAAGGATTGGGTCCTGCCGGCCGGTCTGGAGCGCGTTCGGCGCAAGCTCGCCGCCGTCGAGGACGGCGACCGGCAGATGGTGGACATTCTCGGCGCCGTGCTGAGCGACGGGCTGCCGGCCGTCGAGGCGGCCTGCGCCGAGGCCTTGCGCGAGGGCGTCCATTCCGCTGCCGTCATTCTCAACATCCTGGCCCGGCGCCGGGAACCGGCGGCGCCGATCACGATCATGACCTCCGACGCACTGCGGCTCCGGCACGAGCCGGCCGCCGATTGCGCCCGCTACGACAGCCTGAGGAGACCCCTGTGATGGAGCGTTCCGAGATCCTGGCCACCATGAGCGAACTCAAGCTCTACGGCATGAAGGCCGCCTACGACGAACTCATCGCCACCGCCGTCAAGCGCCAGCACGAGCCGCAACGGGTGGTCGGCGACCTGCTTGCCGCCGAAATCTCCGAAAAACAGGCGCGCTCGATCAAGTACCAGATCACCATCGCCAAGCTGCCGCTCGCCAGGGACATCGACGATTTCGTCTTCGACGACACGCCGGTCAACGAAACCCTGGTGCGCGATCTCGCCGGCGGCGCTTTTCTCGCCCAGCAGCGTAACGTCGTCCTGGTCGGCGGCACCGGGACCGGCAAGACCCATCTCGCCGTAGCGATCGCCCGGGCCTGCATCCGGGCCGGCTCCCGGGGGCGCTTCTTCAACGTGGTCGACCTCGTCAACCGCCTGGAAGCCGAAACCCGGGCTGCCGGCAGGGCCGTTTGGCCGACCACCTCGCACGCATGGATTTCATCGTTCTCGACGAACTCGGCTACCTCCCGTTCGCCCAATCCGGCGGCCAGCTGCTGTTCCACCTGATCAGCAGGCTTTACGAGCGCAGTTCCGTGATCGTCACCACCAACCTGGCGTTCGGGGAATGGCCGTCGGTCTTCGGCGACGCCAAGATGACCACCGCCTTGCTCGATCGCCTCACCCACCACTGCGAGATCCTCGAGACCGGCAACGAAAGCTGGCGCTTCAAGAACCGCGCCTGACTTCCCCCCCGATGTCGCCCAGGTGGGTCCACAGCGCCTCCCCACGCGTGCCGCTCCGTCGCAGATGAGGGCACTGCGCGGCACGCGCGGGTCCCCTCCATGGACTACCTGGACGACAAGTCCTCGCCAGATCACAGGGTCCCTTTTCCGTGCCGATCCAGGGTCCCTATCTCAAGCCGATTGACACTCGGATACTGGTTCGGGCTGCCAGAAGCCTCGCGCAAGCACTTGGAATGGGTCGTGGCGAGGATGTTTCGCGAGGCGCATGATGCCGCGCCGTTGGAATTCCAGATCTCCCCCAAGCCGCCGTTGACGGACTTCGACCGCATGGTTCAGGCCGCGGTGCGGAAAGGGGGGCTCAAGGCACGAGGGATGTGACGTCGCACCCCTTACCGTCCGTCGCGGATGTTTCCAGAGGCAGGCCCCCAAGCTGTCGGATGTCTGCTTCGGCGACGTGCTCCTGGTCGGCCGCGCGGCTCGCACAAAGCGTGAGCAGCGCATCGAGATCCTCGTTGCCGCGGGTCCAGGTCCTCTGCCCGGTCTTGCCGACGGCCCATGTGTACGGATGGCCGCCGCCCGAGCGGAGCAGGTCAATCATCGGCCCCATGAGCGCGCTCAGGCGGATGGCCGGCAGGCGCGTCCGCACTCGATGGAAGATGTGCAACCCGCTGGTGTCGAGATCGCCCCAATAGAACAGGTTCGGATGCTTCAGGAGGTCCACCAGCGCTGGCGGGGCTCCGCTGCGCACAGCAGTGACCACGCGGGCCGGACGCTCAATGCCGTCCGCGAGGCGCTGCCCCGCCTCAAGGGCCGAGGCGCCGAAGCCGTAGGCCGAGACCCAGCACAGCGGCAGATCGGCGGTGGCGGTGAGCGCGCACTCGAAGGCGTTCGGGTTCTCGACCAGAACGACGGCGTCCGGCGCCGCGGCCCCAGCGATCAGGAAGCACAGCGGCCCCGGATCGATGGCTTCCATATCGATGCCGAGTTTCTTCAGCGCCGCCTTCGGCAGCGCCGACAGCAGTTTGGACGAGGCCAGCCGCCCCGACGCGCTCAGCAGGTAAGAGGGACGGCTGTGATCGGCGCGGCGCAGCGCATCGATCTCGGCGATGAGGGCGGCCTGCGTCTCCACCGGCCAGTCCTCGATGGCCGACCACAGCGCGTGGTAGGCTATCCGCTCTTCATCGCCCAGTTCCGGCGTGGCGTCCACGCTGGCCCGCCACGCCGCCTCCGCCGGCGCTAGCGGCGCCTCGGCGAGGTGAATATGCAGCCGCGCCCAGGTGTCGCACGACACCTCGCCGAGGCGCTGCATCTCCTGCAAGCACTTGCTGACGGTGAGGACCGAGGGTAGTCCGGTGGCGGCGCGGATGCGCTCCAGCAAGCCGCGGGGGTTGAGGAAGCTCGCCCCGCTGCGCCGCAGCCAGGAGCGGATCGCCTCGATGTCCTGGGGTCGTGCGCTCACCGCACGTCCTCGGTTGCTGCCTCATCCTCGCCCAGCGGCGTACTGGCGATGACGCTGTCGAAGATGTCGAGACTTTCGCCATCGGCCCCGCCCTTCGCCGCCGACGAGCGGCCCCTGGACGCGGCCTCGGCCAGGGTGTTGCGCGCCCGCAGGCCGGCGATACCGACCCGGCCGGCGCGGTCGCGGGTGTGCGACTGGATCGTCACCATCTTGCCTTCGACGCCGTCCTCGCCGACCGTTGACACCTTGCGGCCGAACAGGCAGGTCGGGAAGAGGTCGAAGTCGTTGCGGTAGAACGGCGAATGGATCAGGCCGATCAATTGGTAGTTCCCGCGCACCCGCTTCATCGCCTCCATCGACTCGCGGATCAGCGGCGGATCGGAGAGGTCCGAGAACAGGCCGTCCACGACGATGATGCTGTGCGAGGCCCGGCGCAGGCGCCGGCGCGCCTCGCCCTGGCGCTTCACGGCGGAGCGCTCGACGGAGTAGGTCGCCGCCTTGATGGTCCACAGCAGCATCAAGGCCGTGGCTTGGCCGCCGCTGATGCCCCGCTTGACGAAGTGGAATGGCCGGCCCTCGCGCATCAGCGGGTGGACGACCTTGACCCGCGCGCCGGGGAACATGCTCTCGTGGATGCGGTTGCGCACGGAGCGCGACAGGCTCTGCCGGAACTCCTCCTCGCGGCGGTGGTCGCGACCGGCGGTGGTGTCCTCGTCGAAGCGCTTGCGCTGCACCTCGACCTGCTCGACAAGGTCGCTCAGCAGTTTCTCGATCTGCTCGTTCTCGGCGATCTTCGCCTCGATCAGGAAGCCGGCGTTGTCCTTCGTCGGCGCCATGACGCGCTGCATGATGGCGAGGTTGTCCGCCGAGGAGATCGCCAGCCCCTTGAGGATGCCGACGAGTTCGTTGCGGCTCTTCTCCTCGTTGATGACGGCCTCCTGCCAGGTCTGCTTCTCGCGCTCGATGCCGGCGTCGATGGTGTCGAGGATTCCTTGAACCTCTTCCGGCTTGGCGGCGCGCAGGCGAACGAGCGTCGACTGGTCGAGGTGGCTGGCCTTGGTGTGGCGATCGACGGTTTCGGCATACCCCCTCTCGGCCGCCGCCAGGGCATCACGCACCCGCCGAATGTCGGCGTTCGCGTTCTTCAAGCCGAAGCCGCGCACGATCTCGATAATCCTGTCATAGGCGTTGACCACGGCGTCCTGATCTTCCGGAGCGCCATCGGCCTCCAACCGGTTTTCCAGCAGGTCGATGGCCTCCTGGATCTCCGCTGGAACCGTCCTGCTGGGCGACGGGCCAGCCATGGAGGCCAGGTCGATGCTCGTCTCCTTCTTGATCTCCTGGATGATCAGGGTGTTGTTCTCGATCTCCCTGGTGATGGCGTGCACCGTCCGTTCGATGTCGCGGCAATAGTCCTGGAGGACCTCCTTGCGTTCCTTGTGGGCTTCGATGAAGGCGCTCTTCTCGCCGATGGACCGCTCCAGATCGGCAACCTCGGACTTGAGGCGCGCGTGCGCTACGCGGTCCTGGTTGACGGCGCCGTCCGTGGTTTCCTTGAACTTCGCGGCGCTCTCGAAGTCGAAGCGCAGGCGAGCATCAAGGGAAGCAACGGTCTGTCGCAGGCTGGCGGCGGTAGCGGCCTCGTGATCGAGAAAGTCGATGCCGCCGTCCTTTAGGAAGGAGGATGCTTCTTCGAGCCGGCTGACCCAGGCGTCGCTGCGGGACTGCGCTGCGGATCGCTCCGCCGCGGCGGTCGCAGCCGCATGGCGATGCTGCTGCTCGGCCAGAACGAGGGCGCGAAGGTCGCGATCGTCCGCCGCCACCGTCCCCTCGGCGTCCGTCAGCGCATCGTGCAGCGCGCGCACCCGCTGACGGCCGCCGGCGTCAAGGAACGCCTGCGCCCTCTCCGCGGTGGGGATCCAGTGCTTCAACTCCATCCCGCGCTCGACGCGCGTCTGCGCGTCCTGATGCTGGTTGGTCCAGGATTCGATGGCCGCCGCCGCGGTATCCATGGCGGTCCTGGCGGAGCGCAGAGCCGCGCTGGCGGCTTCCGCGGCGGCCTTGAGGCCCGCGACCGCCGCATCGCCGCCGCGCCGCCGGTAGGCGGCGGCCTCGCGCGCCAGGCGACGGTTGTCCTGCGTCCTCAGCGCCTCGGCCTTGCTCTCCTCTTCGCGCAGCGCGGCAATGGCTTCATCCAGCCCGCGCACGCGGTCAATCGCACGTTCGGCGACGGCGTTCTGGGCGGCGCGCGCGAGGGTGAGCAGCGGCCCCTCGGGGGACAGGGTCTCGATCTCTCCCAGGAGCCGCTCGCACGTCTGCGCCAGGGAAGCGATCTCGGCGCGCAGGTCAGCCTTCTCCTGCTCAAGGCGAGCCGGATCGAGGACGGCCTCGACCTTGCGGGAGGTTATGCCGGCCACCACGCCGTGGTACAGAGCGCCGGATACCGTGGTGCGCAGAGTGCCGCCACTCACCAGCCGGTCGACGTCGTCCATCAGGAAAACCGGCATCGGAATGTCGCGCGCGGCCAGGGCCGTCGCCACCCCAACGGCGTGCTCCGGATTGGCAAAGACGGGCGCGAACAGCAGCGCCGAGAACTGCGACAGGAAGGCCCGGCGCCTATTCGCGTCCGGCTCGCGGTCCGTGATGGCTTGGTGCAAAGGCGTGGCGCCGTCATGGAGGCCAGCCGCAACCATGGCTTTGCGCACCGCAGCGTCGGTGGCGCTCGGTGCCGTTGGGCTCGATTCCAGGGCGGTCAGTTTCTCCTGCGCGCCCTCCAGAGCCGCGCGCGTCTCGCGCTCCGTCGCGAGCAGGCGCTCGCGCTCCAGTCCCTTCTCCAGAAGCCAGCCGGTGGGATCGGTCGATCCGGCGCGCTCCGTAAAGGCTGCCAACGCTTCCGCAAGCGTTCGCAGCCGGCCACGTTCCGCTTCGGCCAAGGACCGGCGCCCTTGCAGGTCGCCGATCGTTTTTGCCACATCCTCCTCAAACGTGAGCGGATCGTGGTTGGGCAGGCGCTCCCGGAACGCCAAGTCGGCCTCCACCAGTTCGGCCATCTCCGCCAAGCCGGCCAGCGCCGTGTCGAGGTCCCGCTGCTCCTTGGCGATCGCCGCTTCGGCCACCCTGTGCTCGTCGCGCGCCTTCACCAGCATGGCGCCGACGTGCGTCCGGTCCGCCTTGGCGGTGGCAAGATCATCGGCTATGCCCTGCGCGATGGCACCGGGCGGGCGCTCCACTCCGAACGCGTCTTCGATCTGGTCGAGGTGGCTTGCTTGCTTGGCGAAGGTCTCGTAAGCGGTTCTCGCGGCATAGCATACCGTTTTCGCGGTGTCCAGCCGTGCTTCCCCGTCCTTGCGGGCGGCCGTCGCCTGCGTGAGTGTCTCGCTGGCTTCTCCGGCCTTCTGCTCGGCATCGTCGGCAGCCTGCGTCAGCATTTCCACACGCAGGTCGAAGTCTTCATTCCCGAACTCAGCGACAACGGCGTCGTAAGTCCGCTTCTTGGCCCGGAAATCGGCGATTTTCGTGGTGTGATCGTCGCGTGCCCGCTCGGCCTCAGCCTTATCCCGTTCAAGCCTGGCCTTCAGGGCGCGCGGCGCATCGAGGTCTGCGTCCGCGAAGAGGCCGCTGGCCTTCATGGCGACGAAGGCATTCTCCAGCGCCTCGAAGTTGTTGAGACGTTCCGCGATGGTGTTGATGAGACGGAGTTTGCTATTCAGCGAGTCCTGAAGGTCGCTCCATTCCCCGCTCGGCACGGCGCAGGTCGTGCAGCAGGAACTCGAAACGGCGGCGCACCGGGAAAGGGCACTGGGCGAATAGAACCCGCTGAACGTCCTCCACGAACGCCGCGTTGCGGCTTCTGATCACCTCATCGTGCGACGGACGCATGAAAAACGCGAGGTCCGCCGCGCGGTTGTCGCTTCGGAACGGCGCCGGCCAGGACGTGAACAACGCATTCCGCAAGGCGCGGTCGCTTTCCATGTCCTTACGAGTCGGGATGCTGTACGCCTCGAAGAGGCCGGCGTGCACGCGGACAGTGCCGTCAAAGCAGATGTGCCGCAGGATCTCCGGCACCGGGACTCGCGTGCCGGGCACCGCGTCGTCGGCGATCTTCCTCAATTGGCTGGCCGCTAGCGGCATGCCCGGAATCTTGCCGCTCTCCAGGATCAGCCGGGCGAGGTTGAGGTTGGTGCTGTGACGGCCGATGACGTCGATCTGGTCCTTGCGGGCCTTCAGCAGATCCTGGGCGGCGCGGGCAATGCCGTCCAACTCCAGGCGGCCCGCCGTCAGACGATCGAGCCGGCGCTTCTTATCCTCGGTCGCCAGTTTGGCGCGTACCACCTCGTTGGCCTGGTCCACCAGACCGCTCTCGAAGGTCACGTCCTGCACTCCCTTGTCGCCGTCGCTCTCCTCGATGACGCCGCTCAGGATCTCGGGAGCCACGTGCAGGCGGAAGAACGCTTGGTCGAAGGACTCCTTCGGCCGCGGCTCGACGTTGTAGAAACTGGCCGCCTTGTCGCCGCCGCCGCGCTTCTGGTACTCGACCATCTGCTTGACCTGTTGCCACGGGATGAACTCATCCACGCGCACCCGCCAGTCGCTCACCTTGTGGACGAGGCTGCCCGGCGGCAGGTTGTCGAGGAACTCGTCGTCCGGCAGGATGGACTTCATCACCGAGCCGTCGTCGATCATCTCGCAGTGGACTGGAACATCCTCCAGGACCCCCTTGTAGGTGTAGAACTTGCGCTCGACGCTGAACTTGGCCGGGTCGTTGCTCGCCGCCTCACGGTTGGCGTAGATGCCGAACACGTGGTGCTCTCCGGCGACGCGCTCTCCCATGGTCGCGAACAGGTCGCTGTCCGCGCTTGACGGAATCACGAACTCGACGCGGATGTGGCTGAAGGCGCCGGATGACGTCGGAGCCAAGCGCCCGGCGGTGTTGGCCTGGAGCATCTGGTCCAGCGACAGCACCCACAGCATGGCGTCAGCCACTGAGGTCTTGCCGGTTGCCGTTGTCCATGACCACGGCCGACGGCTGGCCGCCGAAGTCGAAGGTCTCCCCGATGAAGTCGGGGGTCCAGGACGGGCGCTTGGCGCTGTCGAGGAAGTTCGAGACCTGCCAGCGGGAAATCAGGGCCATGGGGGGATCTTTCGGTGGGGATGCCGGGCGTCGGATCGGCCAGCTAGGCGGCGTCGGCGGTGTCGCCGGGTGCAGTCTCAGCAGCGAGACGGCGGTCCATCTCCGCCAGGGTCTGCTCGACCGGGACTAGATGGATCAGACCGCTGCTGTAACTCTGGTTGATCTGCACGGCGCCGAGCAGCGTCTGCCGGTAGCGTTCCGAGCCCGCGTCGGAGGCGATGCGCTCGATCATGAAGCCGTCCTCCATCACCTTGAGGAAGGCGCCGACGCGGCGGCGGATGTCGGAGGCGCGGGTGTGCCCGTCCTCGCCGGCGAGCAGCGTCTGGGCGATGGGCAGACGCTGCCGTTCAGTGGCGTCGCCCTCCTGGGGGCCGGCGACCATCACCCGGTCGCCGAGCGCGCGGATCTCGTCGAGACGCTCCTGGATGCGCTCCTCCAATTCGTCGCGGTCGATAATCCCGGAGACGTACTCAGACACCGCAGAGACCGGCCGGTTGATCCGCTCGTAGAGGAAGGAGAGCGTTTGGAGCCAGATGAACATGAACCAGTAGATCGTCGTGGCGCGGGTCTCGTTGGACCGCAGCGCCAGCCGGAGCCAAGCGGGCTCCAGGCTGAGCGGCGATCCCTCGCGGGTTTCGGCGTCGCGGATCAGAACCCAGACGCGGGCGCGGGAGGCGACGCCCGGCATCGCGTCGTCATACTCCTGCAACTCCCAGCCGCCGCCGCGTAGCAGGGCATCCAGCGCTTCGCGCTCGTCGTCACGCAGGCTCCGCAGGATCTCGGAGGCTTCGATCTCGATGTCCCGGACGCGGCCTTCCTGCGCCGCAGAGCGGATGATCCGCTGCCGTTTCAGCAAGTCGCTGACGCGCCCGAGGCGCTCATAGTCAATCAGCCCGCTCATGCTGCTCTCCCCTTACTCTTTACACCGTCCTTGGAGCCGGGCGGCTCATACCGCATGATCAGTTCGCGGCCGCTCATCTCCCACCCGTCCGGCAACGTCCAGGTCGTCCAGTCGCCAAGCCCTATGCGGATGCGCATCTTCGGGTCGTCGTGGAGCATGATGAGCGGGCTGACCAGCAGCGATGCCGCCTCGGCCATGTACTGGAGGTCCTGAAAGTCGATGCGGTCATCCTCCATCAGCTTCGTCAGCGAGACCGGTCCCTCGCCCAGCATGTCGAGCAGCAGCGCGCGGTTGCGCTCCACGAAGGTGTCGAGGCGGTCTTTCACGACCACAGGCACGCCGATCCGCCGGAAGCCAGGGGGCTTCTTCTCGTGCCGGCGCTGGATCTTGATGGTGCGCTCCAACTGCGCCGGCGCGAAGGCCACCAGATCCGGCAGCAACGGGCCGGCGCCCGCCAGGACGCCCGCCAGGTAATCCGCGGCGCTGCGCACGTCGGTGTCGGGCAGCATGAACAAGCCCTTGGCGATGCTGTCGAAACGGATCAGGCCGACCAGCGCGCGGTCGCGCTTCTGCACGTCGACGGTGAAGGTGGACAGGCGCATCTGCAGCGTACGCAGGGCCGAGAAGGCGATGCGGATCAGCTCGTTCATGTCCGACACCGTGACCGCGTCCTCGGCCCGCTGGCCGGCGCTCCAGGAGTCGATGTCCTCGCGCACCTCGGGGCGCAGCAGTTCGTTCTGCACATCGTCCAAGACCTTGCGGACCTCGGTAATGGTGGCGGTGAACTTCTTGGCGTCGCGCAGGTAGATGGTGCGCATCTCATCGACCTCGGGACGCTCAATGGCGCGCAGCACCTCCAGGCTTTCCGAGCGGATGCGCGTGATCAGACGCTGGGCCATCGAGCGGAACGACAGGTACTCGCCGTTGCGCAGGTCGATCAGCAGTTTCTGGGCCTCGGCGCTGGCGTGGATCCACTTGAAGTAGCCGCCGGCGAAGCCGATCGCCTCGCGCCCGACCCGCGTCAGCCGGTAAGCGTGGCCGCGGCGCTGTTTGTCGAGGAGCGCGGTGTCGCTGGTCGATTTGACCTGGAAGGTGCTCGCCTCGGCGTCCGGCCGGTCAGCGTAGCGCAGCAGTGTCGGCGTGGCCAGCAGGGTGGCGATGTACTGCACGTCTGTCGCCGCGAGACCGAAAAGCGGAGCGATGTCGTCGACAAAAGGCGTGATGTCCGTGTAATCGAGCGCCCCTTCCGTTTCGCGGTCGCGCAGCCACTCCAGAAGCCGCCACGCCACCGTCGGGAACACGCCGCTGTCCAGGCCGGGGCGCTGCTCGGACGGCGCGATTACCTGCGGGGCGCCGACCTGCCGCGCGCAGTCGTGCGCGTCCACAAGGCGGGTCACTGAGGCGAGAAAGTGGACCCATGAAGGGTGGCGATTCAGGCGGGGTATCGTCACCGTGAGTGTTGGACTCGCTTCACCAGAAGTCAACCGGGTCGCTCCGCTGTGCACACCAGAATCGCCAATTTCGGCTTCGGGGGATACCTTGTCGTCGCGATTCTGGCCGGACGCGGACAAGGGCTCAATTCTGTTATCCACGCTTCCCCCATAATTCGAGCCACAGTATCGCTCCGACGCTGAGCTGCTGCTTCCCCATACGGTATCACAGTCCGTTGGCAGGCTCGGCCCTTCGAAAGGGGGCACCTGCAACCCGGGCGAGCGTTGTATTCGGCGGTGGTTATGATGCGATAGGCCCTGGGCGGCGGTGCGGGACGGATGCACGACAACACGCTCAGCAGGAAGATTGCCGGCCTCTTCGCTGCGCTTTGGATGGATGTCATCACGCCCATGGAGTTGCCCTTCACGACGCTGGAAAGAGTATCCCTCGGCCAAGCCGCCGCGCTCGTTGCAGACAACCTGCACCTCAGACTGACGTGACCGGTCGACATCACATTCTGCACGACGGACGGTTTTCGGGGCTCTCGCGGCAGCGCCAAGCAGGAACAAAGCCGAGAAGGAGCACCTCGCTCCAATGGCCCCCAGCCTCGGCATCATGGCCGCCGTGAACGCCGCCCTGGTGCTCGTCGCGCTGTCCCTGAATGCGTTGGCCCGCGCTTACCAACAAGGCAGTCGGACGTGGCGGATGGTGGCGCGGCGGGGGCGGCGGACACGGTCAAACCGCTGGCGTCCGCTCGCGTGCCGACGCGGCGTCCGACTACAGGAAGCGGCCGCGCGGCCCTGCATGGTTAGGCGGATATTGCCTCGCCACTGGGATGGATTCACTTCGCAGCGCCTGGACCTCAGCCTCAATGGTCCTCCGCACCGAAGCCTTCGTCCTCCTCATCGTTGGACCATATCCTTCCGTAGATCGCGGTCCGTGGCTGTGCGCGGGAGGGAGGGGGGGGGATCTGGACCGAGACTAGCAGCGGGTTGTTTCCCGGCGAGACCGCCCGCGTCGGCCGTTGGACGCTCACGCTCTGGCGGTCGTGGCGCGGGTGCGGCTGGTCCGCCGCCGCCGCCGGTCACCGCTTTATCGACGGGGTCGAGGGCACCCGGGACGCGGCGCGCGCGGCCGCAGCTGCGGCGGTCCTCGCGCGGGCGGCCGATAGCGACCTGAGCGCGCACGCGCGCGCGGCGCTGACCGTTATCGCCCAGCAGCGCGACTGACGCCCAGGCCAAGCCTCGTCCTATTTGTGATCGGTGCGGCGGGCATGGCAAACGCTCGCCGGTGGCGCCGCGCTGATGGTCGACGAGCTGCATGCCCTCGTCGGGGACGACCGCGGCTGGCACCTGCTGGCCGTGGCCGAACGGCTAGGGCGGATCGCCGGCCGTCCGATCCAGCGCATCGGGCTGTCGGCCATCGTAGGAAACCCCGACGCTCTCCTGGCGTAGCTGACCCGCGGCGATGGCGGGGCCGTCGTCGGACAGCCCGTCCCTCCGGTCGGAGGCGACGTGATGCTCGACCATGTCGGGTAGTTGGAGAACGCGGCGATGATGCTATCGCGGGTGCATCGTGGTGAGAAGCGGCTCGTCTTTCGCGACAGCCGCGGCAAGGTCGAGCGTCTGGGGGTGCTGTTGCGGACGATGGGGGTGCGGACCTTCGTCTCGCACAGCTCGCTCGGCATCGACGATGCGCCGCCGATCCGAGGATGCGTTCGCGGCCGGCGAGGACTGCGTCATCGTCGCGACGAGGCGGTGTTCCGCGCGACCCCCTCCTACGCCGACCCCGTCGTCGGGCTTGGCCTGTGGAAGCCGCGGGTGGTGCCCGGGATCGCGCTTGATCCTACGGACTGGTTTGGCGACGGCGGAGCTGGGGCGGGGAGAGAGGGACCGGATGGATCCCGCTCCGACTCGTGCCGAGGCCCGTCCGGCATCGTCGTCGGCGACCGGACGATACCCCCCTGTCCCTGGAGGATGTCCATGTCCTGCGGGCGCGGGTGGAGGACGCCATCGGCGCCGGCCGCCCATCGGTGCCTGTGGAGGTGGATGGTACGACCGTCCCCGTCCCGGCCACCGTCGAGACCACTGGCGGCCATGAACGACCTCGCCGCCGCCCGCCGGCTGAAGCAGGACCGACTGCCGGACCTACCGGTCCCTTGGGAAGACGTGCGGGAAACACCGATGCCGGCGCCCCAACGTACCGCGTACGAGGAGGTGATCGCCGCCGCCCGCGGCGACGACAAGCCCGGCGCCGTGCTGGAAGCTCTGCAACGGCTGCGCGCCATCTTGCTCCACCCGGATCCGGATGTCCCGCAATCCGACGACGCGTTCATCGCCGCGTCGGCGCGGCTCCAAGGTGCCTTCGCGGCGCTCGACGCGGTTGCGGCGAGCGGCGAGCGCGCCCTGGTCTTCCTGGACGATCTGGCCATGCAGGCCCGCTTGGCCGGCGTTATCCAGCGCCGCTACCGGCTCGCCGCACCGCCGATGATCATCAGTGGGCAGGTGGCCGGCGGCGTCCGCCAGGCGCGGGTGGACCGGTTCCAGGCTGGTCCCGACGGCTTCGACGCCATGATCCTGTCGCCGCGTGCCGGCGGCGTCGGCCTGACGCTTACGCGGGCGAACCACGTCGTCCACCTCTCGCGCTGGTGGAACCCGGCGGTGGAGGACCAGTGCACCGGCCGCGTGCTGCGCATCAGCCAGACGCGGCCGGTGCACATTCACATCCCCATGGCGGTGCTGCGGGAAGGGTGCGCGGCCTTCGGCCGCAATCTCAACGCTCTATTGAACCGCAAGCAGCGCTTGTTCCGGGACGCGCTGATGCCACCTGCTGCAACTGACGAGGAGCGGAACGAAGCTGTTCAACGCACCGGTTTCCTGACGCTGCTGCATATCGCAGTATGCGAGGCGAAGATATCTGCGGTTCAATCTGCGGTGTTGCTGGATTTGGCCAAGTTTCCTCGTTACCGTACCCCGAAAGATAAAGTGGGGAGTGAGGTATGCCTGTGGGAACGACCGTCACACGCCGCTCGCGCATAACACTGCGAGATCGGCCGATCCAACAGTAGACGCCGCTCCGGTGAAGGGGAGCACCGCTTCCAGTCTTCCCCACCACCCCCCTTCCGTTTCGCTGAGCCTCGCGAGAGCGTGCGACACAGTGGCTCGATAAGCGAACGTCTCTTTGAACGGCCATCCTCGATTTTCTCTGCGAGGCGCTCTGGCGAATCGGCCCCGGTCCTTCGCAACCAGCAAGGCAGACTGATGTTCGACTCCACCAAGGAAGACCTGAAGGATATCCTCCGCTGGGCGGAGGAGGGGCGCCTCCAGCTCCCCGAATTCCAGCGTGACTATGTTTGGGGCGACTCCGACGTACGCAGTCTTGTCGCCTCGGTGGCCAAGGGCTTCCCGGTGGGCGCCCTGCTCACGCTGGAGACCGGCGGTGAAATCGAGTTCAAGCCCCGCCTGCTGGCCGGAGTCCCGGCCAAGGACGTGCGGCCGACGGAACTGCTGCTGGATGGGCAACAGCGGGTCACCTCCTTGTACCAGGCGACGCGCTCGACGACGCCGGTCCGCACCCGTACGCCCAAGGGAACGGAGGTCGAGCGTTTCTACTTCCTGGACATCAAGGCGGCCGTTGCCGCGGGCATGGAGTTCGAGGACGCGATCATCGGCGTCCCTGCCGACAGGATCGTCCGCCGCAACTTCGGCAAGGAGATCGTGCTCGACCTGTCCACGCCGGAGGGACAGTTCGAGCACGACGCCTTCCCGCTGAATTGCATCTTCGATAGCCGCAACTGGTTCTACGACTGGCGCGACTACTGGAAGGCGCGCGGCCGTGACGTCTCCGACCTCGAACGCGACTTCGACCGCGGGGTCGTCGACCCGCGTCACCCGCTACAAGATGCCGATCATCCGCCTTGACCGCAGCAACAGCCGCGAGGCCATCTGCTTGGTGTTCGAGAAGGTGAACGTCGGCGGCAAGAAGCTCGACGCCTTCGAACTCGTCACCGCCATCTACGCGGCCAGCGGCTTCGACCTGCGGGAGGACTGGGCCGGTCCCGCCGACAAGGCGACACCCGGACGCCGCGCCCGCCTCATCGGCTCGCCCAACCGGCGCGACGTGCTGGCCGAGATTGCCAGCACCGACTTCCTCCAGGCCTGCACCCTTCTGCACACGCGCGAGGTGCGGCTCGCCCGCGCCGAGGAGCTGGCGAAGACCAAGGACCCGGCCCGACGCGAAGGAATTGCCGCGGGTGAGCTGCAACCGCGACGCGCTGCTCGGGCTGCCCCTGCACGCCTACCGCAAGCACGCCGACGCTGTGGAGCGGGGTTTCGTCGAGGCCGCCGGCTTCCTGAACGAGCACAAGATCATCTGGCACCGCGACGTGCCCTATCCGCCGCAGATCGTCGGGCTCGCCGCCACCTTCGCCATTCTCGGTAAGCCGGCGCAGACGGCCGCGACGAAGGAGAAGCTGTCCCGCTGGTTCTGGTCGGTGACGCTGGGTGAACTCTACGGATCGAGCACGGAATCTCGCCTTGCCCGTGACGTCCCGGAACTGGTGGATTGGCTATCCGGATTCGCCGGCCATCCGCGTTCCATTGACGAGGCGCTGTTCCAGCGCGACCGGTTGCGCTCGCTGCGAACGCGCATCTCCGCCGCCTACAAGGGAATTCACGCGCTACTGATGCGCTCCGGCTGCCGCGACTTCATCAACGGCCGCCCAACGGACCTGATGACCTTCTTCAACGACAAGATCGACATCCATCACATTTTCCGCAGAGCTGGTGCAGGAAGAAGGGGATCCCGCCGGGCGTCTTCGACTCCATCGTGAACAAGACGCCGCTCTCCAAGGCCTCGAACATCGCCATCGGTGGCGACGCGCCCTCGGCCTACCTGAGGCGGATCGAGCAGCGGCAGGGAATCAGCCCCGATGCGCTGGACGAGATCCTGCGAACCCACCTCATAGACCCGGTTCACCTGCGCAACGACGACTTCGACGCTTTCTTCGAGGCGCGCATTGCAGCGCTCGCGGGAGTCGTCTCTGCGGCCATGGGCAAGGCCATCGTGGACGAACACGGGAACGGATGAGGCCGAGCAGGACGCCGTCGATTTGGACGCCGCTGAGGACGTCACCGAGCTGGAGATCGTGTGATGCCGTACGACAGCAAAGATATCGCCTCTCCGTGCCACGAGGAAACGAGCCGGAAGGCGACCTTCGGGAGGGACTGTCACAGCCCAAGCTCCCGCTGGACCTGACGGAGGCAGGAGGAAGCGGGTGGCCCGAGGATCGACGGACAAGAACGATAATCCCGAAGGGAGCTGCCGACCGTGAGCAAAGCGGACTATCTCGCCATGCGCTGGCTGAACGATGAGTTCCTCTCGGAGCGCTCCCTCGCCGAACCGGACGGGCGCCCGCTCCACGCGTACCGCTGCACCGACGCGGAGCTGGCAGCGCTGACGAGCCGGCTGACTGAAGCCGGGATCGCGGGGGCGTCGGCAGAGCGCCACTTGGCCGCCCTGTTCTGCCTCTTCACCGCGGAGTGGTGGCGCCGCCGCTATGACGGCAGCGCCTGGGGGTGGGAGCCGGTGTTCCACGACCTCGGAACCGATTACGACTGGCAGACGGCGAGCGCGCTGACGACGCGGGGCCTCGCGTTCTGGAAGCGGGACCTGCGTCGCTCGGCCCATGGCCGCGAGTTCCTGCTGACCCTGGTCCTGGAGGGCGGGCTTCCCCTCGGCCTGCTCGCCGCCGGCAAGGGCAGGCTGACGGACCACCTGCGTCGGGTGCTCGGCGAACTTGACCGCCTGGGTCCCGACGCGGAGCTGGGGCGGCGCCTGTCGGAGCAGCACGCCCACGTTCTGCCGGCGAGCTTCCGCCGGCCGGAGGTCCATGCCCTGATCGGCGAACTGCTCGCCGCGGTGCTGTGCCGGCGCGATGGAATACCCGCTTCCGTGCCGGCTGCCGACGCCGTCGCTTGGCTTGACGCGAACGCGCCGCGGTGGCGGGACGAACTGCCGCTGCCCGTCGACGACGACGCGGCACGCGGCCTGCTCGCCGGGCTGATCCGCGAGACTGTGGCCCTTCGCAGCCGCGCTCCCGGTCTGAACGCTCTGGTCGGCCGCATCCTGGTGAACGACGGCGCGGCGTGGCGGCCGATGCTGGCCTTCACCATGGATGGCATCCTGTCCCGCGGCGGCCCGGTCCCGCTGGAGGCGCTTCCCGGAACCGCCACGCGCGCCCGGCTACGCGCGGCCGGCGATCTGGAAGGTCTCGTGCCAAGCCCACTCGCCCTTTTGCAGGCCGAAGGCGCGGACCGGAAGGAGTGGCGTGTCGAGCCGCTCTCAGCGGCGCGGAGGATGGTCGCTTGGCCGCTCGAAGCGCCGGCCGCGCTCAGCCTTCGGGTGGACGGCGCCCACCGTGTACACGTTCGCGTCGCGCGGCGGCGAACCGGCGGTGCAGCCGCCGCTCGTCTTCGACGCCGCGGACGATGACGTCGAGCCGACGAGGCTCCGGTTGGTCGGCGGCGGCAGCATGCGCACCGCAAGGAGCGCCTCTATGTTGCCTGCCGAGGAGGCGCGGATTTGGTTCCCGCCGATGGGGCCACGGTGCGGGCGCTGGGACCTGTCGCCGGGACGGACCTCACGCTCCACGAGATCACCGGGACCGTTCGTTGGGCAGGCGGTGGCGGGGATGGGCTTTCCATTGTCTTCCGGACGCGCAGCGAGGACGAAGAGCGCAGCCGCCTGACCGTCGAGGGGCGACCGCCAGCATGGGACGTCGCGGCCCCCCTGACCGTGGTCGGCCGGCCGCTCCTGCTGGAGATGAGCGGTGGCCCGGCCGCGTCGGGCAGGCCGGTGCCCGTCGGCGACCTCCGCTGGAGGCCGGCGCGCGGCGGTCCCTGGCGTCCGCTTCCTCACGACGGCTCGTGGCCACTGGGGCTCCTCGACATCGTTCTCGTACGGGCGGAAGAGGCGCTGGACCGCCTCCGCCTCGCCGTGCTGCCGGAGACCGCGCGGGTGCGGACGGAGCCTGAGGGGGCCAGCAGCGGGCGGTTGCTGCTGGAGGGGTTTGGCGACGCCGAACTGCGCGTCGAACGAACCGAGCTTGGCTCGGGCGTGGAGCACATGGTCGACCGGAAGGATGGCGGAACGGCCATCCGCCTTCTGACGAGTGGCAAGCCGCCGAGCAGGGTGTCCGTCGTCGCGTCCTGGCAGGGGCAGGGTGACGTGTGCTGCCTGTTGCACTTCCCGGTGCGCGGGGGCGGGTTCATCGATGCGCGCGGGCGCTGGATGCCGCCACGCGCACGGCTGCATCTCGACCAGCTCCACGGCGTGCGCGCGCTCGCCGATCCCGGAGGCGACGCCGAGATCTTCGGATGGCTGAGGGCGCCCGACCTTCCCGACGAGCGGCGGCTTTGGATAAGGCACCGCTTCCAGGGGCTTGTTCTCTGGCGACGCTGCGTGCATCGCTGCTGAACCTGCTGGCAGCGTCGCAGGAGCTGGATGCCGTTGTCCAACTCTTCGTCCGTTGCGCAGGCATCGAGAGCGCTCCGGTGCATGTGAGCCGCGTCGACCTGGAGCTTACGATCCAGGGCGAACGGGTCGGCATCGGTAAAGATGGCCTTGCTACCCTTGACAAGGCCGACCGCGCGGATATCGAACTCGTCTGCAGGCCGTTCGCCGACCCCGGCACGCCCGAGGAGCCCCTGCCGGTCGGGCAGCCGGGTGAGGACGGATCCCCCGTCCTGGCTGTTCCGCAAGAATGGCCGCACGCCGGGGTCGTGGTTGATCTACGGCCGTGTGAGTGGCCGACACCGCTTCCGGCCGCGCACCGTGCCGCTGGCCGAACTCACGGCCTTCACGGGAGGTGGGACCGAGCAGCCGGTGACTGCCAATAGTCTTTCCGCCATCAGCCGCATCACTGATTACAACGAGCGGCAGGAGGCGCTCTGTAGGCTGCTCGACACCTTGACTGCCGATCCGATGCACCACGCTTGGCAGGAAGTCGACCGATGGCTGCAAACGATCCAGGGGCGTCTCCCGTTCGCCACTTTGAACGTACTGCAGCGCCTGTCGGAGCGGCCGGAGGCTCTGCTTGTCTTCTTGGCTCGCGCACCCGCCCCCCTGGTCGGAAGTATCCTTGCCATGCAGGACGAGTTGCCGTTCCTGTGGGCAGCACTGCCAATCCGCTCCTGGCTGCGCGCCTTCGCCACGGTCGAGCGCGGCCTCATTACGCTTCTGACTACGGGAGGGCAGGCTGAGGAAACTGCGCATTCCCTCGCCGCGCGCGTCGTGGACGCCACCCTGGTGCAGGTGGAGGAGGAGCATCCAGCCCTGAGCTGCACTTCGGTTCTCGTCCGCGAGCACTTGGGACGGGCGCGGGTCGACGACTGCACTCTGGCCCATTTGCGCGTGCCCTTCGTTCGGAACTCCGTGGCCGCGCGGCTGGCCGACCTGCGCATGGCCGTCAGGCGCCGGAACGACGGGCCGGAGTGGCCGGTCTGTCCCGACTTCCGCGACACGGTCACTGGGCTTCCGCAGGAGCATCTTGACCTGCCGGAGTCGGTTCGCCCTGTGCTCGACGCTCCCTTCGCCGCCGCCCGCATCGCGGCTGCGGGAACCCGCGTCGGCGGCGGTACGCTCCGTGCGCTGCGCCTGTGCCGCGCCTTCGATCCCGAGTGGTTCGACGACGCCTATGCGTTTGCCCTCGGCCTCACCCTATCCGAACCGGACATGATCCCGTCCTGGAGCGACTGATGCAGACCTCCCTCAACAGCCTGCTTTCCGCCCTCGCCGAACGCTCCGCCTATGCAGTGATCAGCCAGAGCGGCCTCGCGTCGGAGCCCCTGCGCGAACACCTGCGCCACCAGCTTGTCCACTTCCCCGGGTTGGGTGACTCGTACCTCGCCGACCCGGTTCTCGAGGCCGCATTCGGTTGGCAGCCGGCTGATCGCACGATGGAGGAGCTTGCTGGCGGGTTGCTCGACCCGCTGCTTGTCCGGATCCTCGATGGCGAGGGCATGGAGCGCCCCGACCCGGACCGGGAACCCTACCGGTTCGGCAAGACCTGGCGCCCCCACACGCACCAGCTTGAGGCTTGGCGGCGCCTCGCGGAGGATCCGCCACGCTCGGTGCTGGTCGCCAGCGGCACGGGGTCGGGTAAGACGGAGTGCTTCCTTATCCCGATTCTCAACGACCTCGCCCGGCAGGCGGCTGGGGGCGGCGCGTTGACCGGCGTGCAGGCGCTGTTCCTCTACCCTTTGAATGCGCTCATCAACAGCCAGCGCGACCGCCTGACCGACTGGACACACGGGTTCGACGGACGGGTGCGCTTCTGTCTCTACAACGGCGAGACGCCGAATGAGACGAAAGAGGACGAGCAGCGGCGCCGTCCTTCCGAGGTTCTCTCGCGCAAGCGGCTGCGCCAGGCCCCCCCGCCGATCCTGGTCACCAACGTGACCATGCTGGAATACATGTTGGTCCGCACCGAGGACGCGCCGATCCTCGCCAAGTCGCGGGGTAAGCTGCGCTGGATCGTGCTTGACGAGGCGCACACCTACATCGGCTCGCAGGCGGCGGAGCTGGCGCTTTTGCTGCGCCGGGTCATGCAGGCATTCGGCGTTGACGGAACCGAGGTGCGCTTCGTCGCGACGTCGGCGACGATCGGCGAAGGACCGGAGGTCGAAGGACGGCTGCGCCGCTTTCTGGCCGATCTGGCCGGGGTTCCGGAGGATCGGGTTCTGGTGATCACCGGCGCACGCGCAGTGCCCGACCTGCCGCGGCTGCTCGACGCGGACGCGGGCTCCCCGGCGGATCTCGCGGCGCTGCCGCCGGAGGAGGCTTTCGCCCGGCTGGCGGCGGATCCGGCGATGCGCGATCTTCGCCGCCGCCTTGTCGATGCGCCGATGAAGCTGAGCGATGCCGCCGGCATCGTGCTCGGCCACCGGGCCGAGCCGGCGACGACGCGGCGCGCCGGGAAAGGGCGCTCGCCATGATCGAGCAGGCGGGACGCGCACGGGCCGGCGGGCATCCCTTCCTGCCGCTGCGCCTCCACCTGTTCCACCGGGCGCAGGCCGGCTTCCGGGCCTGCGTGAATCCGGGCTGCCCGGGGCGTGACGGGACGCCTCTCGACACCCCTGCGTGGCGCTATGGCGCCGTGTTCGCACACGAGACGGAACGCTGCCCGCACTGCAACACGCCGGCCTTCGAGATCGTCGCCTGCACCGACTGCGGCGTGCCCTTGCTGATGGCCGAGGAGGCCGAGGACGGCACCTTGCGCGCCTGCCGGACTCTGGAGGACGTTGACGAGTTCAGCCAGGACATCGATCCGCCAGTGGCCGAGGGTGACGGGGACGGCGATGGCGGAGAAGACGGAGATGATGCGGCGATCGCGCTGGCACGGCGGCTCATCGTCGATCCCGCGCATCCCGATGCCAAGCGTGCTTGGCTCGACGGGACGCAGTCGCGCCTGCTCGACGGCGAAGCGCAGGGCGCGCTGCCGGTGGGGCTGTGTCACGACGGCGAATGCCCGGCTTGTGGATGCCGACGTGACGCGTCCGCGGCGGACCTGTTCCGCCCGGCACGGTTCGGCGCGCCCTTCCTGCTCGGCAACGCCGTGCCACAGCTCTTGGAGGCGTCGCCTGCCCGGGGCGGCGAGGAGCGCCTGCCGTTCGACGGACGCCAGCTCATCACCTTCACCGACAGCCGCCAGGGTACCGCGCGGTTCGCAGCGAAGCTTCAGCAGGACGGCGAGCGGAATTTCGTTCGCGGCGCCATCTATCACGCCGTCCAGGCCGCCGCCGCGGGTGGGCGCGAGGCCGAGATCGCGAAGATCGAAACCGAGATGAAGGCGTTCGAGGCAGCCTTGCACGTCGACGCGATCCGAGCCTTGTACGAGCAGAAGCAGCGCGAGATCGATGTCCTGAAGGCTGACGTTCCGGCTCCGGCATGGCGGGATGTGCAGCAGGTCCTGGCCGGACTGGATGACCTGCGGGAGTCGATGGTTGATCTCTGGCGGCGGTACGACAGCGACTTCAGCGACCCCTCGCGTCTGGCCGACTTCCAGCTCCTGCGCGAATTCGTTCGCCGGCCGAAGCGGCAGAACAGCGCCGAGACGATGGGACTCGTGTCGCTTCGCTTCGACACGATTGAGAACCTCAAGCCCTCGACGGTACCGGGGCCGTTCGTCGAACGCGGACTCGGGATCGCGGAGTGGCGGGATTTCCTCTACGTCGTGGTCACGCACTTGATCCGCGGCCGGTCGGTGGTGGGACTCGAACCCAAGCTCGCGCACTGGATCGGCCGGAAGATCTTCACCAAGCGGCTGAAGCGGCCGGGTGAGCCGGCGGCCGTACGGAGTGGCGAGATCGCTTGGCCCCGGGCAACGCGGGCGAGCCACACCAGCGGGATCATCCGGCTGCTGGCTGCTGGATTGAGGCTGGACCTCGCCGACCCCGCGGATCGCGACCGAATCAACGAGTGCCTGGACGCCGCCTACGGCCAGCTCCTCGGGTTGCGTGATCCCCAACGCCCGGATTTCGTGCTCGACCTGCGCAAGGCCCGCTTCGCTCCTATCGAGAAGGCTTGGCTCTGCCCGAGGACCCGCCGGGTGCTGGATCGCGCCTTCCTCGGCATCACGCCCTACATGCCGCTCGGCTCGCGCATCGAGGCGTTGCGCTGCGAACCCGTCTTGCTGCCGCGATTGCCCTTCCCGTGGCGGCGAAGCCGGGATGGCGCGGAGATCGCGGCGGATGCCGTCAAGGACTGGCTTTCCCGCGACGAACGGGTGCTTGCCGCCCGCGACAAGGGCATCTGGACGAACCTTCACGACCGCATCACCGAGGGCGCTCCCTACGTGCGGTCGGTCGAGCATTCGGCGCAACAGCCGAGCAGCCGCCTAAAGCGCTATGAACGAGCGTTCAAGGAGGGCCGGATCAACGTCCTCAACTGCTCCACGACCATGGAGATGGGCGTCGACATCGGCGGCCTCTCGACCGTCGTCATGACCAACGTCCCGCCGGCCCCGGCGAATTACCGCCAGCGCGTCGGCCGCGCAGGGCGCCGCGGCGAGGCACTGGCGATCGGGTTCACCTTCTGCAAGGACAACCCGCTGGGCTGGGCGGTCTTCCGCGAGCCGACCTGGCCCTTCCGGCACACCATCCGGCCGCCGTCGGTGTCGCTGGACAGCCCGGTCATCGTACAGCGGCACGTCAACGCGCTGCTGCTCAGCGCCTTCCTCCGGGACCATGCCACCGGATCGAACATCCCCAAACTGGAGGCAGGCGCTTTCTTCGAGCCGTCTCCCGAGGCGGAGGCCGAAGGGCGCGACGATTCGCTCGTCGCTGCGTTCCAGGCTTGGTGTGAAAACCCGGCCGGGCTTCCGGAGCGGGTCGCCACTGACGTCACGGTGCTTGTGTCCGGCACTTGTCTGGAGGGCCGCGCCGGTCTCCGCTTCGATACGGCGGTCGCGGTCGCCGAGGCCACCGCCGCCTGGCGGCGTGAGTGGCAGGCGCTCAAGGACACCAGGGCGGCGCTTGCCACCACCGAGGATGGTGCCCGCAAGGCGCTGGACGTCCAGCTCAAACGCCTGCGGGGAGCCTATCTCCTGTCTGAGCTTGCGTCGCGTAGCGTGCTGCCCGGCTACGGCTTTCCGACGGATGTTGTCTCGTTCGTCAACACGACCGCCGTCCGGCTGGCGGAAGCGGAGGGCGACGGCGGCTCCCGCGACGACAACCGGTTCACGGCACGCGGCTATCCGACCCGTCAGCTCAACTTGGCGATCCGCGACTACGCGCCAGGGTCGGACGTTGTCGTGGACGGTCTGGTCTACCGGTCGGCGGGCGTGACACTGAACTGGAAGCGTCCCGCCTCGGACGAGGGGGTGCGGGAGATCCAGGCGATCGGGTTCGCCTGGAAATGCCCGAGCTGCGGTGTTACGGACACCGCGCCTACGCAGCCGGAGCTGTGCAGCGCCTGCGGCAGCGAAGCGGTTGAGACCTACACCTATCTCCAGCCGGCCGGCTTCTCGGTCGACCTGCGCGAGAAACCCCACGCCGACATCACGCAGACGACTTACCTCCAGCCGATCAAGCCTTGGATTTCCGCGCGCAGCGGTCAGTGGATGTCGCTGCCGGATCCGGAGCTGGGGCGCTTCCGGGTGACGCGGACCGGGCACGTGTTTCACTTCGCACCTGGTGCCGGTGGCCATGGCTACGCCGTCTGTCTGCACTGTGGGCGCGCCGCCGCCGAGGGCGCGCGGGCTGGACAACCGGACGCGGTCATGCCCAAGGACCTTGTCAATCACTTGCCCTTGCGCGGTGCGACGAAGGCGATGCAGCATGACGGCGTCTGCCCGGGCGCAGACGCGACGTTCGGCATCAAGCGCCATTTGATGCTGGGCCACGGCATCGGCACGGACGTCCTTGAGCTGCAGATGCCGGAGTTGATGGACGATGCCGTAGCGACGTCGCTTGCGGTGGCTTTGCGCGAGGCGCTGGCGCGCCGCCTGGGTGTCGAGTTTTCGGAACTCGGGTGGGCATCGGTGCTGTCCCGCGCCGAGGGGCACGGGACATGCTACTCCCTGTTCCTCTACGATCTGGCGTCGGGGGGCGCCGGGTTCTCCAGCGCTGCCGGTGAGTTCGTGGACGACCTCCTTCGGGACGCCGACAGGATCCTCGATTGCCGGAACCCCGATTGCCTTTCGTCCTGCCACGCTTGTCTCTTGTCCCGTGATACTCAGTACGACGAGCCTAAGCTGGACCGGCGGAAGGCGCGGGAGTTCCTGCGAAACTCCGTCTTGCGCCGGCTTGACCTGCCGGCGGAGTTGGCCTTCTTCGGTTCGGGAGTGTCCAGTGCCGAGGTGCGGCCGCTGGTCCAGGCGATCGACCGGGCGATGCAGGCGCGTCCAGACGCTGCTCTCCAACTCTGGCTGGGCGGCTCGCCCGCCGACTGGGACTTTGTCTCCTGGCCTGCCCGCCCTCTGCTGGAAAAGTGGGGGGCCAAGGATCGCAACATCGTGCTGACCGTCTTGGAAAGCACGGCCGCGACGCTGACGTTCGGACAGAAGGTCGCACTGCGCAGCCTTTTGGAGCGGTCACGCGCCGGACTGTCCTCCGCCCCGGCCCTGCCCGAGGCCAGCGGGGCAGCGGTTCTCGCCCAGGTGCGTAGCGCCCTTGGCAATGAAGTCTGGGCCGTGGCCGATCCTGCGGCGCGGGTGCCCGATGCGGGTTGGGGGGAAGGACACGATGCTCCGGTCATCGTTGGACGTGGACCGGGACTGGGCACCGGCCCGGCCCGGCGCCTCGATCCGGACGAGCTGTTCAGGACGGAAACGGAACGGGCAGACCTGATCGAGATGGGCGGTGAAGCCAACGGTTCCGTCGACGGTTTTGGCCGACGCTTCTGGGCGCTGGTCCTCGAACGGAAGCCGGAGATTGGACAGCTGTTGCAGTCGGGCGGGCGCCTCGTCGAGGTCGTCTACCACGACCGTTACCTCTCCAGCCCCCTGCCGGTACGCCTGCTCTGCGAGGTGTTGCGGCCAGTGGCGGCGACCGGTCCGGCGGGACGAGTGGATGTTCTCGTGCGGACGCGTGGCCGCCGCTCTTTCGACCATGCTCCGCCGCCGGTCCAACTGCGAGATGATTGGGCGCATGTTGATCACAGGGACGCTGTGGTCGAGGCGGCGCTCGCCGACATCGGCCTGCGCGGGCGCATCGAAACCGGACAGATTCGGGACCTGCCGCACGGCCGTACCCTGTACCTACGCTGGGACAACGGCGGGGAGCTGAAGATTCACCTCGACCAGGGCTTCGGGCATTGGGAAACTACGCGTTCCGTCATGTTCCCCTTCACGGCACGCCCTGATGCGCAGAGCCGGGCTCTGCTCAATGCGCGCTTTGACATTCGCAACCGCACGGAGCACCCGATGCCGATCTTCGTGCTCGATATCGTCCTCGCCGCGACGGCCGGTGCGACGCAAGGAAATGAGCATCCGAGGTGATCAAGGTCCACGTTAGGTGATCGCATCCACCATGAGCCCGGAATCGTAATCTACGACTGGTCACAGATGGACACCAGGAAGGGCGAATGGTGGTTCTGCTCTGAGGAAGTGCAGGGCGCTGGCTGGTGCCGAGCAAGCCGTTGATGGCCTGGGTACAAGACCGTTCTCATTGAGGAGAAGTGAGTAGGTCCCCGCTCGGCACGCACCAGAACAGGCACCAGAAAAGCAGTTGGCGATTGGCGGCACGCAAGCGGCACGCAACCACACTCAAGGGCGCGGAAACGCTTGCAGCCATCTTGAGCGCTTCGTCGAGAAACCCTAGCGTTTCCGGCGCTGTCCGGATATTTTGCCGCCGCTCATAACGGTGTTGTCGTCGGTTCGAATCCGGCCGGGCCCACCAACCTTTCCTATCAGTTGAATCCTCCGCCATAGTGACGCACCCGCGCAGTCCCAGGGCTGATGTCGCGAACAGTGTCGTATGGGATCATCGGCGCGCCCCGCCTGAAGCCTTTTCGGCACAAGCTTGGCGGTTCCCCACAAATTTTGCTGCAAGCCCGAGAAAGTCTGGAATAAAGGATGCGCGGCGCGCGTTCGCACCCATATGCATCGGGTCTCCGCTTCGGTTGAAAGGCCGAACGGGCCGGCCCGGCCCTGGACATGCGACGCCGTGTCGTCCCGTCCGGCCTTGCGGCCGGAGGGTGAGGCCATGGCGTGAGCCGTGGCGTGATCGGTAAGGATCGGGTGCGCGGTTGAGCAAATTCGGGGTCGATCTGGAAGTCCACATCGCGTCCTTGCGGCGCTACGCGCGTGCGCTGATGCGCAACGGTGCGGATGCGGAGGATCTGGTGCAGGAGGCGCTGACGCGCGCGGTGGCGCGTGCCGACAGCTTCCAGGCGGGGACGAACCTGCGGGCATGGCTTTTCACCATCCTGCACAATGTCCACGTCAATCAGGTCCGATCCAAGGCCGCCCGGCCGCAGGAGGTCGACGTCGCCGACGTCGAATCGAAGCTGGTCACCCCGGCCCGGCAGGAAGAGCGTGTCGAACTGCGCGAGATGATGCGTGCGGTCGACGAGTTGCCGGAGGAACAGCGCAAGGTGCTGCTTCTGGTGGCGCTGGAGGGCCTGAAATACGACGAGGTCGCCGACATGCTCGGCGTGCCGATCGGGACCGTCATGTCGCGCCTGTCACGGGCGCGCGAGGCGGTGCGGGCGAAACTGGCGAACGAGGGTGGCGTCACCCTCCGGCGGGTGAAGTGATGAACGCGCATCAGGCTACTGGACGGGTCACCGAGGACGAACTCCACGCTTACGTGGATGGACAGCTGGACGGCAGCCGCCGTCTGGCTGTGGAGCGATGGCTGGCCGAGGATCCCGACGCGGCGCGCCGGGCGGATGATTACCGCGCCCAGGCGATGCTTCTGCACGAGATGTTCGACACCGTCCTGCGCGAGCCGCCGAGCGACACGGTTCAGGAACTGTCCGACAAGCTGAAGGGGCGCATCGCCTTCAACGACAACCGTCCGGCCTGGCACGCCCGCCCGCTGGTCCGGTTTGCCGCCGCGGTGATGCTGGTGGTCGCCGGTGCGGCCGGCGGCTGGATGGGCCGCGGCGCCGAGCAGCAGGCCGGCGCGCCCGTCGCCCAGCAGCGCCAGACGCTCGCCACCTTCGCCCAGGAAGCCACCCAGGCGCACCGCTTCTACACGTCGGACGAACGCTTCCAGGTGGAACTCGGCGCCGACAACCAGGACGAACTGAACGGCTGGCTCTCCAAGCGGGTCGGCCGCGACGTGTTCGGTCCCGATCTGGGCCGCGTCGGCTATCGGCTGATCGGTGGCCGGTCGCTGCCGACCGACATGGGCGCCGGCGCGCAGTACATGTACGCCAACGACGCCAACAAGCGGATCACCCTGTTCGTCGGCGCTCCCCAGAGCGGCAACCAGTCCAGCTTCAGCTTCACCCAGAACGGCGATGTCGCCACCTTCTACTGGGTGGAAGGGCAGCTGGCCTATGCGCTGGCCGGCCGGCTGTCGAAGGAGGAGCTGTTGGAGATCGCCAAGGCCGTCTACCAGGACGTCAAGGCCGGCCCGCCGCGGCGCGAACCGCCGCCGGAGCAACAGCAACCCCAGCCGCAGCAGCAGGAGCAGCCGGCCGGCGTGCAGCCGGTCAGCGACACGCACAAGCCGAAGGAAAGCTGAGGGGGAGGGGGCGTCTCGGACGCCCCCTTACCGTTTCAGCAGATACGCTTTCAGCCAGTCGCGCACCTCGCGGCAGACCGCTTCCGACGCCTCCTCCATCGCGTGGCCGGTTCCGGGGACCAGGACCAGCTTCTTAGGCTCCCGCGCCTTGCGGTGGACGTGCATGGAGCAGCTGGGCGACAGGATCTCGTCCGCTTCGCCGTGGACCAGCAGGATGGGGCAGGCCAGATCGGTCACCGGGTCTGTGCCGTACCCCTGGGTCGCCAGCGCAACCACGGTGCAGACGGCGCCGCGGTTGGAGGCCGCCGCCTGGATGACCACGGCGCCGCCGAAGGAATGGCCGACCAGCGCCACATGGTGGATGCCCTGGCGGCCGAGAAAGCTCAGACCGCACAGCACGTCGTACACCGCCTGCTCCAGGTCGCGCGGATCGCGGAAGCGCAGCCGCAGCGACGCGATGCCGTCGGCGGTCAGGTCTGCGGCCAGCCGCGGATAGAGCCCGCGCGCCGGCGTGTCGAAACCGCCGCCGACCCCGCCGACCCACAGCACCGCCAGTTCCCCGTCCGGAACCGGGTAGTAGCGGGCCTCCACCGGGCCGCGGTCGGTTTCCAGCGATGCCGGCCGGAACCCTTCGGTGTCGGCGATGCCCACAGTGGCGTCCAGAAGTGGCACGGCCGTCCTCCCTTCCGATCTTTGCTGCCGATGGTAACAACCGGAACGCCGCAGGGTTGCCGCGCATCAGGTCATGCGTAAGGCAACGAAGCCGCAACCCGGCTGTTCTCTGTCCACAGGCATTGCACAGACGGGAAAGGAGCGGCGATGGCGTCGAACAGTTTGACCGGGCGGGGCCGTTGGCCACAGTCGGACTCCCTGCGTTCGGGCTTGAGCCTGATCGGATCGGGCGATGCCGCGACCGGCGGCCGCTGGCTCGCCATGGTGGGCGGCACCGCGCTGGGCGTGCTGGGGCTCCAGCGGTCGGGTTGGGGCGGAGCGATGCTGGCATTGGGCGGCGCCGGCCTGTTCGCCGCCGGCGCCCTGGGGCTGCGGCCCTTCGGCGGCCGTTCCTTGCGCCCGGCGCCCGATTCCGGCGGCTGGCGCAGCCATGTCCCGGCATCGCGGCGGCGGTCGCTGACGCCGGAGCGCACGCAGGCGGTCGTCACCATCGCATCGGAACCGGGGACGGTGTTCCGCTTCTGGCGCAACTTCGCCAACCTGCCGAAGCTGATGCCGCAACTGGAGCGGGTCGACGTGCTGTCGGCCACCGAAAGCCGTTGGATCGCCATGTCCGGGGGGACGCCGGGCGGGGAGGCGCTGAGCTGGCGCTGCGTGCTCGACCGCGTCGACGAGGACCGGCTGCTGACCTGGCATACGGTGGGCGAGACGGCGCTGCCGCACCGTGCCTCGCTGATGCTGACCCCGGCACCGGGCGACCGCGGGACGGAGGTGCGGCTGACGCTGGTCTACCGCGTTCCGGCCACGGAGGTCGCGGCGCGTCTGGGCGTGACCCCGGAAGCGCAGGCGGAGGAGGCGCTGCGCCGGCTGAAGCAGCGGGTGGAGACGGGAGAGCTGTCCACCATCGACCGCCAGCCCCGCGGGAACGGCAGTGGGAATGGAGCGGCCAACGGCCCGTTTCGGGAGGCGATGGAATGAAGGCGCTCTGCTGGAACGGAACCAACGACCTGCGGGTGGAGCGCGTGCCCGACCCGGTTCTGGTCAATCCGCATGACGTGATCGTCAAGGTGGCGCTGTCGTCTGTCTGCGGGTCCGACCTGCATCTGATCGACGGCTATGTCCCCACCATGCGGCCCGGCGACATCATCGGCCACGAGTTTCCTGGGCGAGATCGTCGAGAAGGGGCCGGAGGTTCGTTATCTGAACCGCGGCGACCGGGTCATCACCATCTCGGTGATCGGCTGCGGCCATTGCGGCCATTGCCAGCATGGCGAAAGCTCGTTGTGCGACAACTCCAACCCCAACCCGGACTATGCCCGCACCGCCTACGGTCATTGCGGCGCCGGCATCTTCGGCTACAGCCACGCCTTCGGCGGCTATGCCGGCAGCCATGCCGAATATGTCCGGGTGCCCTACGCCGACTTCAACGCCGTCCGCGTTCCGGAAGGGGTGAGCGACGAGAAGGCGCTGTTCGTGTCCGACGCGGTGCCGACCGGCTACATGGCCGCCGACATGGCCGGCATCAAGCCCGGCGACGTTGTGGCGGTGTGGGGCTGCGGCGGCGTCGGCCAGATGGCGATTCGCAGCGCCTATCTGCTGGGAGCGGAGCGGGTGATCGGCATTGACCGCTTCCCCGATCGGCTGCGCGCCGCCCAGATGAAGGCGGGGGCGGAGACGCTGGACTACAGTCGGGTCGACATCTTCGACGCGCTGCAGGCGATGACCGGCGGGCGCGGTCCCGACGTGTGCATCGATGCCGTCGGCATGGAGGCCGACAGTGCATCCAACCCGGTGGAGGACCTCTACGACCGCGCCAAGCAGGCGGTGGGGCTGCAGACGGACCGGCCGGCTGTGCTGCGCCAGATGATCGAGAGCTGCCGCAAGGGCGGCACACTGTCGATCGTCGGCGTCTATGGCGGGCTGATCGACAAGTTCCCGATGGGGGCGGCGATGAACAAGGGCCTGACCTTCCGCATGGGCCAGCAGAACGGCCAGCGCTATGCCGAGCGGCTGTTCGAGCACATCCGCAAGGGCGAGCTGGACCCGTCATACCTGCTGACGCACCGGATGCCGCTGGACGAAGGGCCGCAGGGCTACCGCATGTTTCAAGGAGAAGACCGACGATTGCATGCGCGTCGTCTTCGCTCCGCAAGGTTAGAAGAGAAGGGAGAGCGCGATGGAACTGGTCTACGCCTATCCCGCCGAACGCGGTCGCGGTGTGGAGGCCGAGATCGTCGGCAGCCTGCGCGACCGCTTCGGAACCGTCGTGCAGACGGGGCGGGAGGAGCGCGATGCCGAACGCGGCGACCGTTCGGACGTGCTGGTGACGCTGGAGGTCACCGACGACAAGGTGGAAGCGGCGCTGACCGCGCTCCGCGCCCACCCCCTGGTGATCGACGCCGCCGCAGGGAGCTTCGGCGAGCGGGTTTGAGCGGGCGGTTGGTTCCTTGCGTGGTTAGACCCCCACCTAACCTCCCCCGCTCTCAGCGGACCTACGGTCCGCCTGCCGCGTCAGCACAAAGCATAGCTTTGTGCGAGAGCTGGGCGGGGGAGGGACTGCCGCCACTCCGCCAAACAAGCACTTGCCCCCTCCCCCGCCCAGCGGGGGAGGGTTGGGGTGGGGGCAATCGTAAGCCGACACTCCCCCGAAAACCCCATAGCCTCCGAGACAATTTCCCCCACTCGCAACGTGACCACGCAGCTCCGCCCCTGTTGACCATGACCGTAAGGCAAGTCCGCCTCACACCTTCGGGGGCCAGTCGCCGTGAGCATCTCCGCCGCAGTTTCATCCGTCGAACAGCCTAGCTCCACCCTCTCGCGCCGCTGGCCGATCGGGGTGGAGTTACAGCCGGGCGGCGCCCATGCGCGCGTCTGGGCGCCCAAGGCAAGCGGGTCGAACTGGTGGTCGAACCGGACGCGCGGGTGACGGCGCTGGAGGGTGAGGGGAACGGATATTTCTCCGGCGCCGTGGCGGGACTGGAGGCCGGCGGGCTCTACCGGTTCCGGCTCGATGGCGGCGAGACGCTCTATCCCGACCCGTTGTCGCGCTTCCAGCCCGACGGGCCGCATGGTCCCTCGCAGCTGGTCGATCCGCGCCGCTTCGCCTGGACCGACCGGGAGTGGCGCGGCCGGTCCATCAAGGGACAGGTGATCTACGAGATGCATATCGGCACCTTCACGCCGGAAGGCGGCTGGGACGCGGCGCTGCGGGAACTGCCGGCGCTGGCCGACCTCGGCGTCACGGTGCTGGAGTTGATGCCGGTGTCGGAGTTTCCCGGCCGCTTCGGCTGGGGCTATGACGGGGTGAACCTGTTCGCGCCAACCCGGCTCTACGGCGATCCCGACGCCATGCGCCGATTCGTGGACGAGGCGCACCGGCTGGGCCTCGCCGTCATTCTCGACGTCGTCTACAACCACCTCGGTCCCGACGGCAATTACCTGAAATGTTTCGCCGACGAGTATTTCACCGACCGTTACAGGAACGAGTGGGGCGAGGCGATCAACTTCGACGGTCCCAATTCCGCACCGGTGCGGGAGTTCTTCCTGTCCAACGCCGCCTTCTGGATCGAAGAATATCACTTGGACGGTCTGCGGCTGGACGCGACCCAGTCGATCTTCGACAGCGGCGAACCGCACATCCTGACCGAGATCTCCCGCACCGTTCGCAAGGCAGCCGGCGAACGCGCCACCATCCTGGTGGGGGAGAATGAGCCGCAACACGCCAGCATGGTGAAGCCGGCGGACGAGGGCGGCTGCGGGCTCTGCGCCATCTGGAACGACGATTTCCATCATTCGGCCATGGTGGCGCTTGACCGGCCGGACGGAGGCCTACTACACCGACTATCGCGGCACGCCGCAGGAGTTCGTGTCGGCGATGAAGCACGGCTTTCTCTATCAGGGGCAGTGGTATCGCTGGCAGGGCAAGCGGCGCGGCATGCCCGCATTCGGCCTGCGGCGGCCGGCCTTCGTCACCTTCCTGCAGAACCACGACCAGATCGCCAATTCCGCCGCGGGTTGCGCGTGCACGCGCTGACCGCGCCGGGCCGGCTGCGGGCGATGACGGCGCTGACCCTGCTGGGCCCCGGCACGCCGATGCTGTTCCAGGGGCAGGAGTTCGCCGCCGGCACCCCCTTCCTCTATTTCGCCGACCACAAGCCGGAACTGGCCGAACTGGTCGAAAAGGGCAGGGCGGAGTTCCTGGCCCCAGTTTCCCAGCATCGCCTCCTCGCCGATGCGCGACGGCCTGCCCAAGCCGCAAGCGGAGGAGAGCTTCACCCGCTGCAAGCTGGATCATGGCGAGCGGGAGACGAACGCACATGTCTGGGCGCTGCACCGCGACCTTCTGCGCCTGCGCCGGGAGGACCGGGTCTTCGCCGCCCAGCGTGTCGGCGGGCTGGACGGGGCCGTGCTGGGGGAGGAGGCCTTCGTCCTGCGCATCTTCGGCGAGGAGGAGGGCGACGACCGGCTGCTGCTGGTCAATCTGGGGCGCGACCTGGCCCTGAGGGTTCTGGCGGAGCCGCTGCTCGCGCCGCCGCGGGACGGTGCCTGGACGGTTCTGTGGTCGAGCGAGGAGCCGATCTATGGCGGCTGCGGCACGGCGTCGGTGGAACAGCCGTGCGGCGCGTGGCGGCTTCCGGGGCAAGCCGCCCTGGTTTTGGGCCCGGCGGAGGATTTTCCGACGAAAAGCGACGGCACCGGGGGCAACACAAACCCCCGTCATCGTGGTTTCCAAAGGGTAGGAAACCGAAAGCAGATCGTAGGCTTACCATGGCTGATTTCATTCGCACCCTGTCGCATGACGTGCTGGCCACCGGTCCCGACAGTACGGGAACCCGGGAATGGCTCGTCGCAAACGGCCTCGGCGGCTATGCCTCGGGCGCCGTATCGGGGGCGGTGACCCGGCGCTACCATGGGCTTCTGATCGCGGCGCTGCCCGCTCCGTTGGGTCGGGTGCTGATGTTGAGCCAGCTGAGCGACGTCGTCGTCGACGCCGACGGCCATGAATACTGGCTGAGCAGCCGCGAAGCGAACGGCGACCCGCGGGAGGATGCGCAGACCGCCGCCTTGCAGGAATTCCGCATGGAGGCGGGACTTCCCGTCTGGCGTTTCCGGGCCGGTGGTGCGGTGATCGAGAAGCAGGTCGTCCTGCCGCACGGACAGAACATCGTCCACGTCACCTACCGCGTGCTTGAGGCCAAGGAGCCCGTACAGCTGCGGCTGCGGCCGGTGCTGGCCTTCCGCACGCTGGAATCGGCGGTGGAACCAGCCCTTGGCCGGGGCCTATCGCATCACCGCAGCGGGCCAGCGCTACGAGGTGTCGGCCGGCCCCGACCTGCCGGTGCTGCGCATGGCGATCGAGGGGGGCGACTTCCCGATGACGCTCGACGGCGGCGTTCGCCGTGAAGTCTATTACCGGGTTGAGGACGAGCGCGGCTACCAGGCCCGCGGCTCGCTGTGGACGCCCGGCTATTTCAGCGGCGAGGTCGGGGCCGGACAGAGCATCACCTTCGCCGCCGCGACCGAGGAGTGGTGGCGGCTGGAGGCGCTGCCGCCGACCGACGTGCTGGGGTTCGAGACCGAACGCCGCCGCCGCATCATCCAGAACGCCCATCCCAGCCTGCGGCATGGTGCAATGGCGGAACTGGTGCTGTCCGCCGACAGCTTCCTGTTCGTGCCGGCCGGCCGCGTCGCCGACCAGATGCGGGCGCGGGCCGAGGGGGACGAGGTGCGGACGGTGATCGCCGGCTACCACTGGTTCACCGACTGGGGCCGCGACACGATGATCGCGCTGGAAGGGCTGACGCTGGCCACCGGCCGCCATATGGAGGCGGGCTGGATCCTGCACACATTCGGCCATTACATCCGCGATGGCCTGATCCCCAACATGTTCCCCGACGGCAAGGATCGCGGGCTGTACCACACCGCCGACGCGACGCTGTGGTTCTTCCACGCGCTGCACCGCTATCTGAGCGTCACCGGAGACCGCGACACGTTGCGCCTGCTGCTGCCCAAGCTGCGCGAGGTGATCGACTTCCACCGCCGCGGCACCCGCTTCGGCATCTGCGTCGATCCCAAGGACGGGCTGCTGCGCCAGGGGCAGGAGGGCTACCAGCTGACCTGGATGGACGCCAAGGTGGACGACTGGGTCGTCACGCCGCGGCGGGGAAAGGCGGTGGAGATCAATGCGCTGTGGCACAACGCCCTGCGCCTGATGACCGACTGGCTGCGCGAGGAGGACGGCGAGGCCGCGCCCGGCCGCTGGAGGAGTTGGCCGACCAGGCGCGCGCCTCCTTCAACGCGCGGTTCTGGTGTCCGTCGGCGGGGCACCTGTTCGACGTGGTGGATGGCGAGCATGGCGACGACATCGCCTGCCGGCCCAATCAGATCTTCGCCGTCTCGCTCGACCATCCGGTGCTGGAGCGCGAGCGGTGGGAGCCGGTGGTGGAGACGGTGCGCAAGCACCTGCTGACCCCGGTCGGGCTGCGGTCGCTGGCGCCGGGCTGCCGCGACTACAAGGCGAAGTATTTCGGCGACCTGCGGGCGCGCGACGCCGCCTATCACCAGGGCACCGTCTGGGGCTGGCTGATCGGCCCCTACGTCGATGCGTGGCTGAAGCTGCACCCGCAGGACAAGGAGGGAGCGCGCCGGCTGCTGGAAGGCTTCCTGCCGCATCTGGACGAGGCCGGCATCGGAACCGTCAGCGAGATCTTCGATGCGGAACCCCCCTTCACCCCGCGGGGCTGCATATCCCAGGCCTGGAGCGTGGCGGAGGTGCTGCGCTGTTGGGTGAAGTCCGACGGCTAGGCGGGACAAAGGTGGCGGAGCCGCTTCTTTACCAAGGTCATAGGGCGGCGGACCAAGGTCGCTCCACCCGTAACGATGGTGCAATACCCTTGGAGGCAGTTGTCAACAGGGCACAACCGGGTGTGAAATCCAGGGGCATGGCGGAATGTGACAGATTTCGGTTGACACGCCGGCCAAGCCCCTGGGCTACGAATGGAAGTTTATCGTTAAAGATCAATCGTTTTAACAGGAATGCCTGATTTTTGGGCAAACACCACGGGAGCCTTGAATCGCCTAGTGCGAATCGGGGCTGCCCACGGCTTGCCCACACAGTTATCCACAGCCTCTGTGGAGACCGCGGGTTCTGCCGGCGGCCATGGCTTATGACGTGCCCACACAACCGAACCCATACCTTCGATGTCTGTACTTTAGGCAGGCATGCGGCAAGGGACATGCGCAAGGGGGTAATCGGTTTGGATTTTAGCCAACCCGGAAAAAGCATCCTATAGTTCCCGCACCGGTTCCTTCGGTACCCCGACCAATCCAGTTGGCAATACGGTTGGATGGCCGGTCGGGTGCGGTCGAACGGGCATGTGGAAGAACAGCCAGAACGGAGGTGCCCATGCGGAGCGTTGTGCGAGGCGTCGCCGGCATGCCGTACCCGGCGGTCCGGTCCGCCGCTATCCGGTCTGCGGCGATCCGCTCTGCGGCTGTTCGGTCGGCGACTGTCGGGGCCGATTGGCCGAAGAACGGCGGCGAGAGTGCCGGGCGGCCCCGGCAAGCGGGTACCGTGGCCCTGCTGACCGCCCTTATGGGCCCGTTGCTGGCGGCGTCGGTGCTGGGTGCGCTGATCCTGCATCTGCTGGCCGGTCTGGCGGCGCGGCTTCCCGCCTCCGACGCGTTGGGGGCGCTGTCGATCATGGCCGGAATGGCGATAGTCCTCGTCACCCTGCTGCCCTTCACCCTGCTGTCGGCCAGGCGGGCGCATCGCGCCTGGGCGGACATGCAGGGTACGTTGCGCCGCTGAGCTTCCACCCGATCAGGGTTTTGCCTGAACGGATTATCCCAAAGGCAGGAATCGATTGCCCCCGGCATCGTGCCCGCGTTTAATCGCGGGTATGGACGGCAGGTGGATGGCAGATGGGCGGCACTCGCCCGTTCCCTGGCTGTGCGGGGCGGTTTTCTGGGGGCGCGGGATGGGGCTTTTCGACTTCCTGAAGGTCACGGTGAAGGATCAGAAGCCGGCCAAGCGGCCGGCCGCATGGCGGTCAGTGTCGTAGAGTGCGACGGCAAGAGCTTTCCCATCGTATCGCTGACGCCCAAGGGCTTCGTCGCCCGTGGCTTCGACGGATCGCTGATCGTCGGCCAGAATGCTCGGGTGTCGGTGCGCGTCGACGATCCGGCCGGCAAATTCGCCTTTGCCGCGACCGTCGCGGTGGTGGAGGTGAAGGGGCCCACCTTCGGCGCCACCTGGACGATCCTGCCGCCGGAGGTGGACGGGGCGATCCGGCAATATGCACAGAACCGCAAGCAGCAGGATGCCAAGAGCGCCCGGTAAGGGCACCCGGCAGGGCGCTCCCGCTCCTTACCGGCGGTCGGCCGGGGTGCCGCCGGCGGGCGCCGGCATGCCGGCGTTGATGATCTTCGGCAGGGCCAGATTGCGGGCTCGATCCAACCACTCCGACAATGTGACGAACTCGCAGCCCTTGGCCCGCAGCTCCGCGATCACGCGCGGCAGAGCCTGCGCGGTGCTGGGATAGGTCGAGTGCATCAGGAAGACGTTGCCCGGCATGCCGCCCAGCTTGATCTGGCTGACGATCTTGTCGGCGTTGCGCACCTGCCAGTCGCGCGTATCGACCGACCACAGGACCGACCCCATGCGCTCCTCGCGAGCGACGGCCAGAAGCTCCTCCGAATAGCGGCCGTAGGGCGGGCGGAACAGCACCGGATTGGCGCCGAATTCCCGCAGGATGCGGTTGGTCTCGACGATCTCGTACCGTGCGGCCGCCGCGTCCATCTTGCGCAGGTCGGAGTGGGTCAGGCTGTGATTGCCGATCTCGTGCCCACCGGCGACGAAATCCTGGATCAGTTCGCCCTGTCGCTCGGCGATGCGGCCGACCGGGAAATAGGTGGCGCGCACGCCCTCCCGGTTCAGGATGTCCAGGACCTGCCGGGTCACCGTGCGGTGGCGGCCCATCATCGAAGGTCAGGGCGCAGAGGTTCCAGTTTTTCCTTCTTCAGCGTCGCCGGCATCACGTCATAGCGCGAATCCGGCATCACCGAGCGCAGCCGGCCCTTGCGGCGGCTGTGCTGCTCGATGTCCGCCATCGTGCGGGCGTCTTCCTCGTTGTAGATGATCAGCCCTTCGGCCGGCGGGATGGCGGCGGCGACCGCCGGTGGCGGCGGCGCAGCGGCGCGGCGGCGGCTGAACCGATCGGCGCCAGGACGGAGGTGGTCGTCCCGGACGGCGCCTCCGGCTTGACCGCAGGCTGTGGCTTCGCCTCGGTGGGCGGCGGGGCGGGCGGCGGGGCCGGGCGGCGCCACGGCCACGGTCACGGCCGGCGGCTTGGGCGGCTCGGTCGCCGCAGGTGCCGGTGCGGCGACCATGGCAGCGGCCGGACCCTTGGTGTCGGGAGCGGCGTTGGCGGGAGCGGACTTGGCGGTGGCGGCGGGGAGGGGTTCTGCCTTAGCGGGTGTTGCCTGAGCGGGCGTTGCCGAGGCCGGCGGACGGTCGACGACGAGGCAGCCGAAGCCTGCACCGAGGATGCGGCGGCACAGCACCTTCGGATCGGTCCCGTTGGCGACCTGGGCGTATAGCGCCACGCCCCCGGCCTCGCTCTTGCCGTCCAGCAGCGTGACGGTCGCGGTCAGGCCCGCGGCCAGCTCGGGCTGACGCCGCTGCAGGCTCTTCCAACTCCACCAAGCGTCGCCGTCGCGGGAATAGATGCCGAGTTGCAGAATCGGCCCGTTGGCCGGCTTGTCTTCCGCCTTCGCGGGCGCGGCACTGGATTTCTCCGGCTCCGCCTTGGCGACGGGCGGGCGCTGGGGACGGGTGTCGGGCGCGGCGGCGGCGGGCAGGGCCGGCAGGCCGAGAAGGCAGGCCAGCAGCGCGGCGCTCATCAGGCCGCGGACGGCGCCGGCTGCCCGAACGGGGAAGGCGATGGAGACGGCGTTCGGCCGGAAGATGCGCAACATATCGGTCCCGTCGCTTGGCCCAGCCACAATTTGCGGGACCGCCGGTTGATCGCGGTGCAATATCATCCCAAAGGTATTAATTCAAACGACAAGCGGCCGAATTGGGGCAATTCAGGCGGATTTCGGGCAGGCGTTGCCATTCGGAAACGGTGGGATGCCTTGCGGCCAGCCACGCGGCGCGACCGGCGCACAAGGACGGGACCGGAACCGGCAGGGCCGTGGCGGGGTTCATTAGGGGAAACCCCAGCCGTGAAGGAGAGGACCCGTATGGCCGAGGATTTGGAAAGCCGCATCCGTCGGCGCGCGCATGAGATTTGGGAACGCGAAGGCCGGCCGGAGGGACGTGCCGAAGCCAATTGGGAACTGGCGAGCGAAGAGATCGCGATCCAGGACAATTACCTGGATACGCTGAAGCCCAACCCGGCCGGCGGGCCGGAGGCGACGGCGATGCGGACCGAACCGGTGGAGCCGGTGCTGGCCGTAGCCAACCAGGGCGAACAGCCCGGGCTGGCCGATCAGGGCGACGAGTTCGGCCTGCCCATGCGCGGCGACCGCGAAGCCTGGCCGACGCCTGAGGAAGCGGCCTCTACCGCGGTGCCGCCCAACCGCAGCAAGAAGACCCGCCGCCGGGCGTAGCCGTCACCATCCGGTTGAATGCCCCGGCCGTCAGTCAGGCCGGGGACTTCTCTGCCGCCGCAGGCCCGCCTTCGCAGTGCCCGACTTGTCGACGGGAAAGGCGGCGCGGCCGGTGTCGGCCGGCGGGGCCGCCGGAGCCGGAGCGGCCGCTGGCGCGATGGCCGGCGCGCCGGATCGGGTGCGGACGAGGGAGCCGACGCGGTGGCCGGCGCGTCGTCCAGCCGGTCGTAGATGTCCGGATGCAGGCGGACGGCGCCGTCGGCTTCGACGGTCGCGATCCAAATAGACGAACTGGACCGGCATCGGCGTCGCCAGCTTCACCCATTGCGGCTGCATTCTATCCAGCATGCGGTCGATCCGCGCGGGCGTCACCGTGGTGCCCTGCAGCAGCAGCTCGGCGAGACGTCGCGGGTCCTCCAGCCGGACGCAGCCGGAGCTGATAGAGCGAAGTTCCCGCGAGAACAGGCGCGGCTCGTTGGTGCCGTGCAGATAGATGTCGTAGGGGTTGGTCAGGTTGAAGCGGAAGCGGCCCAGCGCATTGTGGTCGCCCGGCTGCTGGACGATGCGGACCCGTCCGGGGGTGACGCCGTACCAGTCGACCGTCTCCGGAGCCACCTCCTGCCCGTCGAGATAGACGATGGCGTTCTGGATGCCGGGAACCCCCTTGGCCCGCAGCATCGGCAGCTTGTCTTCCTTCAGGATGGTGGGCGGCACGGTCCAGGTCGGGTTGACGATGATGTGGGTGATGCGATCGGTCAGCAGCGGCGTCTCGCGCGACGGCCGGCCGACGATGGCGCGCATCGTCAGCTCCTCCTCCCCGCCGCGGACCAGCGTGGTGGTCTGGTCGGTCAGGTTCACCACCAGCACATCGTCCGGAGCGGTGTCGCGGAAGCTGCGCATGGCCGCCGCGCTCTGCCGCATCAGGCTTGCCGCTTCGGCCGGCGTGCGGTCCAGCGCGGCACGGGTGCCGGCGCCGACCAGCCCGTCCGGCTTCATCCGCTGCGAAAGCTGGAAGGCCCTTCACCGCGTGGTCGACGTCCGTCGTGAAGGTGTCGGACAGCTTGTCGGCCGGCAGCAAGCCGAGTTCCAACAGTCTCTTGGACAGACGGGCGACCCGCTCCCCTCGGCTTCCCAGCTTGATCGTCCCGCCTTCGCCGATGCGGGTGGAGACCTGGGCGGGAGCGCGGTCGAGTTCCGTAGCGGCGCCGTCCAGCCGGTCGGCCCATTGGGTCAGCGTGTCGCGGTAGGGCAGGGCGTCCGCCGACGCCGGTCCGAGCAGCGCCAGCGCCGTTGCGGCAGCCATGGCCATGACGGCCAGCTTGCGGGGCTTGCGGAGGTCTGCGGATACGGTCATGTCGGAACCCTCTGTCGCGGCGGGCCTGTTGCATCGGAAGGGGTGCGGCGCGGCCCTTATGATCAATTTATGCAACGCAATAATGGAAGGCGAGGCGTACGGCGCGAAATCTGCGCGAACACTCGTCCAGTGTGGCTTTCCCGTCGCCGTCCTATGACCTCGTCTATGCAATAAGGTCACAGTGCAAAATTTTTTGATTGCCTCGGCCGATGACCTTCCCTATACGAATAGCCGTTCGGAGACGCTTCCCGCCAGACGGAGCGCTCCGAAACAGCGTTGGTTACAAGGTTTACACCTAACGTGGGCGCCAAGCGACCCGCCAGACGCCAAACGGCCACATCGTAGAACGGCCAAAACGCAAAACGACGAGGTTCGGGGATGCTTTTGGGGGATGACGAGCGTGCCGCTCCGGCCATGGGGCGGCGCGGGTTCCTGGGTTTTGCCGCCGCGGCGGTGTCTGCGGCCGTTCCGGTCGCATCGGGGATGGTGACGAGCGTCGCGGCCAGGGTCGTGACGGGTGGCGTGGTGACAGGCGTAACGGCTGCTCCGGTCCTTCTGGGATCGGGTTCGGCCGAAGCGGCGCCTCTGGCCGGCGGTGTCCGGCGCCTCAGCCTCCACAACATCAACACCAACGAGCGCTTCGACGGTGTGTATTGGGCCGATGGCCATTACAGGCCCGATGCCCTGCGCAAACTGGACGTGCTCCTGCGCGACCACCGTGCCAAGCAGGTCTGCCATTACGACCCGCGCCTGTTCGATTTGCTCGCCCGCGTGCACCAGAGCGTCGGGTCCGACGACCCCTTCGAAGTGATCTGCGGCTTTCCGCTCCCGCCGCACCAATGCAATGGCGCGCCGCCGGTCGCGCGGGGTGGCGAAGGAAAGCTACCATACCCGCGGCATGGCCATCGACATCCGCCTTCCCGACACGCAGCTGCGCGCCATTTCCGAGACGGCGAAGGCCATGCAGGGCGGCGGCGTCGGCTTCTACCCGCGCAGCGGTTTCGTCCACCTCGACGTCGGCCCCGTGCGCAGCTGGTAAGGTCGCGCTCCAGCGCTCGCGTCCTGCCGATTTTGAGCAGTCGAACTGAAAAGCCCCGCATCAGGCGATGCGGGGCTTTTCGTATAGGGCGACTGCGAAGACTCACCGCATAGGCGAAACTGGCAACGGCCTTCTTTCGTCAACTGCGGGGCGACGGCTTGGACGCGCGGAGGATGTCGGTCGGGTCCCACACCGCACCATGGCGGCGCCGCTTCCCCTTGCCTTTGCCCGATGTATCGGCCGATCCGGCCGCTTTGATCCGCGGCGTGTCACTGCGGACCGCCCGACTCGCAGCGCGGGTTCCATCCGCCTCGATCATCGTGCCTGTGGTCGCGCTGCTCCAGCCATCACTCTGACCGGTGTCGCCTGACGGCGGAGCGCCATCGAGGGACGGCGGTTCGCCATCATCGTCGCCATCCTCGCCGGGTCCCTCCGGTGGTTCCCTGATTTCTGGGGAAATCGCCGAGAGCAGCGACAGCAGTTCGTCCGACACATGAGAGGGAGCGGCACGCCACAGGCGCAGCAGTCGCGCCTCGCGCCGGCTGATCTGCGTGTCGCTGTCGTCGGATTCCTCGAAGCCGCGGCGGCGGCGTGATGCATCGGGATCGTTGTAGGTGTCGAAGAAGAAACTGACCGGAACGTCCAGGACTTGGCCCAGGCGATAAAGAGTTCCGGCGGAAATGCGGTTGGATCCGCGTTCGTATTTCTGGACCTGCTGAAAGGTCAGGCCGATGGCCTCGCCCAGCTTTTCCTGGCTCATCCCCAGCAAGGTCCGGCGCATCCGCACGCGCTGCCCGACATGGGCATCCACAGACCAGGACTCCGGCGATCCGCGTCGTCCTCTTTTGCGCGCCGTCGGTTCACTCATGTCCATTGGTCTCCGATAGCCAGTCTTCCATCGCCTCTCTTTGCGAGAATGAAAAGATTGTTTGCACGTTCTTTTCCCATTTTCAAGAGAAAACTTTTGAATATTGGTATATGGGCACCATATTCCGATAGGTATCCGTGGTGTAGAAACATTCGTAGGAGTTGCTTTGTTACAGCTTTGAATTATTTCCGGCGTTGCCAGAGTCAATTCCGCAAACGCTTTGTCCACACCCTACACCCATCCCTTGGCGGAAATCTCCGTGTCTTTCGACTCACCCAGTGGTTGGATCGATAGCTTACGAAATTCAGACGTCAACCGTTCGAAACCAGACGGGATTAAAGCTGCTACAAATGGTGATGGCAAACCTTCTGGTTGCGGCAAATAATCATGCGCAAGCAGAGCAATCTTTCATATGAGTCAGGCCGATACAAGACGTCACGCGCCGCCGTGTTCAGAGCAAAGGGCTGAATCGTTGGCCAGGGAAGCGTTAATAGATAATTAACCATATCAACCGGCCCTGCTGAGAGGGTTCCGGCTCCGGATTCACCGGCGTTCCGGCCGTGATGCGTGACTATCCGTATCGGCCTTGGCGACGTCCTTCGTTCGGACAGGCGTCGGCGCAGCGGCGGTGCCGGGCGCCCAAGGCCCGCCGGGGGCGGCGAACGCCTCCACATGGTCGCGCAGCTTCTGGACCTGGGAAGGCGTGACGCTGCGCCCGAAGCGCGACTTCAACAGGGCCGCGAGCGCCCCCCGTGTCGGCCGGTCGTCGCCGGACGAGAGGGTGCGATAGACGACGAAGGCCTCGGCATAGAGCCGGACGCGTTCCGGCCGGCGGCGCAACTGCATGGCCTGCGCGTCGGTGCTCCGTTCGAGATGAAGCGTCAGGCGCCGGGCGGCCTCGGCCTCGGTCAGGTCGGGCAGGGGAACCGCAGGGAAGCCGGGCGGTTCGGGACGGCCTATGGACTCGCGCAGACGGCGTCGGCGCTGGCGCTCGCGGTCGCCGGCGCGCAGCCGCTCGGCATAGGCGGGATCGGCCGCGCGGCGTTCGGTTCGGTTGCGGTTGGAGCGCGCTGCACGCTCGGCCTCGCGCGCTCTCGCCGCCGGATCGCGCAGAAGGAAGGCGAGTTCTTCCGCGGTCAGCCGATGCTCCTCCTCCGGTGCGGGGAGGGGAGGGGCGGGAGGGGGATCGTCGGTGCCGCCGTCGCTGTCCATTTGGGGGCAACGTTCCGCTTCCGCTTCCTGTTCCACCGATGCCGCTCTTTCCATGCGGCGCCACGAATGGTGCCCCGCATGGAGTATGAGGGAGATTTCATGTCCGGGCGCCGCCCCGCCCGTGCTAGACAGGGCCGGACTTATCCGGGCCGGCGCCCCGCCGCATCCGGCCAGAGTCTTGTGCCCCGTGCCATTGTGGAATCAGACCGACCATGACCCCCCGGCAAGCCCTTCAGCAGCGCCTTGCGGCCCTGGATGCCCATCTGCGCGCGGAAAACCCCAACCTGCTGCCGGTCCTCCCGACCTTCCGTGCCTTCGACCGGATCCTGGCCGGGCTGGGTCTGATCGACCGTCATGAATCGCTGACCACCCGCATTCCCTGGTGGCCGATGGTCGCGGTGCTCGGCACCTTCTCGGCCGGCAAGTCGACCTTCCTCAACGGCTATCTCGGCGAGACCCTGCAGAACACCGGCAACCAGGCGGTCGACGACAAGTTCACGGTGATCTGCCACGGGCCGGAGACGCGGAAGGAGGCGCTGCCGGGCACCGCGCTGAACGCCGACCCGCGCTTTCCCTTCTACCGCATCGCCGACGAGATCGAGAAGGTGGCGGCCGGCGAAGGCAAGCGGATCGACAATTACCTGCAGTTGAAGACGCTGGCCGGGCCGCGCACCAAGGGCAAGATCTTCATCGATTCGCCCGGTTTCGATGCCGACGACCAGCGCCGCTCGGTCCTGCGGCTGGTCGACCATATCGTCGAGCTGTCGGACCTCGTGCTGGTCTTCTTCGATGCCCGCCATCCCGAACCGGGCGCCATGCAGGACACGCTGCGACATCTGGTCGCCAAGACGGTGAACCGCGCCGACGCCCGCAAGGTCTGCTACATCCTGAACCAGGTCGACACCACGGCCAAGGAAGACAATCTGGAGGCGGTGTTCGGCGCCTGGCAGCGGGCGATCGCCCAGGCCGGGCTGGTGTCGGGCCGTTTCTACGCCATCTACGACCAGCGCTCCGCCGTCGCCATCGAGGACGACGGCCGCCGTGCCCGCTACGAGGCGCGGCGCGACCACGATCTTGCCGAACTCCACACCCGCATCAACGAGGTGGAGGTCGCGCGGGCCTACCGCATCATCGGCTCCATCGACAGCCTGACCAAGGAGCTGGAGGGCGAGGTGATCCCCAAGCTGCGCGAGGCGATGGCGGCATGGCGCCGGCGGGTGCTGATCGGCGACGCGGTGTGGGGCGTGCTTCTTCTGGTGCTGCTGGGAACCGTCGTGCAGACGATGGGCGGTGGATTCGGCGCCTTGCTCGGCTGGCTGTTCGACAACCCCGACGGTGGCGTGCCTCTGCGCGTGGTCGGCGCCGCGGTGATTCTCGGCGGGCTGTTCCTGGCCGGCCACTTCAAAATCCGGCAATTCTTCGCCGGCCGCGTCGCCGCGGGCTTGGACGAACGGTTCGGCGACGTCGACCTGAACCTGCGGCAGGCCTTCCTCGTCAGCACCCGCTTCTTCCGCTCGATCTTCGCCAAGCAGCCGGCAGGCTGGGGCGGCAGGGCGCGCAAGGCGATCTTCGCCATCCGCGAGGCCACGGCGGTGCATGTCCAGCGCATCAACGACCTCTACACCGACCCGGCCGGCCGCCGCGCGCGGGAGGCTGCTTCCACCCCCGCCACCGCCGCGGAGTGACCGCGGAACGCCGGCCGCTCTTTACAGGATCACGGAAAGGCCGTTAGATCCCTGGTCCTTGCGGGCGACGACCAACGGTCCGCGACGGGGCGGGAGAGGGCAGGAATGGGCGTTCGACTGGCGGGCGGAAAGGTCGCGGAGAGGGCCGGCGCTGCCGTGCGGGCACTCATGCTGGCCGTCGTTCCGGCTGTGGTGCTGCTGCTCGCCGTGCCGACCGCCGGGCAGGCGCTCGAATCCGCAACCGAGCCGGCTCCGGCCCCCTACACCGGCCTCGACCTGGTGACCGGCGGCGACTACGCGCCCTATACGGGAGAGGAACTGCCGGGCGGCGGGCTGGTGACCGATCTGGTCCGCCGGGCCTTCGCGGTGTCCGGCCGCCACTACGATGTTCGGTTCATGCCGTGGAAGCGCGGATATGACGGGGTGGTCGCCGGGCGTTTCCTGGCCACCTTTCCCTATGTCCGCACGCCGGAACGCGAGCAGGAGGTGCTGTTCTCCGACCCGGTGATCGAGGTGCGGCAGTTCGTCTACATGTCGAACCGTACGGCGATGGCCTTTGACGGGCGGCTGGTGAGCGGCCCCCGCGGCCTGGAGGGGTTCCGCGGCCGGACCGTTTGCCAAGCGGTGGGCTATGCCCTGCCGCCGGAGCTGGAAGCGCTGGTCGGGCAGGGGCAGCTGGCGCGGCAGACGCCGTCCGACCTGGGGGCCTGCGTGCGCATGGTGGCGACCGGGCGGGCCGATGCCCTCGTCATCGACGAGTACAGCGCCGCCGCCGCCATCGCCCGATCCGGACTGGCGGACGACATCCGGGTTTCGGACCACCCCTATGCCGTCGTTACCCTCCATCTGGTGATCGGGCGCGCCACGCCGGGAGCCGAGACGACGCTCGCCGCCTTCAACGACGGGCTCAAGGCGTTGAAGGCGCAGGGCGTCTACCGCGAACTGCTGTCCGGTCACACCGTTCCGCCACCCCCCTGAGCCCCGGCGGTTCGCCGGCGCGGACGGGATGGGCGCGAAGCGGGCCGGCGCCCATGCCACGCTTTTCCGCGCCCAAGACCCGCGTCGCCATGGACAGGACGGTGCTTCGTGCTATAAACGCGCGGTTTCGATCATGGGAAAAGGGGCGCGGACCGTGGCCATCGACGCGTCGATTCTGGTCCTCAACGGGCCGAACCTCAACATGCTGGGCGTGCGGGAGCCGCAAATCTACGGGTCGATGACCCTGGACGATCTGGAGGCCGCCTGCCACGAGCGTGCCGACACGCTGGGTCTGACCGTGGATTTCCGGCAATCCAACCACGAAGGCGAACTGGTCTCGTGGATTCAGCAGGCCCGCACGGAGAATGACGGCATCGTCATCAACGCCGGCGCCTACACCCACACCTCGGTCGCGATCATGGACAGTCTGATCCTGTCGGAACTGCCGGTGATCGAGGTCCATCTGTCGAACATCTTCAAGCGCGAGCCGGTCCGCCATCACTCCTACATCTCGCCGGTGGCGAGGGGGATGATCTGCGGGTTCGGGCCGCACGGGTATCTTCTGGCGCTGGACGCCATCGCGAACATCATCGACCGCGATTAAGGAAACGGGAACGACTGACATCATGGCGAGCTTCGACATCGACGGCGATCTGGTCCGCAAGCTGGCGGACCTCCTGCGTGAGACGGGCTTGAGCGAGATCGAGTTCGCCGAGGGCGAAAAGCGCATCCGCGTCACCCGCCCGACCGCCGCCCAGACGGTCGCCGTCCAGGCCGCCCCGGTCCTGGCGGCCGCACCGGTCGCCGCCGCGGCGGCTCCGGCGGGCAAGCCGGCGAGCCATCCGGGCGCGGTGACCTCGCCGATGGTCGGCACCGCCTATCTGGCGGCCGAGCCGGGCGGCACGCCCTTCGTCCGTCCGGGCGACGTGGTCAAGGCCGGCCAGACCATCATGATCATCGAGGCGATGAAGGTCATGAACCCGATCAAGGCCCCGCGCGGCGGCACCGTCGCCGAGGTGCTGGTGTCCGACGCCCAGCCGGTCGAATTCGGCGAAGTTCTCCTCATCATCGAGTAAGCGGGGCATTCCCTTGGCGATGTTCGAAAAGGTCCTGATCGCGAACCGTGGTGAGATTGCGCTCCGCATCCACCGCGCCTGCCGCGAGATGGGGATCCAGACCGTGGCGGTGCATTCCACCGCCGACGCCGACGCCATGCACGTCCGCCTCGCCGACGAGAGCGTGTGCATCGGTCCGGCGTCTGCGCGCGAGAGCTACCTCAACATCCCGGCCATCCTGTCGGCGGCGTCGATCACCAATGCCGACGCCATCCATCCCGGCATCGGCTTCCTGTCCGAAAACGCCCAGTTCGCGGAGATGGTGGAGGAGCACGGCTTCACCTTCATCGGCCCGACGCCGGAGCATATCCGGATCATGGGCGACAAGGTCACCGCCAAGAAGACGGTGATGGAGCAGGGTCTGCCGGTGGTGCCCGGCTCCGACGGCCCGGTGACGACGCTGGAAGAGGCCGAGAAGGTCGCCCACGAGACCGGCTATCCGGTGCTGATCAAGGCGGCGGCCGGCGGCGGCGGGAAGGGCATGAAGGTCGCCCGCAACCCCGACCAGCTGAAGGAAGCCTATCAGCTGGCCCGCGGCGAGGCGCGCGCGGCCTTCGGCAACGACGAGGTCTATCTGGAGAAGTATCTCGGCCATCCGCGGCACATCGAGATCCAGCTCCTGGGCGACACCCACGGCGCCTGCGTGCATTTCGGCGAGCGCGACTGCTCCGTCCAGCGCCGGCACCAGAAGGTGATCGAGGAGGCGCCGAGCCCTGCCCTGAACGCCGAGCAGCGCGAGTATATCGGCGCCCTGGCGGCCAAGACCGCGGCGGCCATCGGCTACCGCGGCGTCGGCACGATGGAGTTCCTGTTCGAGGACGGGCAGTTCTATTTCATCGAAATGAACACCCGCCTGCAGGTGGAACACACCATCACCGAGATGATCACCGGCATCGATCTGGTCCGCGAGCAGATCCGCGTCGCCGCCGGTGCGCCGCTGGGCTACGGCCAGTCGGACATCCGTTTCGAAGGCCACGCCATCGAGTGCCGCGTGAACGCCGAGAATCCGGAGACCTTCATGCCGTCACCGGGCAAGATCGACGGCTACCACGCGCCGGGCGGCCTGGGCGTCCGCGTCGATTCGGCGCTGTATGACGGCTACCGCGTGCCGTCGCATTACGACAGCCTGATCGCCAAGCTGGTCGTCCACGGCACCACCCGCAACGAGTGCCTGATGCGGCTGCGCCGTTCGATCGAGGAGTATGTGATCGGCGGCATCCAGACCACGCTGCCGCTGCATGACCGCATCATCGCCCAGCAGGCCTTCATCGACGGCAATTACGACATCCATTGGCTGGAACAGCTGATGGCGAAATCCTGACCAGCTGCCGGGTCCGACTGTATAGCGGTAGATACTGCGACAATCCGTCGCGGTTCTGAAGCCCCTCCCTCAAGTCGAGAGAGGGGCTTTTTCTTTATAAGATCTTTCTTTTAAAAGAGAGCCGCCACCCTAGGGGTCTGGTTGATATTTTGCATTTTAGGAATCTCGCCGGTTTCTTGCGTTTTTATTCGCAAACTGCGAGGCCGGCTGCATTTTCCGACCATTGCCGGTGCATGCCCGTCGCTGTACGGGGCTTGGAGTTCATAGGGGTTTTCCCCAAAGGCCGTTCTCGGGGCCGGCCGTTGTGCATGGCACGCCTCTTGCTCTTTTGATCTGGGTCAGTGCGGACCGGCATCCACCCAGGGTAGATGAACATCCTGCCCGCTCTCCGTGCCCAGCAGTCGCCCGGTCCGGCGGTGTCGCGCCGTCCTGTTCGTGCCCCCTGTCTCAAGCCCCCCTGTCTCAAGCCCCCCTGTCTCAAGCCCCCCTGTCTCAAGCCCATTGTTCGACGAGGCCCCGTCCATGCGCGTGAACGAACCGATCACCGACCGCGAAATCATGATGGAAGACGGCGTCCTGCTGGTGTCGCGTACCGACACCGGCGGGCGCATCGCCTTCGTCAACAAGGCCTTTGTCGACATCAGCGGCTATACGGAGCCCGAACTGATCGGTGCGCCGCACAACCTGATCCGCCACCCCCACATGCCGAAGGAGGCCTTCGCCGATTTGTGGGCGACGATTAAGGACGGGCGGCCGTGGGAAGGGCTGGTGAAGAACCGCACCAAGTCCGGCGACTTCTACTGGGTGCGTGCCAACGTCACGCCGGTGATCGAGGACGGCAAGGTGACCGGCTTCATCTCCATCCGCACCAAGCCCACGCGCGAGCAGGTGGCGGCGACGGAGCGGCTCTATGCCGACATCCGCGAGGGCCGGGCGCGCCATCTGACGGTGCGCGACGGGCAGGCGGTGGGCCGTGGCGCCGGCGCGGCGTTCCGGCACTGGTCGGCGAGCGTGACCGGCCGGCTGACCCTGATCTTCGCCTTCATGATCCTGGCGATGCTTGCGGTCGGCGGCGTCACCCTGCGCGGCATGGCCGACAGCAACGCCTCGCTGAAGACGGTGTATGAGGATCGGACGGTGCCGGCTGTGCAGATCGGCGAGATTCTGGACCACATGCGCGACAATGTGCAGACGCTCCAGCGTCTGATCATCGACACCCGCGACGGCACCGACGCCAAGGTGACGGCGGGGCGCGAGGCGCGGATCACCGGCAACGTCGCCACCATCGACCGGCTGTGGGCGGATTATCTCACCACCTATCTGACGCCGGAAGAGGCGGCGCTGGTTGACCGTTTCGCCAATCAGCGCGCCGCCTTCCTGAACGACGGGCTGAAGCCGGCGGTGGAACTGGCGCGCCAGGGCGATTCGCTGCGGCTGGAGGTGCTGGTGCGCGACCGGGTCGAACCGCTGTTCCAGGCCGCCTTCCAGACCAACAAGGAGCTGCTGCAGTTGCAACTGACCGTGGCGAAGGCGGAGTATGAAGGCGCTCTGGAGGACTTCCGCTGGCATCTGGTGTTCGCCGTGGCCGCCGGGATGGGCGTGCTGGCGGCGGCGGTGTTGTGCGGGCTTCTGCTTCTGCGCACGGTGCGCCGGCCGTTGGCCGACTTCTCCGGTGATTTCGACGCCATCGCCCGCAACGACCAGACCCACATCATCGACCTGCCGGCGGCGGCCGAGTTCCATCCCGTCGCCGGCCAGTTGCGCGGGCTGAAGGCCCGGCTCTGCTACGCGGTGCAGGAGCGTGTCGAGCGCGCCCGGCATGCGGACGAGGAGCGGCGCCGCGCGCTGGAGGCCATGGCCTCCACCGTGGAGCGCGAGGCCGGGCGGGCGGTGGAGGAGGTGGCACAGCGAACCGGCGCCATGGCCAGCGAAGCCGAAGGCATGTCCGGTTCCGCCGAGCGGGTCAGCATCAACGCCCAGACCGTGGCGTCCGCCGCCGGCCAGGCGCTGGCCAATGCGCAGACCGTCGCCGCCGCCAGCGAGCAGCTGGCCGCGTCGATCCGCGAAATCTCGTCGCAGATCGCCCATTCCAGCGCGGTGACCCGCCGCGCGGTGGAAAGCGGCCATCACACCCAGACCACCATCCGCTCGCTCTCGGAAACGGTGGCGAAGGTGGGCGACGTGGTGAACCTGATCCAGTCCATCGCCGGCCAGACCAACCTGCTGGCGCTGAACGCCACCATCGAGGCGGCGCGGGCGGGGGAGGCCGGAAAGGGCTTTGCCGTCGTGGCGCAGGAGGTGAAGAACCTCGCCAACCAGACCGCGTCCTCGACCGAGGAGATCACCCGTCAGATCACCGCCATCCAGGCCGTGACCGACGAGGCCGTGAAGGCGGTGGAGGAGATCGGCCACACCATCGCCGAGATCGACCACATCTCCGGGTCCATCGCCGCCGCGATGGAGGAGCAGTCGGCCGCCACCCAGGAAATCAGCCGCAATGTGGTTGAGACCTCGACCGCCGCGCAGGAAGTTTCGTTCCGCATTGCCGCGGTGTCCGAGGAAGCCGACCGCACCGGCGAACAGGCCACCCACGTCAAGAACGGTTCCGGTGATGTCGCCCGCTCCATCGAGTCCCTGCGGCAGGTCCTGGTGCGCATCGTCCGCACCTCCACCGGCGACGCCGACCGCCGGCGCAAGCCGCGCTATCAGGTGGAAGAGACGGGAACGCTTCTGATCGGCGGAGACCGTCTGGCGGTGACCGTCCGCAACCTGTCCATCGGCGGCGCCATGATCGATCCGGTGACCGCGACCGACGGCCGTTCGCTGGCCGGCACCATCGGCCATCTGCGCCTCGACCGCTACGGGGTGGAGGCGGCGGTCGTGGTCAAGGCGGTGGAACACAACCGCATCCATCTGGCCTTCGAGGCGGTTAGCATGCCGCGGGACTTCATCCGTGCCGTGGAAATCGCCACCAAGGATCGCGCACCCGTCGATGTGGCCGCCTGAACTATTCAGCGGCATCCCATCATTCAGCATTGGTAATGGTTAAGCATCTACTTCTTCCCGGTTGGTGAGGACTGCAGCCCTGTGACAATATCGCCAGGGATTGCTTCGAGGTTGAAGGAGTATGCTTGCCGTACTGCCGGGAGATGCACGATTGTCCGCAGCTCCTTCCGGGTGAATGGAAACGAGGTCCGACCGCAACCATGGTCGAAGCAACAACACTCGAAGCAGCCACACTCGAAGCAACCACGCTGCGCCCCCTCCCGGACACCGGCGCGACGGCCGGCACCGCCGCGCCGAAGCTCCGCACCCGCCTGAAATGGCGTCGCGGCAGGCTGGGCACGGCGGTGCCGCGCCTGCATCTGGCGACCGACGCCGCCGGCGACGGGATCTGGGACTGGGATCTCGCGACCGATGCGGTCTGGTACAGCCCGGGTTGGCAGACGATGCTGGGCTTCTCGCCGGGCGAGGTGACTCCGCATCTCGATTTCTGGTGCTCCCGCGTCCATCCCGAAGACCTGCCGCTGGCCCAGGCGGCGCTCCAGGCGCATTTATCCGGCGAACGGCCATTTTACGAGTGCGAGCACCGTGTCCGCGCCAAATCGGGGGAATGGCTGTGGATCCTCGACCGCGGACGTGTGGTGTCCTGGGATGCGGAGGGCCGGCCGCGCCGCATGATCGGGACCCATGTCGACGTCACCGCCCGCAAGCGGATGGAGGAGGAACTTGCCGAAAGCCGGCTGCAGCTTGACGCCATCCTCGACAATGCCCCGGTCGGCGTGCTGCTGGTCGACGGCGACCGGGTGATCCGCCGGGTCAACAAGGCGGCGGCCGCCACCTTCCGGCACCGGATGGAGGACATCGTCGGCTGCAGTTCCCGCATCATCTACGGCGATGACGGGGTGTTCGAGGATGTGGGCCGGCGCGCCTATCCACGGATGCAGTCGGGCGGCCAGTTCGACGAGGAGGTGGCGATGCGCCGGGCCGACGGCACCGACATCCGCTGCCGCCTGATCGGCCGGCCGGTGAAGACGGGCGACCCGGCACGCGGTTTCGTCTGGGTGGTGGAGGACGTCACGGTGCGCTGGCGCGCCGAACAGGCGCTGAACGACCGCGCCGGATTCCAGCGCGTGCTGCTGGACACGGTGCCCGTGCCGATCTTCGTCCAGGACGTCATGGGCCATTACGTGGACGCCAACGACGCCTTCGAACGCTGGATGGGCATCGACCGGCAGGCCCTGTTCGGCCGCACCGTCTTCGACCTCGCCCCGCCGCACGTCGCCGAGGCCGACGAGGCGGTCGACAAGGCGCTGCTGGCCGACCAGAAGCCGCAGAGCTACGAAACCCAGCTGCGCTGTGCCGACGGAACGCTGCGCGACGTGCTGTTCTCCAAAGCCGTCTATTGCCGCACCGGCGGCAAGCCGGCCGGCATCGTCGGCGCGGTGATGGACATCAGCGAGCGCAAGCATGCCGAGCAGGCATTGCTGGAGCGCCAGCAGCTGTTCGAGCAGATCTTCGTCGCCAGCTGCGCGGTGAAGCTGCTGGTCGACCCGGCGGACGGGAGGATCGTCGATGCCAACCCGGCGGCGGCGGAGTTCTATGGCCATCCGCTCGACCGGCTGCGCAGCATGCACATCCACGACATCAACGTGGCGCCGCGCGGGGAGGTGGAGCGGGAGCTGCAACAGGCCCGCAACGCCGAACGCAAGCATTTCCAGTTCCGCCATCGGCTGGCCTCCGGCGACGTCCGCGACGTCGAGGTCTATATCAGCAACATCGTCGTCCATGGCCGCACGCTTCTGATGTCGCTGATCCACGACATCACCGAACGCTGCATCGCGGAGGAGGCTCTGCGCGGCAAGACCAGCGAGTTGGAGCGATCCAATGCCGAACTGGAAGCCTTTGCCTATGTCGCCTCCCACGACCTGCGCCAGCCGCTGCGCGTCATCACCAGCTACCTGACCCTGCTGGAGCGGGGCTTGGGCAAGTCGCTGGACGAGGAGGGCCGGGAGTGCATCGACTTCGCCCGCGACGGCGCCCAGCGCATGGACCGGCTGATCGTCGACCTGCTGGAGTACTCGCGGGTCGGGCGCAAGGCCAAGCCCTTCCGGCCGGTGCCGCTGGACGAACCGCTGCGGCTGGCTCTGCTGAACCTGGAGGTCGCGGTCCAGGATGCCGGGGCCACGGTCACGGTGGGCGGGCAGGACGGCGCCGCGCTTCCGGTGGTGGCCGGTGACGACAACGAGTTGATGCGGCTGTTCCAGAACCTGATCGGCAATGCGGTGAAGTACCGCGAGCCCGGCCGCCCGCCGGTGGTGCGCGTCACCGTGGCTTCCGGCCGGGCTTCGGACCGGCAGGGCGGTGCGCCGGTGGTGCGCATCGACATTCGCGACAACGGCATCGGCATCGCCGCGGAGGACCGCGACCGCGTCTTCGGCATCTTCCAGCGGCTGCACCGCCGCGACGAGTATGAGGGCACGGGCGTCGGGCTGGCGGTCTGCAAGAAGGTGGTCGAGCATCACGGCGGCCGGCTGTGGGTGGAAGGCCCGCCGGACGACGACCTGCGCGATGCGGACGGGCGCCCCTGCGGCAGCCTGTTCCGCATGGTCCTGCCGGCCATGGCGTCTCCGACGTCTCCGGCGGCCCCGGCGGACGCGGATGGGGAGGCACGGGACCGGCGATGACGGCGGAGCCCCTGATCGTGCCGCGCCCGCCGGTTCCGGCCGTCCTGCGCCGCCTGATCGCGGGCGGCCGGCGGATTTGGAAGGCCGCCGCCGTCCAGGCCGCGGTGACGCTGGTGCTTGCGCTGGCCTATCTGTGGATGGGCGACGTCTATATCCGCGTCCTGGTGGCCGAACACCGGGCGAATGCGGCGCTCACCGCCTCGTCGATGGCCAGCACACTGTCCAGCGCGCTGAACGAGCGGCTGGCGCTGGTCCGTGGCCTGACCGCCTTCGTCGAGGTGGCGGCGGTGGCCGGCAGCCTCACCGATCAGTTCCCGCGCTATGCGGAGGGGCTGCGGCGGTCTGTGGTGGGGGTGCGCAACATCTCCGCCGCCCCCGACTTCGTCGTCCGCATCGTCTATCCGGTCGAGGGCAACGAGAAGGTGCTGGGCAACGATCTGCTGAAGGACGCGCGGCCCGGATTCGCCGAAACGGTGCAGCGCGCCATCATCAGCCGCGACGTGACCGTCCACGGTCCCGTCGCCCTGCTCCAGGGCGGGCAGGGGCTGATCGCCCGACAGATCGTCTACGGGCCGGGCAAGCCCTGGGGGGCGGTGGGTCTGGTGTTCGATGTCGGCGCCATCCTGGGCGAGGTGCGCTTCGATCGGGTGCCGTCGCATCTGGGCTTCGCCGTCGTGACCGACGGCGGCCAGCAGGTGGCGGGCGACGCGCTGGCGCTGAAGGGCGATCCGCTGGTGGAGCGGATCAACCTGCCGGACGGGCATTGGGAACTGGCGCTGGCCCCGCGCACCAGCTGGGAGGGTCTCGCCTATACCGACCCGACCTTCCGCGGATTCCAGGCGGCCTTCCTTCTGCTGGCCCTGCTGATCGAGGCGCTGACCTTCATGGCGGTCAGCCGCCGCTACACGCTGGAACGGCAGGTCGACCTGCGCACCGCCGAGCTGGGACGGGCCAAGAACGAGCTGGAGCAGTTCGCCTACGCCACCGCCCACGACCTGCAGGAGCCGTTGCGCGCCATCGCCAGCTATGCCCAGCTTCTGGAGAAGCAGCAGAGGGGCAGGCTGGACGAGGAGAGCGCCGGCTTCATCCGCGAGATCGTCGACGGGGCGGGGCGGCTGAAGATGCTGCTGCGCGACGTCCAGCTGTTCCTGGCGGAGGACCGGGTTCCGCTCGGCTGCGGCACGGTCGCGGCCGGGGACGCGCTGCAGGCGGCGCTGACCGCGCTGAAGCGGCGCATCGCCGATGCCGGCGCCACCGTCACCGTGGGCGAACTGCCGGCGGTGCAGGCGGACGAGCGGCGCCTGCGCGAGATCTTCATCGTGCTGATCGCCAATGCGGTCGAATACCGCCACCCCTACCGCGCGGCGGAGGTGCATGTCTCCGGCCGGCGGATCGACGGCTATGACGTGATCGACGTGCGCGACAACGGCATCGGCATCGAGCCGCGCTACCGCGACCAGATCTTCGAGGTGTTCCGCCGCCTGCATTCGCGTGACGAGCATCCCGGCACCGGCATGGGGCTCGCAATCGCCCGCAAGATGGTGGAGCGGCTGGGCGGCCGGATCACCGTCGTCTCCAGCCCCGGCGTCGGCAGCACCTTTTCCATCCATCTGCCCCATCCCGCCTTCCGAGGATTCCCCTGATGCAGGACCTGACGACTCCCTTCGAGATCCTGCTGGTCGAGGACGATCCGGCCGATGCCGGCCTCGCCAAGCGGGCGCTGCGCGACGGCCGCATCCTGTGCAACGTCGGCCATGTCCGCGACGGCGTGGAGGCGATGGAGTATCTGCGCCGCCAGGGCCCGTTCGCCGGCGCCACCCGGCCCGACCTGATCCTGCTGGACCTGAACATGCCGCGCATGGACGGCCGCGAGGTCCTGCAGGAGTTGAAGGCGGACGAGGAGTTGAAGACCATTCCGGTGGTGATCCTCACCACTTCCGACGTCGACCGCGACGTGAACGCCAGCTATCTGCTGGGTGCCAACAGCTTCATCACCAAGCCGATGGACATGGACGCGTTCTTCGATGCGGTGAAGAGCATCGAGGAATACTGGTTCCGCGTCGTCCGGCTGCCACGGTGAAGGAGGCCAGACATGTCCATCGCCTTACCGGCCAAGCCCGCCCAGTCCCACAGCCCCGAGCCGGAGGAGGGACGCACCGCCATCCTGCTGGTCGAGGATGACGACGCCGATGCGCGTCTGGTGACCCGCTCGCTGACGCCCTATGCCCGCCGCTCCACCGTGGCGCGCGCCACCTCGCTGAGGGAGGCGCGGGCCTGGCTGCACCGCAACGCCTGCGACGTCGTGCTGCTCGACCTGTCGCTGCCCGACAGCTTCGGGCTGGAGACGGTGACCCGCCTGCATGCCGACGCGCCGTCGCTGCCGCTGGTGGTGCTGACCGGCTATGACGACGAGGATTTCGCGCTGGAAATCCTGGCCCACGGCGCCCAGGACTATCTGGTGAAGGGGCAGACCGACGGGCCGCTGATGTGGCGGGCCGTCCAGCACGCCATGGCCCGCAAGCGGCTGGAGGAGGAGCTGCGCCTGTCGGAGGAGCGGCTGCAGGGCATCATCGGGCTGGCGCAGGACGCCATCCTGACCACCGACGAGAACCTGAACATCACCCTGTTCAACCGGGCGGCGGAAAGCCTGTTCGGCTACGATGCCGACGACATCCTGGGGCGGCCGCTGTCGCTGCTGATCCCCGAGCGCTTCCGCCCCGACCACGAGGTCCACATCGCCGGATTCGCCGTGTCGGAGATGCAGGCGCAGGTGATGACCAACCGGCGCGAGGTGCAGGGGCTGACCGCCGACGGACGGGAGTTCCCGGCCGAGGTGTCGATCGCCAAGCTGCACCATGCCCGCGGCCTGCTGTTCACCGCCGTCATCCGCGACGTGTCGGAGCGCATGCGGGTGGAGAGCGAGCTTCGCCGCATGGCGACCACCGATCCGTTGACCGGGCTGAACAACCGCCGCCGCTTCATGGAACTGGCGGAGGTCGAGATGGCGCGGCTGCGCCGCTATGGCCGGCCGGTGTCGGTGCTGATGCTGGACATCGACCGCTTCAAGGCGATCAACGACACCCATGGCCATGCCGTCGGGGATCGGGCGCTGGTCCGGCTGGCGGAGGTCTGCCGCGCCGAATTGCGCGACACCGACCATGTCGGCCGGGTGGGCGGAGAGGAGTTCGCGATCATCCTGCCCGAAACCCCGCTGGAGTCGGCGACCGAGGTGGCCGAACGGCTGCGCCATCGTCTTTCCATGGCGGACGTGGCGTTGCAGCCCGGCGGCCATTCCGGCGGCCAGTCCAGTGGCGGGACGCTGCGCATGACGGTCAGCATCGGCGTCGCCATATGCGGCGACGAGGACGCCAGCATCGAGCGCGCCTTGGGCCGCGCCGACCGCGCGCTGTACGAGGCGAAATCGCTGGGCCGCAACCGCGTCGTCGTCAGCGACGGCTATCCCGGCCCGGTCTTCGCCACCGCATCCATCCCCACTTCCATCGCGAGCTGACGGCATGTCAGAGGAAAAATGGCCGAAGGAACGATGACGGACACCTCCGGCCGGGATGGGGTGCTGCTGGTCTCCGGCGACGCGTTGCGCATACGGCAGCTCGCCATCGCGCTGGGCGGCATTCCCCCGCGGGTGGATACGGTCGAAGCGGCGCTGGACCGTCTGCGCGGCGGTGCAGCGGCAGGCGACGGCGTGGTCGTGATCGACGCCGCCGGCGGAATCGCCGATGCCGCCCCCGGTCATGCCGCGGTCGAGGCGCTGGTCCGGCTGGACCCGGTCCCCGCCGTGCTGGTCCTGTTGCCGGATGGGCAGGAGGATGCCGCGGCATCCTTCATCTCGGCCGGCGCGCAGGATGCGCTGCCGGCCGGTGATGCAGCCGCCCTGCGCCGCGCCATAGCCGCCGCCCGTCGGCGGCAGGCACGGGAAAACCGCCTGCGTGCGGCTCTGGCCGGGGCGGAGCGGGCAGGGAGCGAGGCGGCGGCGCTGTTCGACGCCGCCGCCGCCGCGGTGGAGGCGGCGCTCGATCCCATGCTGGCGCTGACCGCCGCTGCGCTGGAATCGCCTCTGCTGCCGAGCCAGCTGGACCGGCTGACCGGCGTCCGGACGGCGGGCAACACGCTGCGCACAGCGCTGTCGGCCCTGCGTCCGGCGAAGCAGGACTCCCAGGTGTTGGAGACGCTGACCCTTGGCGATCTGGCGGCCGGCGCGACGGCGGTCGCGGTGGAGGGGGGCGCCGACCAACGGTTCATCGGCGATGCGGGCGGGTTGCGCTCCCTGCTGGTACTCCTGACGGCGGAGACGGGGGCGGAGCTGTCGCTGTCTCTTCAGCCGGCGGGGGAGGCGGCCGAGTTGATCCTCCGCCGCCGGGGCGTGCCGCGGCTGCGCCCGCTGGCGCTGGCGGTGGCCGGACCGCAAGTCCGGCGGCTGGGGGGGCGCCTGCTAGCGGACGGCGCGGCTGGCGCGGGTGCGGATGGCGGCGCCGGCGAATGGCTGACCGCCCGAATCCCCGTGCAGTTGCCGGCCCGCCCCGTTGTGCCGCCGGCCGCCCTTTCGGTCCTGCTGGTGGAGGACAACCCGATCGGCCGGCTGGTCGCCGCCGGCTTCCTCAAGGCGCTGGGCCATGCGGTGACGACGGCGGAGGACGGAGCCCAAGGCGTCGCTGCGGCCACCGAACGGCGGTTCGACCTGATCGTGATGGACGTGCAGATGCCGGTGATGGACGGCCATGAGGCATCGCGCGCCATCCGTGCGCTGCCGGGCCAGGCTGGCCGCGTGCCGATCGTGGCGCTCACCGCCGGCACGGATGCCGAGGATGACGCCCAGTGCCGCGCCGCCGGAATGGACGATTGCCTGCACAAGCCGCTGACCATGGATCGGTTGGGCGCCGTGCTGGAGCGCCTGTTCCCCGGCCGTGTCGCGCCGCGTGGCTGATGTTGGCCCGATACAGATTGTCGAAAATTTTACAGACCTAAAACCATATTCCACCTGACGGTAACCGGCCTTCGGTTGCCCGCCGCCGGTTCGGACGGTATCAGTGGAAAGCGGCGAATTGGCTGGAGGATCGGGGATGGATATGCAGACGATCGACTACTCCCGGCACCGCATCCTGGTCGTCGAGGACCAGCCCTTCGTCCGCCGCACCATCGTCCAGATCCTGGGCCAGATCGGCTTCCGCGACGTCGCCGAGGCCGACAATGGCGAGTCGGCGATGTACGAGTGCATCCGCGTCAACCCCGACCTGATCGTCTGCGACATCGACATGAAGCCGGTCTCCGGCCTTCAGTTCCTGGCCCATCTGCGCGCCAGCACCGAGGCTGCCAATCCGCGCGCCCCGGTGGTCTTCCTGACCAACCACACCGAATCCGAGATCGTGAAACAGGCGATGGCGCTGGGCGTCAACGGCTTCGTGGTCAAACCCCCATCCTTCGCCGCGCTGAAGGAGCGGATGGACAGGCTGCTGGGGGGACGGTGAGGCTCCGTACGGTCATTCCGACGCTTGCGCTTATCCTGACGGCCTGTTCCGGTGAGCCGTCGGAGGGCGAGATGCGCAAGCTGGTGGAGACGCACACCCGCCGCATGCTGGAGCGGCAGGGCAATGCCGCCTTCCGCGCCTTCGACAATTTCCGCAAGCAGGGCTGCGTCGAGGCGAAGCTGAAGAACGGGCAGGACGGCAGCGGGCAGTATGACTGCTACTACGCCGCCACCTTCGTGCCGCAGCCGGGGCAGCAACCGCTGACCGTGAACGGCAAGGGGCGCTTCCGCCGCACCGACAAGGGACTGGCCTTCGAGGATCTGGGCGCCCAGCCGCGCTGAAGCCCTTCAGCTGCTGCGGGCAAGGCGCGACAGGGTCGCCAGCGGATCGCCGGCCTCCTCGCCGAAGCAGACCTCCACATCGTCGCACACCTCGCAATTGGGCGATTTGCACAGCATCAGCCCCTCGCGTTCGCAAAGCTGCCGGTAGAAGAACTTCTTCCACTTCATGTCGCCGGCATTCAAAGCCACTAGCGCCGGGAAATGGCGGCGGAACATCGTGTTCAGTTCGCCACGGTCGTGGAACCCCATATCCTGCCACAGATGGTTCGGCGCCAACGACCGGCGGGCCAGGATGGCGGCCAGCCAGCGCTCCTCGTCCGTGCCGCGCGCGCCATGGTCGATCAGGAAGGCGCGCAGGTCGGCCTCCTCGATGGCATCCTCGCCGGCATCCGCTTCGTCGTGCAGGAATGCGACGGCGCCGGCGAAATGCGGGGCGTGGCGGGCTGCCATCTCCGCAAGGTCGGCCTTGGTCAGTGCGAGCGTCTGGGGCATCGTCCGCGCCTCATCCGCGGCGGCAAGCGCCAGGATGCGGCCGAAGATCATGCGGTCGGCAACGGGATCGTCCGGGTCCGTTCGATCCGGAGCGCAGGCAGGCGAATGGGCTGAGAGCTTGGACATGTCCATCTCCACCGGCTGGAAGCACCCGCGACGCCTGCTATCCTGACCCAGGATGCTGCATGTGCGAAAGACGCTCTCCCAACCGTCGGCCTGCGGCATTGCGCCGCATCATTCAGGATGGGCGTCGATCTCCGCGGCGAAGCGTTCGAAGAAGGCGCCCAGCACCCGGTCGGTCTTGGCCTGGACCAGCTTCACCGCCAGCCGGCCGACGGCCCCCGCCCAGCGCAACCGTCAGGCTGTAGGTCAGCAGGGTGCGCCCGCCGTCATCCTCCTCCAGGACCACCAGCGCCTCGCCCTTCACGGCGCCGGCCAGCCCGCCGTTGCCCTGGGCGACCAGCCGGTAGCGGTGGATGCCATCCTCCGGCTCCAGTTTCAGCCGGCCGGAGAAGCGCGCCTTCATCGGCCCCAGCGTGGTCCGCACCCGCGCGGCGTAGTCGGTGGCGGACAGCCGCTCCATCTCTTCCAGCACGGGGATGCAGCGCATCAGCACCGCCGGGTCGCAGAGCGCCGCGAACACGCGGTCGCGCGGCCCGGGGACGCTGTGGGTACCGGTGATGTCCATGCGCCGTCTTCCTCTTTCGCAGTCCCGCAGGGTCGCAACCCGGCGCAACGGCCGGGCAGACACATCTGGTATTGATTGCGGCCGGAACCAAGCCGGCGAACGCCACCAGGAGGACGGATCCCATGCGACAAGCCGCCACGATGCTGACGATCGCCACCCGCGGCACCGGACTGGTCGAGGTGACGGCCCCGGTGCGGCACTGGGTGTCGGAGCAGGGGATGGTCACCGGGCTGCTGACGGTCTTCTGCCGCCATACCTCGGCCTCCCTGACCATCCAGGAGAATGCCGATCCCGACGTGCAGGCCGACCTGCTGCGCTTCTTCCGCCGGCTGGTGGCGGAGGACCCGTCGCTCTACGAGCACACCACCGAGGGGCCGGACGACATGCCAGCCCACATCCGCTCCGCCCTGACCGGCGTCAGCCTGTCGATTCCGGTGATGGAAGGGGAGCCGGTGCTGGGCACCTGGCAGGGCATCTACCTGTTCGAACACCGCGCCCGCCCCCACCGGCGCGAGATCGCGCTGCATCTGATGGGAGAATAGGCCGTAGGGGAGGGTGGTGCGCGGTCCGCCTGAAATATCTTTCATCCGGTCGCAAGGCGCCGGTCAACGGCGGGCACCCTAGATTGCGGACAGCACCGGACAGCCGGAACCGCATCACTGGAGCGTCGTTGCCATGACCACCATTCCCTCCACCACGCCGAACCGTCCGAACCGCCTGCGCCGCACCGTCGCCGCCCTGCTGCTGGGCTCCACGGTGCTGACGGGACCGGCGCTGGCCGGATGGGCGGCATCGCATGCGCAGCAGACGGCCACGCCGCCGGCCGTGACGATGCTGCAGGACACGCCCTCGACCTTCGCCGATCTGGCCGCCAAGGTCAGCCCCGCCGTCGTCAACATCGCCGCGACGCAGGAGGCCAAGGCCGAACAGCGGGCGCAACGCGGCCCCGGCATCCCCGGCTTCCCGCCCGGCTCGCCCTTCGAGGAGTTCTTCCGCCAGTTCCAGGACCAGTTGGGCCGGAACGGCGGTCCGGACGGCGATCAGGATGGCCAGAGTCCGGGACCGCGGGGCAAGAGCGGGGCGCTCGGATCCGGCTTCATCATCGATCCGGCCGGCTTCGTCGTGACCAACAACCACGTCATCGACGGCTCCAGCGAGATCACCGTCACCCTGCAGGACGGCACCGCCATGCCGGCCAAGGTGATCGGCCGCGACGCCAAGACCGACATCGCCCTGCTGAAGGTGGAGCCGAAGACGCCACTGCCGTCGGTCGACTGGGCCGACAGCGACAAGACCCGCGTCGGCGACTGGGTGATGGCGGTCGGCAACCCGTTCGGGCTCGGCGGCACCGTCACCAAGGGCATCGTGTCGGCCCGCGGGCGCGACATCCACAGCGGGCCGTATGACGACTACTTCCAGCTCGACGCCGCCATCAACCGCGGCAATTCGGGCGGCCCGACCTTCGACCTCGCCGGCCGGGTGATCGGCATCAACACCGCCATCTACTCCCCCAACGGCGGCTCGGTCGGCATCGGCTTCGCCATCCCCTCCAACCTCGCCAAGGACGTGGTGGCCCAGTTGAAGGAGTCCGGCAAGGTCGAGCGCGGCTGGCTCGGCGTGAAGATTCAGGAGGTGACTCCCGACATCGCCGACAGCGTCGGCCTGCCCGCCGCCAAGGGTGCCCTGGTGGCCGACGTCACCGCCGACAGCCCGGCCCAGCGCGCCGGCCTGCGCCAGGGCGACGTGGTGCTGAGCTATGCCGGCAAGCCGGTCGACAGCCTGCGCGACCTGACCCGCAACGTAGCCGACACCAAGCCCGGCGGCACGGTCGAGCTGAAGGTCCTGCGCGGCGGCCGTGAAACGGCGGTGCAGGTCCGCATCGAGCGCCTGAGCGAACAGCCGCAGGTCGCCTCGGCCGATACCGACGGCGGCACCGGCGCCGGCCCGCAGGCCGAGGTCGCGCCGGTGAAGGGGCTGAAGCTCGCCCCGCTGGACCCGGCGACGCGCAAGCGCCTGGGGATCGGCGACGATGTCCAGGGCGTGGTGGTGGTCGGGCTGTCGGGCAGCGTCGACGTGCCGATCCGTCCCGGCGACGTGATCGAGCGGATCGGCGATGCCGAGGTGAAGAGCCCGGCCGATGTCCGCCGCCATGTGACCGAGGCCGAGAAGGCCGGCCAGAAGGCCCTGCTGATGCTGATCAACCGTCAGGGCAACGAATCCTTCGTCGCGCTGAAGCTGAAGGCCTGAGGCGGTCCGCCGCCTGAGTGACGGAAGTCCGGCCGGGCGCCACAAGAAGCCCCTCTCCCATCTAGGGAGAGGGGCTTCGAACGTCCGGCCGGGCGCGGCACGCTCGCGCTTGGCCGGGCTGTTTTGGGAGGCTACACTCGTGCTCATGAAGATTCTCGTCATTGAAGATGATCGCCAGGCCGCCAGCTACCTCGCCAAGGGGCTGAAGGAGGCGGGCCATGTGGTGGACGTCGCCAACGACGGGAAGGAAGGCCTGTTCCTGGCCGGTGCCGAGCATTACGACGTGATGATCGTCGACCGCATGCTGCCGGGCCGCGACGGGCTGTCGCTGGTCCAGGTTCTGCGGGCGGCCGGCAACGACACGCCGGTCCTGTTCCTGTCGGCGCTGGGCAGCGTCGACGACCGGGTGAAGGGGCTGAAAGCCGGCGGCGACGATTACCTGACCAAGCCCTTCGCGTTTTCCGAGCTTCTCGCCCGCATCGAGGTGCTGGTGCGACGGCGCGGCGCGGCCCAGCCGCAGACCCGGCTGGTGGTGGGCGACCTGGAACTGGACCTGCTGTCGCGCAGCGTCAAGCGCGCCGGCAAGGCCATCGACCTGCTGCCGCGCGAGTTCTCGCTGCTGGAGTACCTGATGCGCAACGCCGGCAGCGTGGTGACCCGCACCATGATGCTGGGAGAATGTCTGGGATTATCACTTCGACCCGCAGACCAACGTCATCGACGTGCACATCGCCCGTCTGCGCCAGAAGATCGACAAGGATTTCCCCACCCCCCTGATCCACACCGTCCGCGGCGCCGGATACAGCCTGCGCGTGGCGGAGGGGTGACGGGGCTTTTGCGATGCGTGACGTATGAAGCATGAAGGCGCGGCCGGCGGCCTGCACGGCTTCCTTGCCGCGGGCCTGCGGCTGGTGCGGACCACGGCGTTCCGGCTGGCGCTGCTGTATCTGGCGATGTTCGTGCTGTCGGTCGGTCTGATCCTGGGCGTCGTCTATCGCACCACCGCCGGCTTCCTGGAGCAGGAGATCGGCGAGACCATAGCGCTGGAGGTCGCCGGGCTGCAGGACCATTACCGCATCCACGGCCTGCCCGGTCTGGTGGACGTGGTGCGGACGCGCAGCGCGGTTCCCAACAACAACTCCATCTATCTTCTGACCACCGCTGCCGGGGTGATCCTGGCCGGCAACCTGTCGGGCTGGCCGGCGGCGGTGCCCAATGCCAGCGGCTGGACCCATTTCAAGGTCGCCGACTATGGCGGGGTCACCGACCGGCCGTCGACCGCGCAGGCCGTGACCTTCACCCTGCCGGGGCAGTTCCGCCTGCTGGTCGGCCGCGACATGAGCGAGATCGACCAGCTGCGCACCCGCATGTTCCGCTCGCTCGGCTGGATCCTGGGCTCCACCGCCCTGCTTGGCCTTGGGGGCGGGCTGCTGATGAGCCGCGGCGCCATGCGGCGGATCGAGGCGATCAACCGCACCACCCGCCAGATCATGAGCGGCGATTTGAGCGACCGGGTGCCGCGCTTCGGCGGCGGCGACGAGATGGACCGGCTGGCCGGCAACCTCAACGCCATGCTCGACCGCATCGAGCGGCTGATGACCGGGATGCGGCAGGTGACCGACAGCGTCGCCCACGACCTGCGCACGCCGCTGACCCGCCTGCGCTCCCGCATCGAACTGGCGCTGCTGCACGAGACCGCGGACCCGGAGGTCTACCGCACCGTCCTGCAGGACACGATCGCCGAAGCCGACCGGCTGCTCGCCACCTTCAGCGCCCTGCTGTCGATCGCGGAGGCCGAATCGGGCGCCAAGCGGCAGGATTTCGTGCCGGTCGACTTGGCCGAGGTGGTCGAACTGGCCGCCGACCTCTACGAGCCGGTGGCGGACGAACGCGGCCAGCGGCTGAGCGTGGATGTCCGGGGCAAAGCCGACCGTGCGCGGCAACGGCCAGCTTCTGGCCCAGGCCGTGTCGAACCTGCTGGACAACGCCATCAAGTACACGCCGGAAGGCGGCACCATCTCGCTGGTGCTGGAAGGCCCGGCGCCCGGCCGCGCCGCCTGCATCTCGGTGGCGGACAGCGGTCCCGGTATCCCGGCGGAGATGCGCGACAAGGTGCTGCAACGCTTCGTCCGGCTGGACACCGCCCGCGCGTCGCCCGGCAACGGGCTGGGGCTGAGCCTTGTCGATGCGGTGGCGACGCTGCATGGCGCACGTCTGGAACTGGACGACAACGCGCCGGGCTTGCGGGTCAGCCTGGTGTTCCCGCCGGAAGCGCGGCGCTAGGGGCTCAAGGCCGCCATCATCGCCAAAAAAAAGCCCGCCATGCGGCGGGCTTTCAAAGTGACATCAGCGAGAATGACTCCTTGGCGTCCCTTTTGATATGGGGCGGCGCCGACCGGCTTCCAGATCGATCTTCGGACTACCGCCAACGGCCTAGCCTGCTGACTTTCCGCAACGTCCGATGGACTTGAGCGTTCTCCCCCAGGGCCGTCCGTCAGGCGGCCGCAAGCGCGGGAGTTCCGAGAGATGGCGATACCCAGCCGCCCGACCGCCCACCAGACCGCTTCCCCGGGCGCCGTCCCGCCCGGCCGCACCGGCAGCGGGGCGACGCAGGACGAGCCGCCGGCGCGGGCCGCGCGCGGCGAACTGGCCGTCTTCACCTGGAAGGTGCTGATCGTCGCCGGGGTGGCCGCGCTGACGCTGTTCCTGTGGAGGGTGTCGGGCACGCTGCTGCTGATCTTCACCGGCGTGCTGTTCGCCATCCTGCTGCAGCGGCTGACCGGCTATGTGCGGCAGGCGACGGGGCTGGGCCATGGCTGGGCGCTGGCCATCGTGCTGGTGGCGCTGGTGCTGCTGGTCGGCGGCGGAGTCTGGCTGATGGGCACCTCGATGACGGCACAGCTCGGCCAGTTGCAGGAGCAGGTGACAAAGGCCATGGCCATGCTGCCCGACGAGTGGCGCCAGCGCATCATGGACCAGGGCAAGGAGTGGCCCTGGATGAACCAGCTGAGCAGCTTCGCCAGCGGCCTCGTCTATGTCATCGGCGACGCGGTGGTGGTGATGTTCGCCGCGCTTTATCTGGCGGCCTCGCCCGGCGTCTACCGGCGCGGCGTGGTGCTGCTGGTGCCGCCGCAGGGGCAGGAGCGGGCTTGGGAGGTGATGAACGTCGCCGGGGATAGCCTGTGGAAATGGCTGATCGGCCAGATGGTGGCGATGGCCGCGGTGGGCACGCTGACCGCTGTCGGGCTTTGGCTGCTGGGCATTCCGTCGGCGCTGGCCTTGGGCATGGTGGCCGGGCTGCTGGAATTCATCCCGCTGGTCGGCCCCTTCCTGGCGGCGATCCCGGCGCTGCTGATCGCCTTTGCCCAGTCGCCGCAGGATGCGCTGTGGGTCGCCGGGCTCTATCTGGTCATCCAGCAGGTGGAGGGGAACCTCGTCACCCCACTGCTGCAGAAGCGGGTGGTCGATTTGCCGCCCGTGATCACCATCGGCGCCATCGCCGCCGGCGGCGTGCTGTTCGGCATCCTCGGCATGTTCCTGGCGACACCGATCGCCGTGGTCGTGCTGGTGCTGGTCAACCTGCTCTACATCGAGGACAAGCTGGGCCAGCC
>NZ_VUOI01000017.1:0-95597 GCF_015390205.1 Azospirillum sp. INR13
TTCGCACCCCGGCCGAGGATGAGGCGCGACGGCGGCTGGAGCGCGACAGCGGCCTGGACCACCGTCCGCTGCACACCCTTCGCGACCGTCCGGCCGGCAACGACCCGATGGCCCAGGCCCTGTGGCGCCTGCACCAGGAGCGCGCCCGCGCCGCGATGCGCAGCCTCCGCGTCGCCTGGCCGGGGACCGAGGTGCCGTCGCATGACCGCTACGCCCTGCGGGCCCTCGTGATCCTGGCGCTGGTGGTGGCGGGGGCCGCCGCCTGGGGCGATTGGCGCCCGCGGGTGGCCGCCGCCCTGACCCCGCGGTTCGATGGCGGCTCCGCCACGGCCACGGCGACGCTCGATCTCTGGATCAACCCGCCCGAGTACACCGGCCTGCCGCCGGTCTTCCTGAAATCCGGCTCCACCGCCACACCAGCCGGCACGCCCGGACCTACGCCCCCCGGCCAGCAGCCGGCCGACCAGCCGGTCCAGGTTCCGCAGGGCAGCCTCGTGCTGGCCCGCGTCACCGGCGGCAACGGAACGCCCAGCCTGGAGGCCGGCGACCAGACCGGCCCGTTCGAGGCGGTGGATTCCGCCAATTTCCAGGTGCAACGGCCGGTGACCGGCGGCACCCGCATCTCCGTCACCCAGGGCGGCCGCACGCTCGGCTCCTGGCCGATCCAGGTGGTGCCGGACCGCGCGCCCATCATCGCCCATGCCAGCCCACCCTCGGCTGCGGAGCGCGGCGCCCTGAAGCTGGACTATGCCGCCCGCGACGATTACGGCCTGACCGAGGTGAAGGCGCAAATCCGCCTCGCCCCCGCCGTTCCGCCGGCAACCGACGCGGACAGGAAAGCCGCGGAGGAGAAGGCGGACGGCGCCGAGATGCTTGAGCTTCCGCTGTCGCTGCCCGGAATCCGCCCGAAGGAGGCGCACAGCACCGCCTTCCAGGACCTGACCGCCCACCCCTGGGCCGGCATGCCGGTGACCGTGCGCCTGACCGCCACCGACGGTGCCGGCCAGACCGGCCGGTCGGAGGACGCGGCGATCACCCTGCCGGAACGGACCTTCAACCACCCGGTCGCCCGCGCCATCGTGAACCAGCGCAAGATCCTGACCCGCAACCCGCAGGGTTCGCGGGTGCAGGTCGCCCGCGCGCTGGCCGAGATCTCCGCCCGGCCCGGCACCTATGGCGACGACATCGTCGCCTTCCTGTCGATGCGCACCGCCATCGCCCGGCTGATGCTGGATGAGAGCGCCGAGGCCATCCCCCCGCTGCAGCAGCTGATGTGGGAAACCGCGCTGCGCATCGAGGACGGCGGCCTGTCGTTGGCCGAGAAGGATCTGCGCGACGCCGAGAAGCGGCTGTCCGAGGCGCTGGACAAGAACGCATCGGACGAGGAGCTGAACCGCCTGATGGACGAGCTGCAGGCGGCGCTCGACAAGTTCCTGGACGCCATGGAACAGCGGATGATGGAAGCCCTGCAGCGCGGCGAGCAGCTGCCCATGGTTCCGCCGGAGATGGCCGACCAGATGACGGACCGCAACGACCTGCAGCAGATGCTCGACCAGATGCGCGAGATGGCGCAGACGGGATCGCGTGACGCCGCGCGCCAGATGCTGTCCCAGCTGCAGCAGATGCTGGAGAACATGCGCTCCGGCGCCATGGCCCAGATGAACCAGCAGAACGGCCAGCAGCAGAACCAGAACTGGGAGATGATGCAGCAGTTGCAGAAGCTGGCGCAGCAGCAGCAGCAGCTTCTGGACCAGAGCTTCCGCCAGTCGCAGGAGTCGATGGACCAGCAACAGCAGGGCCAGCAGGGCGAACAGCCGCGCAACCGCCAGCCCAACCAGCGCCGCAACCAGAACGGCCAACAGCAGAACGGCCAACAGAACCCCGGTAGCCCGACCCTGCAGAAGCAGGCCGAACAGCAGGAGGCCCTGCGCCGCCAGCTGGGCGAGCTGATGCGCCGCATGGGCGAGCAGCAGGGCGGCGAAATTCCCCAGCCGCTTGGCCGTGCCGAACGCGCCATGCGCGATGCCGCCCAGGCCCTGCAGCGGGGCGCCCCCGGCGCCGCCGTACCGTCGCAGACCGAAGCGATGGAACAGCTTCAGCAGGGGATGCAGGGCATGGCCGAACAGATGGCCCAGCAGATGATGATGGGCCAGGGACCGGCCATGATGGGCCAGCAAGGCCAGATGCCGCGCCAGAACGGCCGAGGCCGCGATCCGCTGGGCCGCCGCCCGTCCGGCTACGGCATGCAGGATTCCAACGACGTGAAGATCCCGGAACAGTCGGAGCTTCAGCGCGCCCGCGAAATCCTCGACGAGCTCCGCCGCCGCTCCGGCCAGTACGGCCGACCGCAGGAGGAACGCAACTACATCGACCGCCTGCTGAAGCAGTTCTGACCGGGACCTGCGGCCGAGCGACGGCTCCTACCCGCGGAAATGGTCCTTGCGGTGGCGGAGTTCGGTGAAGACGTCCACCGCCGGGGCGCCGGACATGCCGATGGCGGACTGGACGCCGGGGTCGTCGGCGCGCAGGAAGGGGTTGGTCCGGCGTTCCAGGCCGATGGTGGTCGGGATGGTCGGCTGGTTCCGCTCGCGCAATGCCGCGACTTCCTCCATGCGCTGCCGCAGGGCCGAATTGTCCGGGTCGACGGTCAGGGCGAAGCGGCCGTTGGACTGGGTGTATTCGTGGCCGCAATAGACGCGGGTCGAATCGGTCAGCGACCGCAGACCCTGCAGCGACTCCCACATCTGGGCCGGCGTGCCCTCGAACAGGCGGCCGCAGCCGAGCGAGAACAGGGTATCGCCGCTGAAACAGCGTCTCCGCCGCCTCGAACCAGAAGGCGATGTGGCCGCTGGTGTGGCCGGGAACGGCGATGACGCGGGCGGTTTGCTCCCCGAACACCGTGCGGTCGCCGTCGCCGAGCGCCACGTCGAGGTCGGGAATGCGGTGGGCGTCGGCGCGGGCGCCGATCACGGTGGCGCGGTGGCGGGTCTTCAACTCAGCCACGCCGCCGATATGGTCGTTGTGGTGGTGGGTCAGGAAGATGTGGCTCAGGGTCCAGCCGCGCCGCTCCAGCTCGGCCTGCACCGGGGCGGCGTCGCCGGGATCGACAACGCCGACCTTGCCGGATGCCGCGTCGCGCAGCACATAGATGTAATTGTCGGCGAAAGCCGGAACGAGAATGACCTCCACGGCAGCGGACTCCCTGCTGTTGCGATACGAAACCCGTGTTACGCTTGGGATACCATGTACACAGATATCGTCGATCTGAGGGAGTTCTACGAGTCCGGATTGGGCAGGACGGCCCAGCGGATGATCCGCCGCCGCATCCGCACCATCTGGCCGGACGTGCGCGACCAGATCGTGCTCGGCGTCGGCTATACCACTCCGTACCTGCGTCCCTTCATGGGCGAGGCGGACCGGGTGGTCGCCGTGATGCCGGCCAGCCAGGGCGTCAGCTTCTGGCCGGCGGAAGGGCCGGGCATGGTGGCGCTGGGCGACGAGGCCGACCTGCCCTTCGGCGACAACACCATCGACCGCGTCCTGCTGGTCCACGGGCTGGAGGGCACGGAACAGCTGCGGCCGATGATGCGCGAGATCTGGCGCGTGCTGGCCGGCGGCGGCCGGGTGCTGGCGGTGGTGCCGAACCGCCGCGGCCTGTGGGCGCGCGCCCGACTGGACGCCCTTCGGCCACGGCTTCCCCTATTCCGCCTCGCAGCTGAAGCAGGTGCTGCGCGACACCATGTTCGTGCCGGAACGCACCCGCCACGCCCTGTTCATCCCGCCGCTGCGCTCGCATTTCCTGCAGAAGACGGCGCCGGCCTGGGAAGAGGTCGGCGTGCGCTGGTTCAAGGCCTTCGCCGGGGTGACGATGATCGAGGCGTCGAAGCAGATCTTCGCCGGCGTGTCGCGCCGGGCGGCGCAGCAGCCGGTCAAGCGCCGGCTGATCGTGCCCCTGCCGGGCGGTGCGGCCCCCGCCGCGCGAAGCGGCAGCGCCCGCATCATCACCGGCCCGGGCGGCGACCCGGCGGACGGGCAACCCTACCCGCGGACCTGACGCAGGGCGTCGGACAACCGGCTGCCCAGCCCGCTGCCCAGGCTTCCCGCCCGCGCCGCGATGGTCTGGCTCAGCGTCGCCAGTTCGTCCAGCGTGCGCGTCACCTCGCCCAGCGTCTGTTCGGCGTCGCCGATCCGCTGTTCCGCCGCCATGGCGTCCCTGGCGGGAGCGGTCGAGCGAGCGCGCCACCTCGGCGGTCAGCGAGCCTGCTCGTCGATGGCGGCGGCGACGGTGCCGTTGATCGCCTGGATCGAGCCGATGGTGGAATGGATGCGGCCCCAGCGCCTCGTCCACCGCAGCGGTCTCCTTCTGGAGGTTGGCGACCTGATCGGCGATCTGCTTGGTGGCGTCGGCGGTCTGGCGCGACAGGGCCTTCACCTCGTTGGCGACGACGGCGAAACCGCGCCCGGCCTCGCCCGCGCGGGCCGCCTCGATGGTGGCGTTGAGCGCCAAAAGGTTGGTCTGGCTGGCGATGGCGTTGATCAGCTTCACCACGCTGGCGATCTGCTCCGCCGCCGAGCGCAGGGAGTTCATGACGGTGGTGGCGCGGTCGCTGTCGGACGCCGCAGCCAGGCTGATCTCCCGCGCCTTGCTGGTGTCGCCGGAGATCTGGTCGGAGGTGGAGGCCAGCCGGTCGAGCATGCCGGCGATGGCGCCGACCGACCCGTCGACGGCCCGCGCGGCACCGGCGGCATCGGCGGTCTGGCGCAGCCCCTCGGTCCCGGCGGTGCGGACGGAGGCGACCGCCGCGTCCAGCCGGCGCCCGGCATCGGCCAGATCGGCGGCCAGCCCGCCGACCTCCCGCTCCACCCGGTCGGACAGGTCGCGCATCAGGGCGACGCGGCGCGTCTCCGCCGTCTCGGCCCGCAGGGTCGCCACCGCCCAATGGCGGGCGAGCCGGGCGAAACGGCGGGCCTGATCGGCCGGTCCGGCAACGGCCAGCGCCCCCACCCGCTCCCCGTCCAGGTCGATGGCGATGGCGTATCCCTCGCGCATCGTCCCGCCCGACTTGGTCGCCTCCTCCCGGCTGACGGCACGTTCGTCCAGCCGCCGCGCGACGATGTCGGCCGCGGCCGGGTGGCCGGTACCGATCCGCTCGCGCGCGGTGGAGGCGGCGACGGTGCCGGCCTTGCCGATGAAGGACACGACGGCGTCCAGCTCACGGCCGATGGCATCGCAGAGATCCTGTGCGATGGTAGCGCTGATGTCCAAGGCGCTTCTCCCCTATCTTCGGTTGGTGCTTCCCGGCCCTGCCCCGCCCACCGGACGGAGAGCATCTGCCATGTTTTTGGTTGTCTTCCGACACTACACGCAACATTTACAAACGCAGAGTTGAAAGAATGACGCAGTCGACCGTTCTGGTTCTTCCCGGCCTGGGCAATTCCGGTCCGGGGCATTGGCAGAGCTGGCTGGAAGCCCGGCTGCCGGCGCTGAACCGCGTCGACCTCGGCGACTGGGACGCACCGGAGCCTGAGCGGTGGGTGGCGCGGCTCGACGCGGCGGTCCGCGCCGCAGCCCTCGCCGCACCGGGCCCGGTGGTCTTGGTCGCGCACAGCCTGTCCTGCATCCTGGTCGCGCGCTGGGCGGCGACATCCGACGCCGCGGACAAGGTGGCGGCGGCCCTGCTCGTCGCCCCGCCCGACGTCGAGTCGCCGGATCGCGTGCCGGCGGTCGTCCGCCGCTTCGCGCCGGTGCCGAGCGATCCGCTGCCCTTCACAGCCGTGATGGTCGGCAGCCGCAACGACCCCTACTGCTCCGCCGCCCGCGCCTGCGGCTTTGCCGCCCTGTGGGGCGCCGACTTCATCGATGCGGGCGAGGTCGGACACATCAACGACGACAGCGGCCACGGCCCCTGGCCGATGGGCGAGACTCTGCTGAAGGATCTGCTGGCGCAGCTGTGAAGCAACCCCTTGCCGCTGCGGGGGCAAGGGTGCGACACAGGGCGCGTCGTCGCGCGCCCGCCAGCGGATTGGAGCTTATGACCGGCATTCCCATCGTCGAGGCCGCCCCGGCCAAGCTGAACCTGTACCTGCATGTCACCGGCCGGCGCGCCGACGGCTATCACGAGCTCGACAGCCTCGTCGCCTTCGCCGAGCTCGGCGACGTCATCACCCTGACCGCGGGCGCCGCACGGGTGGCGCTGCGCGGCATCGATTTGCCGCCGGCCGGGCCGCGGCTGGCCATCGCCGGTCCCTTCGGCCCAGTGCTGATGGGCGAGAATCCGGCCGACAATCTGGTGATCCGCGCCGCTCATTCACTGGCCACCCGGCTGGGACGCCCGGCCGACGTGATGATCGCGCTGACCAAGGCGCTGCCGGTGGCGTCGGGCATCGGCGGCGGATCGGCCGATGCCGCCGCCTGCCTGCGGGCGCTGGCCCGCCTGTGGGGGGTGCCGGCCGACGATCCGGCACTGTTCGCGGTGGCCGCCGGGCTGGGCGCCGACGTGCCGGTCTGCGTCGCCGGACGCAGCTGCTATTTCGGCGGCATCGGCGACATGCTGGACGAGGCGCCGGAGTTGCCGGAAACCCATGTGGTGCTGGTCAACCCGAACCTGCCGGTGCCGACGCCGGCGGTGTTCAAGGCGATGGCCGCCGCAAGGGCGCAGAATGGCGCCCGCTTCTCCGCCCCCGCCCGCTTCACCCGCAAGCCGGCGGAGGCTTGTGATCTGGCCGCGCTGCTGCTGGAGCGGACCAACGACCTCACCGCCCCGGCCCTGACGGTCGCCCCGGTGATCGCCGACGTGCTGGCGGCGCTGGAGCGCAGCGCCGGTTGCCTGCTGCCCCGCCTGTCGGGCAGCGGCGCCACCTGCTTCGGCCTCTATGGCACGGCGCAGCAGGCGGAGGGTGCGGCGAAGGCCATTGCCGCAGCGGAGCCGGGCTGGTGGGTCAAGCCGACACGTCTGCGCCCCACCCCGCCCGACGCCCCGGCCCTGCCGCGCGGCATCGTCGCCGATCCTGTTGCCCGCCGCCCCGCCGCCGGCCGCTCCCTTCCCCGACACCGGCGGCTGGGGAGTCGGCTGACCGGGGGCGATGCGGCTCAGGCCCGCATGTAGCCCCAGCCCTCCGCCTGCGCCTCGGCGATGTCGAGGACGCCGGCGGGGACCACCGTCAGCCCTTGCGCCGACCGGCCGGTCTTCGCCAGCGTGTTGCCGCAGACGCGCAGAAGCCGGTCGGTCTCCGCATCCGGGCCGTCCAGAGCCGCGGCCACCGCACCGGCGTTCACCACGATCCGAACCTCGGCGTCCGGTCGCGCCTTCAGCAGGTTGCGGGCGTTGTTCCGCGCCCGTTCAAGCGCCGCCTGGGTGGGAGCATGGATGACCAGACGCAGGGGGCCGTTCGGGTGCGGGGTCATGGCCGTCATTTCCCCACGGCGGCGTCGTGGAAGGACAGGTCGAACAGCGCGTCCACGTCGACCGGCTCGGTGATCTGGCCCAATTTCTGCTGGAAAGCCTGCATCCGCTTGGTGGAGTCCAGGATCACCCTGGGGTCGTCGACGAAAGTCGTCGCGTCGGAGGTCAGCGCCGCCCGCATCACGTCGCGCTCGACCAGTCCCTTGCCGATGATCTCCGTCACCAGCTCCGCCGTGCGGTCGGGATTGGACTTGGCGAAGGCGGTCGCGCGGATGTGCAGCTTGACCAGATCGGCGACGGCGGCACGGTTGTTGGCGATGGCGTCCTCCGTCACCGCCAGGACGGCACCCGGCTGCTTGGGGAACATGGTGCCGGCCTTGGCGATGATGGCGGCGTCCGGTAGACGCGACTGAACCAGCGTCAGAATCGGCTCCAGGATCGAGGCACCGTCGATGGCGCCGGTCAGCAGCGCCTGCTGCAGGGGCTGCTCGCCCATGCCGACGATCTCGACATCGGCCGCACCGATCCCGGCAACCTCCGCCATCCAATAGCGCAGCACCGTGTCGGGCACCGAACCGGCCGGCAGCGAGCCGATCTTGGGCCGCCGGCCGTTGGCCGCGCGGAAGGCCTTGATCCCCTCCGCCGGGCTGGCGGCACCGGCCATCGCCTTGGCCAGCGGACCGCCGCCGATCAGCGCCACCTGATCGATGACGTTGGCGGCGACGACCTTCAGCTTCACCCCCTTCGACCGCGCGATCATCGCCGGGCCGATGCCGACATAGGCAACGTCCAGCGTCCCCGACGCCAGCGCCTGGATCATCGCCGGACCCGACTGGAAGCCGGTGGTCTGCAGGGCCAGCCCGGCATCCTTCGCCATCCCTCCCCCGTCAGCACATAGAGCTGGGTCATGGGGATGATCGGGATATAGCCGACACGCAGGGTCGTCGCGGCGAAGGCCGGAAGCGGCAGCGCCATCGCGGCACCGGCGGCGGCGGCGCCCAATGCCGCGGCACCCAATACGGCGGCACCCAATACGGCGGCACCGGCCAGCAGCCGGCGGCGGGCGATGGGAAGGGTGGTGTTGGAACGGCTGGTCGTCGGCATTGCGGTCTCCCTTTGCCGGGCAAAGCTAGCCTGCCCGGCCGGGAAACTCAATTCACAACATCCTCAAATGACGCATCCCGGTATTCCACAAAAGGATTCTGTCTTACTGTTCGCCATGCTGCCGGCGACGGACGGGTCTGATCAGCCACAGGTTCAGCACCAAGCTGACCAGGGCCGCGCCGCCGATCACCGCCGCCATCGGCAAGGCGGTGCCGTTGGCCATCAGCCCGACCGCCCAGCCCGATGCCGCGCCGATGCTGAACTGCATCATGCCCGCAAGCGCAGACGCCGTGCCGGCCATCTGCGGGAAGGACTGCAGCGCCCCGGCCATGGAGTTGGCGAAACAGAAGCCGGTCAGCGACATGAACAGGAACAGGCAGCCGACCAGCCCCCACAAGCCTCCCCAGCCGCTCGCCACGACGACGACCAGCAGGATCCCGCTCGCCGCCGAAAGCCAGACACCGGTCCGCAGCATCACGTCGGACCCGAAGTGCATCACCGCGCGGCTGTTCAGCGTGTTGACGATGATCATGCCGACGATGTTCAGCCCGAACAGAAAGCCGTAATTCTCCGGCTGCACCCCGAACAGCTCGATGTAGACGAAGGGCGAGCCGGAGATGAAGGCGAACATCCCCGCATAGATGAAGGACGATCCGACCGCATAGCCGAGATAGCGGCGGTTGGTCAGCAGCTTGCGGTAGGACTCCGCCAGCACCCCCGGGCGCAGGCTGGTGCGCCGCGTTTCAGGGTGGGTTTCCGGCAGTGTGGCGAGCGCCAGCATGGCGATGACGCCGAAGATCGCCTGCGCCCAGAAGATCCAGCGCCAGTTCGCCCAGATCAGGATCTGCCCGCCGATCAGCGGGGCGATGATCGGGGCGGCGCCCATCACCAGCATCATCATCGACAACACGCTGGCGGCGCGGTCGCGTTCGAACACATCGCGGATCATGGCGCGGACCAGCACCGGCCCGGCGCAGGCCCCAACCGCCTGGACGAAGCGCCACGCCGCCAGATGGCCGACATCGGTCGTCAGCGAGCAACCGACGCAGCCCACGGCGTAAAGCAGGATGCCGGTCGCCACCGGGATCCGCCGGCCGAACCGGTCGCTCAACGCCCCCCACAGCAGTTGCCCGACGCCGAAGCCCAGGAAGAAGGCGGACAGCGTCCATTGCACCTGATCCTGCGGCGCATGCAGGTCGCGCCCGATTTGCGGCATGCCGGGCAGATACATGTCGGTGCCCATCGGACCGAACGACATCAGCACGCCCAGCGCCGCGATGAAGAAGGGGCTTTCGGCAGGCAAACGGGAACGGACGGCGGCGAGGCGCGCGAGCATCAGTAAATCCGAATAAGGAGGGATGGGGAATCGGCCGGACGGAATCCGCAGCCTTTAAGCTGATCCGTCACCCGCCTTGCGCAAAGTCCCGTCTCGTCATGGCTGCCCTGATCGGCGTGCGACGAGCCGGACCCGCGACAATCCGGACTTTGGCCGGTTTGCCGCCCGATCCCTGGATGCGGCAATTCAGCCGCGGCTTGCGGCGCAACAAAATCCTGGTTCCGGCGGCGGGCCCGTGTCTAAAATTGAGTCCGCATACCGGGATTTCCACCCAGCGGAGGCAGCGTCATGCCGCACCCCAACCGCCGGTCGGTCCTGTCCTGCGCCGCCGCCGGGGCCGCCGCCGGGGCCACCCTATCCCTGCTGCCGCGACACCCGCGGGCGGCGGACATCCGGCCGGGGCTGGTCTATGCGGCGGGCCAGAAATTCGACAAGAGCTTCAACGAAGGCGCCTTTGCCGGAGCGGAGCGGTTCAAGGCGGCCAGCGGAATTCCGGTGGTCGAGTTTCTGCCGTCCAATCCGGCGCAGTTCGGCCAGGGGGTGGCATCGCTGTTGCGGCGCGGTGTGACCGATCTGGTCGCCATCGGCTTCTACTATGCGACGCCGCTGGCCCGGCTGGCCCCGGCGCACCCGGCCGTGCGCTTCACCCTGGTCGATGCGGTGGCGGAGGCGCCGAACATCCGCTGCGTCACCTTCAAGGAACAGGAGGGCGCCTTCCTGGTCGGCGTGCTGGCGGCGCTGGCGTCGAAGAGCGGGACCGTCGGATTCGTCGGCGCCGTGGACATCCCGCTGATCCGCAAATTCATCGCCGGCTTCGAACAGGGCGCGCGCCATGCCCGCGGCGACATCCGGGTGGTGGTGAACTTCGTCGGCACCACGCCAGCCGCCTTCAACGACCCCACCGCCGGAGCGGAGGTGGCCCGCAGCCAGTTCCAGCGCGGGGCCGACGTGGTCTTCGCCGGGGCGGGCGTGTCGAATTTCGGCATCTTCGCCGCGGCGAGCGAGGCGCGTCGGCTGGCCATCGGCGTCGACAGCAACCAGAACTACCTCTATCCCGGCTCCATCCTCACCTCCATGCTGAAGCGGGTCGATCTGGCGGTGGACTCGACCTTCCAGGCGGCGCTCCAGGGGCGGTGGAGCGCCGGCACGGTGGCGCTGGGGCTGGCCGAGGGCGCCGTCGATTACGCGGTGGACGAAAACAACCGGGAGCTTCTGACCCCCGCCATGCTGGACGCGGCGGAGGCGGCCCGCCGCGCCATCGTCGCCGGCCGCATTCCCGTTGCGGATGGCAGCTGAATAGAAGTCGGGGCAGGCTCAGGCCGGCGCCTCGCAAGGCTGCCATCCACGGGCGGCGGACAGGTCGGCGCCCTTAAGCGTGGCGAAACTGGTCTTGATCGCCGTCAGGTCGGTGCCGCGCAGCACCACCCCGGCAAGGCTGGCGTCGCGCAGGTCGGCGCCGGTCAGCCGCGCCTTGGCGAAACTGGTCGGCCACAGGCGGCTGCCGTCGCCGCTGAGATCCACCTTGCGGAACTTGGCCCGCCACAGCTTGGCGCCGGCCAGATTGGCGCCTTCCAAATTGCAGCCGGACAGGTCGGCGCTGGTGAAGTCGGCATCACGCAGGTCGCTGTAGGACAGGTCGGCCATCATCAGCTTGGCGCCGGAAAAGTCCGCCCCGCGCAGACCGCTGAAGCGCATCACCGCCCCGCACAGCAGCTGGTTGGCAAAATTGTAGCCGCGCAGGTCGATGCGCTGCAGCTGGATGCGCTCGCCGCCCTTCCCCAGCTTCTCCACCCAAATCTGATGCTCGGCGATCAGGTCGGTCATCCGCGCCGCGGTGGTGGTCAGGCCGGTTCCGTCCACATCGACGCCGTGCCGCTCCAGCGCCACCCGCAATTCCTCGTGCAGGCGGGCGCCGCACATCAGCACGCCGTCCAGCGTGGCCTTGCGCATGGTGGCCCCGGTCAGATCCGCCCCGATCAGGATGGCGCCGCTGAGGTCGCTGCCGCTGAGATCGGTGCCCGTCAGGTCGCTGCCGCTGAAATCGCACTGCGCCATCCGGCAATCGGTCAGGACCGCCTGCGTCAGGCTGCAGCCGACGAAGGTCGTGGTTCCGTCGCTGTTGCCGGCCGCCCGGAATTCACCCGCGTCCAGCACCATGCCACGGCGCAGGTCGGCGCCCTGCAGGTTGGCGTTCTGCAGCTTCGCACCGTCGACCCTGGCCCCGCGCAGATCGGCGCCCTGCAACTGCGCGCCGGTCAAATCGGCCTTCGACAGGTCGGCGCCGTAGAGATCGGCCTTCGACAGCACGGTGCCGACCATCCGCGCCCGCGCCAGACTGGCGCCCGTCATCTTGGCGCCCGACAGGTTGACGCGGTTGAGGCCCAGCCCGCCCAGATCGTAAAAGCTGAGATTGGCGCGGCGCCCCCCGTCCGGCCGGGTCGCGCAGCAGCCATTGCTGGTGCCGCACCAACGCGTCGCGAACCGCCCGAAGGTAGCGTTCATCCGTCATGCGGCGCGTCGATGCCCCGGCATTGCCGTCCCGGACACGCTGTCCCGGACTGTTGGCAAGCGGGATGTTACCGAAACCGATTCAATTTCGAAAGGCATGTCCCTTCGAACCTTCGCCAGACCGGCAAGATTCTTTTGTCGCAGCCTCAGATCCGGTCCGGCATAGGACCGCCGCCGTCACAGCCGCGTGATCGCCCTCCCGACCCGCTTGGGCCGGCGGCAAGTCCGACCAATATAGTGGGTCTGGAACACCGACCACCACCAACGGAGACCGGCGGCATGCCCGAATCGGACAAGACCAACACGGCCAAGAGCGAACAGGACTGGAGGCAGGAGTTGTCGCCCAATCAGTTCAAGGTTCTGCGCGAACACGCGACCGAGTATCCCGGCACCAGCCCGCTCAACGACGAGAAGCGCCAGGGCGTCTATCGCTGCGCCGGCTGCGGGCAGCCCCTCTATGCCAGCGACACCAAATACGAGAGCGGGTCGGGCTGGCCCAGCTTCTGGGAGCCGATTCCCGGAGCGGTGGAGACCTCCACCGACTACAAGTTGGCCTATCCGCGGACCGAGGTTCATTGCGCCAGCTGCAAAGGCCATCTCGGCCATGTCTTCGATGACGGGCCGCAGCCGACAGGGAAGCGCTACTGCATGAACGGTATCGCCATGACTTTCGCGCCCTCGGAAAAGTCCGGCTGACCCGCAGAACTATGACCGGGCGCCGGAGTCCTTTGCCTGATCGGCGTCTGGTCATAAACCCTCCCAAAAAAGGCGGGTTTACCCCTAATTGAGCTAAAAATGACAACCTTGGCGCAGAGCGCGATGGTATGATCGGGGCCCGTGCGGCGGGTTGTCGCGAGGGCATCGCGACCCTCCGCCGTCCATGGCACCATGCGTCGTCGAAGCGGCGCGGGCATTCGGTGCGGCTGGCGGAGGGCGAATGGTCATTTCGGCCGAGTTCCTGGGGATGCTGCTTCTGATCACCAGCGCCCGCCGCGCTTGGTCTGTCGATCGTGGGTCGATGTCGGCCGCGTCAAGCGCCGAAAAGGCGCGCGAGGCGATGAACCAGAGACAGTACGACAAGAAGCGCGCCGCGCTGGCCGAATGGCGCCAGAAGACGGAGCGCAAGCGCGTCGACGTCACCACCCTGCAAGCCCGCCTGACCGAATTTAACGGCCGCCGCCAGAAGGCGCTGACCGAGTTGCGGGCGCTGGAATTCTCCAAGATCGAACTGGTGCACGAACTGGGCGAGCAGGACTCCGACGGCGACGTCTACTGGGCGCAGTTGGCGGTCGGCCCCAATTTCAACGAGCTGGATCGCAAGGACATCGTCTTTTCGCGCCAGATCTGGGAATACCGCAACGTCGCGCACATCACGGCGCCGTCGGCCGAACAGGCGCACGGCACCGTGCGGACCAGCTTTTCCCAGCGCAACGGACTGATCAGTTCGCCGGTTGTGCCGCTGGCACTGGCCCCCGATCCCGAGGCCGAGGCGACCGCAGCATGATGGGAACGGCCTGATGACCGGCATGATGCTGTATTTCGCGCTTGGCCTGATGGTGCTGACCGTCCTGTCCAACCGCTACTGGCGCCGCCAGCTGACCCTGACCCGGATCGCCATGTCCAAGTTGAAGGAGAGGGTGGACGACGTGGACCAAGGAGGTCGCTGACGTCGCCTCCGACTATGCCCAGCTGGCCCACCACCATGCGGACATGGAAAAGCGCGTCCAGAAGGCGGAAATCGACATGCAGGCCGCCATCCTGGAGCTGGACCAGAAGAAGGGCGCCGCCATGCAGCGCTACTTCGTGTTCGACCGGAACGAGCCGCGCCCCGGCCGCTTCTGGGAGGTCGCCGTGCGCTTCCACCCGACCGCGGTCAGCTTCGCCGATCAGCGCGGCCATCGCGGCTGGTCCGGCATCCGCCGCTTCCTGCTGATCGCCGACGGCGAACGGGACGCGCGCGAGCGGGTGGCCGCCCGTTACCCCCGCAAGGCCGGCTTCGAGATCCTGGAGGTTGCCGGCTGCCGCCTGAACGGGCTGACGGTCAACCGCATTTCCGAACTCAGCACCTTCCGCAAGCCCGGCAAGCCGGAGGAGGACGCCGCTGCCGCCCGTCCGCAGCGCCGGACCTCGCCCGCCCAATCCTGACTTGAGCGCGATGGACGCGATCAGTCCACCGCAGCCTGGAACATGTACCCCATGCCATGGACGGTGACGATGCGGGTCGGGTCGGCAGGGTCGGGCTCCACCACCCGGCGCAGGCGGCGGACCAGCCGGTCGATGGAGCGGTCGTAGGGCACCGAGTCGCCCCGCAGCGTCAGGTCCAGCAGATCGTCGCGGCTCAGCACCCGCCCCGGATTCTCGACGAAGGCGGTCAGCAGTTCGAATTCGGCCGAGGTCAGGCGCGCATCCTCGCCGCCGGGATCGCGCAGTCGGCGCTTGTCGAGATGCAGTTCCCACCCGTCGAACCGCTTCACCCGTCCGCCCGCCGGCCGGGTCGGCTTGGCGATGCGGCGCAGGAGGCTGCGGGTGCGGGCCAGGATCTCGCGCGGTTCGAACGGCTTGGTGATGTAGTCGTCGGCACCCAGTTCCAGCCCGATCAGCCGGTCCATCCGGTCGGAGCGGCCGGTGATCAGGATGATGCCGATGTTGGAGGTGGCCCGCAGTTCCCGCGTCACCGCCAGCCCGTCCTTGCCGGGAAGCCGGATATCCAGCAGCAGCAGGTCGATCCGCCCGCGCGCCAGCAGCGCCGACAGCTGATCGCCGTCGCGCGCCAGCATCACCCGATACCCCTCGCCTTCCAGATAGGCCTTCAGGGTCTCGCGGGTGATGGGATCGTCGTCGACCACCGCGATGGTGTTCATTGTCCCCCGTGACGGAGTCCTATGGTCGGCGGATTGTCTGCCGGCCTCTCATACCAAAGCTATCGGTTCCGCCAACCGGATACAAGGTGGAGCATACGGGTCCTCCCAAGCGGCATCCGCTGATTGTGCGACGCACCGAGGTGCTGCCAATGGGGACAATCGCGCCGAACTTGCCAGATGGTGGGGACAATGCCACATTTGTACTCATGACAAATTGGACCCCGAACCTGGAGGGCCGCGCCGGCCCGCTCTATCGCGTCATCGCCGATGCGCTGGCCGACGACATCGCGGAGGGCGCGCTGGCGGTCGGCACCCGCCTGCCCACCCACCGCGACCTCGCCTTCCGCCTCGGCGTCACGGTGGGAACGGTGACGCGCGCCTATACGGAAGCGGAAAAGCGCGGCCTGATCGGCGGCGAGGTCGGCCGCGGCACCTTCGTGCAAGGTCAGCGCCCGCCGGCGACACCCCTGCCGCTCGGCTGGCCGCCGGCCGGAGAATCGTCCGCCGGGGAGACGGGCAACGGCTCCGCCATCGTCAACATGACGACGGTCCACCCAGAACATGCCGTCGCGGTGCAGGCCTTCGGCCAGACGCTTGCGGCCATCGGCACCTCCGGCCGCGCGGCGGCGCTGATCGGCTACGGCCCGCATGCCGGGCTGCCCGACCATCGCGCCGCCGCCGCCGCCTGGCTGGAGCGCCAGCACCGGGTGCAGGCGACGCCCGACTCGGTGCTGCTCACCACCGGGGCGCAGAACGCGCTGGCGGTGGCGCTGGCCGCCGTCGCCCGCCCCGGCGACGTCATCCTGGCGGAACGGCTGACCAACATCGGCACCAAGGCGCTGGCGGCCACCCAGGGCTACCATCTGGAAGGTGTCGCCATCGACGAGCATGGGCTGGTGCCCGACGCCTTCGACAGCGCCTGCCGGCGGCTGGGGCCGAAGGCGGTCTATCTGGTGCCGACCCTGCAGAACCCGACGGCGGTGGTGATGCCCGCCGCCCGCCGCCGCGAGATCGCGGAGATCGCCCGCCGCCATGGCGTGATCCTGATCGAGGACGACGTGTTCGGCTTCATGGAGCCCGACGCCCGGCCGATCCAGACCATCGCCCCCGACATCACCCTGTATGTGTCGAGCGTGTCCAAGAGCTTGGCCGCCGGGCTGCGGCTGGGCTTCGTCGTCGCCCCGGCGGAGCTGCGCTCCCGCGTCGAGACGGCCATCCGCGCCCTGCAATATTCCGCCCCCGCTCTGCCGGCGGAGGTGGTGGCGCGCTGGATCCAGGACGGCACCGCCGACCGCATCGTCGCCACCCAGCGGGAGGAGGATCTGGCCCGTCAGCGGCTTGCCCGCTCCATCCTGCCGGCCGGGACCGTCTACGGCAGTTCGGCGGGACAGCATCTGTGGCTGGTCCTTCCGGAGCCCTGGCGGCGCGAGGATTTCGTCGGCGAGGCGCGCCGCCGCGGCGTGATCGTCACCGGCGCCGACGCCTTCGCCGTGGGCCGCGCCAGCGCCCCCCATGCGGTGCGCGTGGGGTTGTGCATGCCGCGCAGCCGCGACGAGGCCGCGCGCGGCCTGCGTGCGCTGGCCGATACGCTGGACGCACCGGCGGCGGCGATGCTGTCGATCGTGTAGGGACCGGCTGTTTACGCCCCCTGCAGCATCCCCTGCACCGCATCCATCGCCGCAAGCCCGCGGCCGAACACCGATTCCGCGGTCGCGGCAAGCTCCTGGGCTTCGACGCGGCGGCCTTCGCGCATGCCGTCCTCCACCGCGCGCATCAGGCCGACGAAGCGGGTCAGGCCGAAATGGCTGGCGGCCCCAGCCAGCCGATGGGCGATGTCCTCGATCTCGTCGTCGGGCGTATCGGCGGCGGTCAGGCGGGGCAGCCCCTCCTGCGCCGAATCCAGCAGCAGCCCGCGGATGGTGGCGAAGCGCGCCGGGCCGAGGGAGCGGATATAGCGCTCCAGGATTTCGTCGCTCACATCCTCCTCCACGAGCAGCGGGCGGGAAGGGATCGTGACGGCGGTCTCGTCGCCGCCCGTGTCCTCACCATCGCCGCCGCCATCACCGCCGCCATCACCGCGCGAGGCGACGGCGTTGGACAGCAGGTGCATCAGCCGCTCCGGGAAGATCGGCTTTTCGATCACCGCGTCGATGCCGGCGGTGATATAGCGGGCGCGGTCGGCGGCGAAGACGTTGGCCGTCACCGCGACGATCGGCACCGCCGCCCGGTCGGCATCCGCGAAGGCCCGGATGCGGCGCGCCACCTCCGGCCCGTCGATGTCGGCAGGCGGATGTCGAGCAGCACGGCGTCGAAGCGCCGCCGGGCCGCCAGTTCCAGCGCCTTCTCCCCCGTTCGGCGACGGTGATGCGGTGGCCGGCGTCGGACAGCAGGCCCAGCGCCACCTCCCGGTTGATCGCGTCGTCTTCCACCAGCAGCAGGGCCAGCGACCGCACCCGGCTGATCGGCAGGAGCCGGCCGGGCCGCCGCGCCGGCAGGGCGGTTTCCTCCACCCGCTGCAGCGGGATGGTGACGGTGAAGACGCTGCCCAGCCCGACCGCGCTGTCGACCCGGATGCTGCCCTGCATGGCGTCCAGCAGGTGCCGCACGATGGCGAGCCCCCAGCCCGCTGCCGCCGAAGCGCCGGGCGATGGTCGGGTCGGCCTGTTCCAGCTTCTCGAAGAATGGCGGCGCGGCGTTCCGGCGGCACGCCGATGCCGGTGTCGCGCACGGCGAGCCTCAGCATTTCCCCGGTCTCACCGATCCCGGAACGTTCCGGAGCCGGTTCGATATCGACGCGCAGATCGACCCCACCGCGTTCCGTGAACTTCACCGCATTGCCGACGAGGTTCACCAGGATCTGGCGCAGCCGCTGGCGGTCGATCACCACCAGTTCCGGCACCTCCGGCGCGATGTCGAGGTCGAGGTCGATGCCCTTCTCGTTCGCCAGTCCTTCCACCGTCGCAACGACCTCTTCCAGCACCGGCAGCAGGGCGCAGGGAGCGGGGTCGAGATCGAGCTTGCCGTCCTCGATCTTGCGCAGATCGAGGATGTCGTTGACCTGATCGAGCAGCCCGTGGCCGCAGCGCATGATCGACATGGCATAGCGCCGCTCGCCGGCATGCAGCTGCCCGGTCAGCAGAAGCCGGCACAGGCCGAGGATGCCGTTCAGCGGGGTGCGCATCTCGTGGCTGACGGTGGCGAGGAATTCGGTCTTGGCGGCGTCGGCGCGCTCCGCCCGCTCCTTGGCCTGCCTCAGCTCCTCGCGCGCCCGGCGTGAGGCGGTGACGTCGTTGGCGACGCAGATGATGCGGCAGCGGCCGTCGCCCGACCATTCGAAGGGATGGCGCTGCAGGGCGAAGACGGCAGTTTCACCGTTGCGGGCGAGAACGAGCTCCTCCACACCCAGCGACCGCATGGAGCCGGGATCGCCGCCGGCCAGCGCCCGCCCGGTCTCCGGACCCAGCACCTCAGCCAGGGTGCGGTCCTCGATGTCGGCGCGGCGGGTGCCGAAGCAATCCTCCGCCGCCCGGTTCCACAGCACGACGCGGCCGGTATCGCCATCCAGCACGTAGAGCACGCTCGGCACATTGTCGATCACGGCGTCCAGGAAGGCCTGGGTCCGGCGCAGCAGTTCCTCCGCCTCGCGGCGGCGGGTGATGTCGACCACCGAACTCAGCAGCACCTCCTCCCCCTGGAATTCGAAGGCGATGCCGGACAGCAGGCCCCACAGCCGCCGGCCGGTGCGGGTCACCAACTCCGTCTCCACGTCCAGAGCCAGACCGCTGGCGAAGACGTCGCGGACGAACTCCTCCCGCACCGCCGGCACATACCAGACGGTGGCGGCCGGCCGGCCCAGCAGTTCGCCGGCATCGGCGGCCTCGAACAGGTCGGCGGCGCGGCGATTGACGAAGCGGATCTGGCCATCGGCGCGGCCGGAGATCACCAGAGGGACCGGCGCCGCCTCCAGCACCGTGCGCAGCCACTGCTCGTTGCGGCGCAGCGCCTCGCTCTTGTCCTCCGTCTCCTGGATGTAGAAGCGCAGCGCGCGGGCCAACTCGCCGATCTCGTCGGCGCCGGTCGCCGGCACCTCCGCCCTGCCCCCCCCGGTGCGGTCGCGGATCGCCTCGCTGACCGCCCACAGACGGGCCAGCACCTTGCGCCGGACATACAGCACCGACAGCACCATACCCAGCACCACCACCCCGACGGAGGCGAAGAACAGGCGGGTGTAGGTGGTCGATACCTCGATCACCTGCTGGCGGCTTTCCTCCGCCGCCTTGGTCTGCTCGACGAAGATGCCGGTGTTGAGGCCGGTGTTGACCAGCGACACCTGATTGGCGCGGTCGACCAACCCGTTCAGCGCCTCCGACGCCTGCAACTCGGCCTGACGCTGGCGGAAGACGGAGCGGTCGCCCTCCACCACCGCGCGCATGCCCTCGGCCAGACGGGCCAGCCGGTCCGATACGCCATCGACAGACACTCCCGGTACCGATGCGGCGAGGCTCTCCAGCTGCGCCGCCGCGCCGTCGGCCAGCCGGGCCAGGGCGAAGCTGTTCTCCGCCTGATGGACCGACGCGATCAGGAACAGAAGCCGCTCGGCCATCGCCAGCCAGCGCTGAACGCCCACGTCCTCGACCCCGCGCAGTCCCGGTTCCGCCAGGGCATCGGCCATCCGCCGCACGTCGCGGGTGCGGTCGGCCAAGGCGCGGCGGGCGGCGACGCGGGCGGTCACGCCGCGGTCGATGGCGTCGCGCAGCCGCAGGATCTCGTCGCGCTGCTGCTTCAGCCCGGCGATCCGCCTTGCCTGGGGGGCGTCGGACGAGTCCATCTCCGCCAGCAGTCGATCATAGCCGTCCAGCTGGTCCGCCAACCCCTGCTTGATCGTTTCACGGCCGAAATTGTCGTCCGACAGGGCCAATTGTTCCAGGGTCCGCATGATCCGCTGATGCTGGCGCTCCAGCTTGGCGGAGGCGACGACGGCCGGAAACTGCTCCGACGTCACCTTGGTGATCCCGGCGTGCAGGCCGTCGAAGGCGATGTAGGCACCAAGCCCGATCAGGAAGGCGACCAGACCATTGAAGGCGAGCGCGCCGAACAGTCGCGCGCCGACGCCGATCCTCACCACGCCCGCCTTGCCGGCTTCGGACCTGCCGGCCTCCGACTTGCTGCCGCCCGCCATTCCCAATCCCGCCAGTCCCGTCCAGACGCCCAGCCCCGACACCCCCAATCGTTTGCGCGGTGCCGTGGGCAGCGTATCATAGCGACGCCGTAGGATAAGGGAGAAGGATGGGGCTGAAGCCTGTTGCCGCCGCGCTGGGACTGATTATGGCGCTCGTCCCGGCGGTCGGCGGAACCGCCGCCGGGGCACAGCCGGATGCCCAGCTGGACGCGCAGCCCGTGCCGACCGGCGACCGCCCCGTCCTGGCGGAAATCGAGAGGCGGGGGGTGGTTCGCTGCGGCGTGTCCTTCAATCCCGGCTTCGCCGCCAACGACGACAACGGGCGGCCGGTCGGCTTCATGGTCGATCTGTGCCGGGCACTGGCCGCCGCCGTCCTGGGCAAGGCCGACGCCGTGGAGATCCGCCGCCTGTCCAAGCCGCAGGAATTCGACGCCGTCGCCGCCGGCGAGGTCGACGTCTCCTTCGCCCAGACCTCCTGGACGCTGAGCCGCGACGCGACCTACGCCGTCGATTTCGGCCCGCCGGTCTTCCATGACGTGCACGGAATCGCCGCGTGGCGCCTGCCCGACGGCCGGTCGGCGCTGGACGGAACGGAGCTGACGGTCTGCGTCCCGTCCGGAACCACAACCCAGGCCGAGTTGGAGGCGCTGGTCGCCGGCGGAAAGCGGCCCTGGAAGCTGCGGAGCTTCCCGGCTGGCCCGATGCGCTGGAGGCCTTTCTCAGCCGCGACTGCGCGGCACTCAGCGCCGACCGGGCCCTGCTGACCACCGCGCTGCATATGCTGGAGTCGCCGAAGGAGGCGCTGGAGATCGCCGACGCCCCACTCCCGTCACGCGAGCCGCTGGCGCCGCTGACGCGAATGCCGACCGCATGTGGATGGCGGCGGTGCGCTGGACCATCTATGCGCTGTTCCTGGCCGAGGATGCCGGCGTGACCGGCGCCAACGCCAATTTCCAGCGGATCACCGGCAACAGCGAGATGCGGCGCCTGCTGTCCGGCCTGCCGGAGGTCGCGGCGAAGGCGGGCCTGCGCCCGGACTGGGCCTATCAGGCGGTGGTGCAGGTCGGGAATTACGGCGAGATCTTCGAACGCAACCTGGGAAGCAGGTCGCCATACAAGCTGGACCGCGGACCGAACCGGCCCTGGACCCAGGGCGGACTGCTCTACGCCCCCGTTTTCCAGTAGGCGTCACCGTTCGGGCGGAGGCGTCGCACCTGCCCAAAAGATCACTGTATTCCAATACCGCAACGCCTGATACCCCCGACCATGGTAGGGGGTGACGCGGATAATTTGGTAAGCACACTATCGGTCAGAAAACCAAGGAGCGGGCTCGGTCATCAGTTCATATGACTGCAATGCACCGCTCGCTAAAAACCAACCGTTATGCATGACTATTCACTTGGGAGGGTGAAGACCATGGCCTATGCGGCTTCGTCGGGCGATGCCGTCCGACCGATGACAGGCGAGGAGAAGAAAGTCATCTTCGCGTCCTCGCTCGGAACCGTTTTCGAGTGGTACGACTTCTATCTCTACGGTTCGCTCAGCGCGGTTATCGCCGCGCAGTTCTTTTCCGGGGTCAACCCGACCGCGGCCTTCATCTTCGCGCTGATGGCCTTTGCCGCCGGCTTCGCCGTCCGGCCCTTCGGCGCCCTGGTCTTCGGCCGCCTCGGCGACATGATCGGCCGCAAATACACTTTCCTGGTCACCATCCTGATCATGGGCGTGTCGACCTTCATCGTCGGCATCCTGCCCAACTACGCATCCATCGGCATCGCCGCCCCGATCATCCTGATCATCCTGCGCCTGCTGCAGGGCCTGGCGCTGGGCGGCGAATACGGCGGCGCCGCGACCTACGTGCCGAACATGCGCCGCACGGCCGCCGCGGCAACTACACCTCCTGGATCCAGACCACCGCGACTCTCGGCCTGTTCCTGTCGCTGCTGGTCATCCTGGGCTGCCGGGTGTCGATGTCGCCGGAGGATTTCAACGCCTGGGGCTGGCGCATCCCGTTCCTGATCTCCATCGTGCTGCTCGGCATCTCGGTGTGGATCCGCCTGATGCTGAACGAATCGCCTGCCTTCAAGAAGATGAAGGACGAGGGCAAGCACTCCAAGGCGCCGCTGACCGAATCCTTCGGTGAATGGAAGAACCTGAAGATCGTGCTGCTCGCCCTGTTCGGCCTCGTCGCCGGCCAGGCCGTGGTGTGGTACACGGGCCAGTTCTACGCCCTGTTCTTCCTGACCCAGACGCTGAAGGTCGATGCCCAGGCGGCCAACCTGATGATCGCGGCGGCCCTGCTGATCGGCACGCCCTTCTTCGTGATCTTCGGCACGCTGGCCGACAAGATCGGCCGCAAGCCGATCATCATGGCCGGCCTGCTGCTGGCCTGCCTGACCTACTTCCCGCTTTTCAAGGGCATCACCCACTACGCCAACCCGGCGCTGGAGGAAGCCATCGCGACCTCGCCGGTCGTCGTGGTCGCCGATCCGAACGAATGCTCGTTCCAGTTCAACCCGGTCGGCACCAGCCAGTTCACCAGCTCCTGCGACATCGCCAAGAGCGCGCTGGTCCGGCGCGGCATCCCCTACACCAACGAAGCGGCCCCGGCGGGCACCGTCGCCTCGATCAAGGTCGGCAGCACGGTCATCCCCAGCTACACCGCAGCCCCGCAGGCCAGCACGACCGTGTCGCTCAGCCACGGCCCGACCGCCTCGCACGCGCCGACCGACGCCAAGGCCGCCGGCGCCGCCTTCGACAAGGGCCTGGGCGATGCGCTGAAGACCGCCAACTATCCGCCGAAGGCCGATCCGGCCCGCATCGACACGGTGATGGTCGTCGCCCTGCTGACCGTCCTGGTCATCTACGTGACCATGGTCTACGGCCCGATCGCCGCGATGCTGGTGGAGATGTTCCCGACCCGCATCCGCTACACCTCGATGTCGCTGCCCTACCACATCGGCAACGGCTGGTTCGGCGGCTTCCTGCCGACCACCTCCTTCGCCATCGTGGCGGCGACCGGCGACATCTACTCGGGCCTCTGGTACCCGATCATCATCGCCGCCGCGACCCTGGTGATCGGCCTCCTGTTCGTCCGCGAAACCAAGGACGTGGACATCTACCAGCACGACTGAGGCGGATTTGACCGGGACGCAGATTTGACCGGGCCATAATTCGGCAAAAGGAAACGGGCGGAGGGGATGACCCTCCGCCCGCTTGCCGTTCGCAATCCGCCGTCAGGCGATGGACAGCGTCGCCTGCTGCTGCAGGGCATCGGACGAGGCGAAAGCCGTGCCGGTGCTGGTGCCGAGCGGGGCGGCGCTGCGGCCCTCCTCATAGCCCTGGGCGACGTAATGGGCGGTCGCCGCCTGCAGGTCGCCGCCGAAGGCCGCCTGCAGGTCCGGATAGCGCGCCAGATAGGCGGAGGCGTCGAAGTCCAGGCTCCGCCCCTCGTTCCGGCCGTAGGTCGCGTAATGCAGCGCCGCCGCCGTCGGATCGTTGCCGAAGGCCTGGATCAGGTCCGGATTGGCCGCCAGATAGCTGGTGGCGTCGAAGTCGGCCTGACGGTTCTCGTTGCGGCCGACCTCGATGTAGTGGCGGGTCGCCTCCGCCGTGTCGGTGCCGAAGGCCGCGGCAAGATCGGGGTTGTCGGCCAGATAGCCGGCGGCGTTGAAGGTCAGGGCGCGCCCTTCGCTCCAGCCGAAGGTCCGGTAATGGTCGAAGGCGGCGTCGCTTTCGGTGTTGTAGACGGCGGCGAGGTCCGGGTTGGCCGCGAGGTAGGACAAGGCGTCGAACACCGGGGCGGTGGCGCTGGCAACCGTCTGGTCGGTGTACTGGATGAACTCGGACATTGGACAGCCGGTCGTAGCCGCCGGCGTCGATCACGTAGATCTCGCCGTTGTGTTTGACGGCACCGCTGTCTGCGAGCGATGCGCTGCGGGCGACCGTGTCGATCCCGTCGCTGCCGTCGATGATGTTCACGCCGCTGCCGCCATCCAGCAGATCGTCGCCCATGCCGCCGTTGATGGTGTCGTCGCCGGCATAGGCGCGGATCGTGTCGTTGAAGTCCGACCCGGTAAAGCTGTCGTTGCCGCCCAGCAGCGCGGCGCGGATCGCTTCCGGATCGGTGCCGGCGGCCTCCCAGTCCAGCGCCGTCGCGACCGGCAGGTTCAACTGCGACACCGACAGTCCGGGAATGCCGTTCGTCGAGTTGGTGACGCTGGAGATCGTTCCTCCGGTCAAGGACTGGCCGGCGGCGTCATAGGTGAAATTGCCGCGGAAATCGGTGGAGCGGCCATCGGCATAGTTGATGACGAGCTGGTTGGGTGTGGCCACGGCAACCGTGCCGCCCCGGATGCCCGTAACCCCGAGATCGTCGGTGTTGATGCTGGTCTGGGGACCGGCGCTGACCGATACCATTCGGACTCTCCTTAACCTTGCGTGTTCGACCAAAGGCTTCACAGCCCGGCAGAAAGAACAACGGAAGACCGGATGTGTCCCGGCATCTCCGGGCGTGCGGTCGGACGGCCCCCCTTTGCCCCGCTCGGTGGCGAGGCCATTCTTTTGCGCGGGGTCGAAGGTGGGAGCCGAACGGGGGCGCGGCGCCGGCACGCGCTCTGTGCTAGGCTGCCGCCCGCAGGGAGAGAAAATCAAAAGCGGGATGCGAAAAGCCCCATGGAAAGCTGGTTCATCCTGGCCGCGTCGATGGCCTATCTGCTGTCGCTGTTCGCCATCGCGTGGTACGGCGACCGGACCGGCGATCAGGGCGCCGAGCGGCGCACGCCCTGGCTCTATGCTCTGAGCTTCGGCGTCTACTGCACCTCCTGGACCTTCTACGGCGCGGTGGGGCGGGCGGCCACCGGGGGCTTCTATTTCCTGCCGATCTATATCGGGCCGATCCTGATGATCGGTTTGGGCTGGCCGGTGCTGGCCCGCATCGTGCGGGTGGCGAAATCGGAGAATGTCGTCTCCATCTCCGACTTCCTGTCGGCCCGCTACGGCAAGAGCCGCAGCCTGGCCGCTCTCGTCACCGTCGCCGCGGTGATCGGGCTGCTGCCCTACATCGCCCTCCAATTGAAGGCGATCAGCGTCAGCTTCGAGATTTTGGCCGGGGCGTCGCTGGGCACCGACCTCAACCAGATGCCGGGCGGCACCGCGCTGATGGCCGCCTTGCTGATGGCGGCTTTCGCCATCCTGTTCGGCGTGCGCAGCGTGTCGGCCAACGAACACCACCGCGGCCTGATGATGGCCATCGCCGCGGAATCGGTGGTGAAGCTGGCGGCGGCGCTGGCGGTGGGCGGCGCCATCGCCTATTCGGTCTTCGGCGACCCGGCCACCTTCTTCGAAGCGGCGGCGAACCATCCCGGCTTCCTCGACCTGATCCGCTTGGACAGCATCGGCGCGGACTGGTGGGTGGCCTGCCTCCTGTCGGCGCTGGCGATCCTGTGCCTGCCGCGCCAGTTCCATGTCGCGGTGGTGGAGAACACCCATGGCGGCGACGTGCGGTCGTCGGCCAAGCTGTTTCCGGCCTATCTGGTCGCCATCAACCTGTTCGTGCTGCCGGTGGCGCTGGCCGGGCTGATGCTGTTCCCGGACGGCACGACCAATGCCGACACCTTCATGGTCTCCATCCCCTTGAGCCAGGGCTGGCCGTGGCTGGCGCTGGCCGCCTTCATCGGCGGCCTGTCGGCGGCCACCAGCATGATCCTGGTGGAGATGGTGGCGCTCAGCACCATGATCTGCAACGACGTCGCCGTGCCGCTGCTGATGGCGCTGCGCCCCGACGACCGGCGGCTGCGCGACGACCCGGCGGGCATCCTGCTGCTGATCCGCCGGTCGGCGGTGATCGTGCTGGTCCTGCTGTCCTACGGCTGCTACCGGCTGATCGGCCCGGCCTTTCCGCTGGCGACCATCGGCATGATGAGCTTCACCGCGGTGGCACAGTTCGCCCCCGCCCTGCTCGGCGGCCTGATCTGGAGCCGCGCCAGCCGAAGCGGCGCCTTCGCCGGCATCTGCGCCGGCTTCCTCGGCTGGCCTACACCATGCTGCTGCCGTCCTTCGCCGATGCGGGATGGCTGGCTTCCAGCGCCTTGCGGGAGGGGCCGTTCGGCCTGACCGGCCTCAGCCCGGTGGCGCTGGCCGGCATCGCCGGCATCGACCCGCTGACCAATGCCGCGCTGTGGAGCCTGGGGCCGAACATCCTGCTGTTCGTGCTGGTCTCTCTGCTGACCCGACCGTCGACGCTGGAGCGCCAGCAGGCCGCGCGCTTCATCAGCCTGCGCCGCTCCGCCGACGGCGAGGCTACCGGGCCGCGCGGCGCCACGCTGGCCGACCTGCACGATCTCGCGGTGCGCTATGTCGGGCAGGCCCGCGCCGACACCGCCTTCTGCCGCTTCACCGGGGTGGAGGACGGCGATCTGCGCACCGCGCTGCTGACCCGCACCGATGGCGAGGCGATCCAGCTGACCGAGCGGCTGCTCGCCGGCGCCGTCGGCTCCGCCTCGGCCCGCGTGGTGGTGGCCGGCCTCTTGTCCGACCGCCGGCTGTCGCGCACCGATGCGCGGTCCATCATCGACGAGGCGTCGCGCGCCATCCTGAAGCAGCATGAGCTGCTGCGCGCCACCGTGGAAAACGTGCCGCAGGGCATCGCCGTGTTCGACGAGGATTGGCGCGTCGCCACCTGGAACAACCAGTTCCTGGTCCTGCTGGACCTGCCCGACGGCTTCGTGCAGGTCGGCACCTCGCTGCAGGAGATCGTCGGGCTGATCGCGCGGCGCGGCGAATATGGCCGCAACGGCGAGATCGAAACCCTGCTGGAGCGCCGTTCCGACCCGCGCCGCCGCAACAAGCCGGACGTCTACGAGCGGGTGCGTCCCGACGGCACGGTGCTGGAGATCGCCACCAACCCGATGCCGGGTCCGAAGCCCGGCGGCGGTGGCTTCGTCGCCGTCTACACCGACGTCACCGAACGCCACCGTGCCGCCGCCGCCCTGCGCGAAGCCAACGAGACCTTGGAACGCCGTATCGAGGAGCGCACCCACGCCCTGTCCGAAGCAAAGGCGGAGGCCGAGCGCGCCAACCGCGGCAAGACCCGCTTCCTCGCCGCCGCCAGCCACGACCTGCTGCAGCCGCTGCACGCCGCCCGCCTGTTCCTGTCCGCGCTGGCCGAGCGCAACGGCGACAGCGCCATCCGCCAGATCGACACCTCCTTGCGGTCGGTGGAGCAGATCCTGGGCGACCTGCTGGACGTCTCCAAGATCGACAGCGGCGTGGTGAAGCCGAACCCGGTGCCGATGCGCATCGAGGATCTGCTGAAGCCGCTGGGCGAGGAGTTCACCGTGCTGGCAAGCCGCCACGGGCTGGCGCTGCGCGTGGTGGAGTGTTCGGCCATCGTGCACAGCGACCCGACGCTGCTGCGGCGCATCCTGCAGAACTACCTCGCCAACGCGGTGCGCTACACCCGGACCGGCCGCATCCTGCTGGGCTGCCGCCGCCGTGGAAATTTCCTGTCGATCGAGGTGTGGGACACCGGCCCCGGCATCCCCGAGCACAAGGTGCCGGAAATCTTCATGGAGTTCCGGCAGCTCGACAACGACGCCGACGACCGCGGCAAGGGTCTGGGGCTCGGCCTCGCCATCGTCGAGCGTCTGGCCGGCATCCTCGGCCATACGGTGCAGGTGCGCTCCAGGGTCGGGCGCGGCAGCGCCTTTTCGGTCCTGGTGCCGCTGACCGACGAGCCGGTCGCCGCCCGCGCCGTGGTGGTCCGCCCGCGCGGCCGCGACCTGAGCGGCGTCCTTGTGCTCTGCCTGGAGAACGAGCCCGCCATCGCCCGCGCCACCGAGGATCTGCTGTCGAGCTGGTCCTGCCGCGTCGTCACCGCGGCGTCCCCCGACCTCGCCCTGGCGAAGCTGGGAGGACGCACGCCCGACGTGATCCTGACCGACTACCACCTCGACCGCAGCCTGACGGGGGTGGAGGCCTTGGCGACCCTGCGCGCGGCGCTGGGCAGCGACCTTCCCGCCGCCGTCGTCACCGCCGACCGCGACGCCGCCGTGCGCGAGGACATCGAAGGCGCCGGCTGCCGACTGCTCTACAAGCCGGTGCGTCCAGGCGCGCTACGGGCGCTGCTGGGGCAGTTACTGGCGGAGGGGCAGCGGATGGCGGGCGACTGACGCGCCATGCACCTCCACAACCCTCCCCCTCTTCGAGGGAGAGGGTGCCTTATGCTAAGCGGCGGCAGTCCCCTCTCCCGCGATCGGACCGGCCTTTGGCCGGCCGAGGGCGGGGGAGGGTTAGGGAGGGGCACCCGTCGCTTCCCTCACTCCACCGGCGGCGGCGGAGCCGACGACAGCGCCAACTGGCTCGCCAGAACCGCGGCCTGCGTCCTCGTCAGCACGCCCAGCTTGCGCAGGATCGTCGTGACGTGGGCCTTCACCGTCGTCTCGGCGACGTTCATCTCGTAAGCGATCTGCTTGTTCAGCTTGCCTTCGGCGATGCCGGCCAGGACGCGGAGCTGCTGGGGGGTCAGGGTGGCGGCGCGCTGGGCGGGGTCGGGGGCGTCGGTCTCGGGACCGCCCTTGATCTCCGGCAGCCACAGCTCACCATCCAGGACGGCATGGATCGCCTCGACGATCTGGGTGTTGGGGGCGGATTTCGGCACGAAGCCGGAGGCGCCATAGTCGATGGCGCGCTGGATCGTCACCGGATCCTCGGACGCCGACACCACGATCACCGGGATCGCCGGATGTTCGGAGCGCAGCATCATCAGCCCGATCAGGCCGCTCATGCCGGGCATGTGCAGGTCGAGCAGGATGATGTCCGGCGGCTCCCGGTGTCCAGCAGCGGCTTGATCTGCTCGAATCGCGACGCCTCCAGGATCACGGCGCCGGGGATCGCCTGCCCGATGGTCTGGGTCAGGGCGGTGCGCATCAGCGGGTGGTCGTCGGCGATCAGAATGCGGTGCGACATCGGCCTACTTGGACTTTCCGGGTATGGACATTCCGGGTTTAAAACCGTTCCAGCAGTATCCGCTTGCAGCCACCCGTTGACAACTGCGCCCAATGCCGCGCGTCGACGTTTCCGAGAGATTTTACCCTTATCCGTCCGCGGACGGAATGGCCCCGGCGCTGGTGCGTTCGTGAATGGCCTGTCGCCGGAAGCGGTACAACTCCGCCGGCCGGCCGCCGGTCTGGCTTTCATAGCGCCCGGTGGGCTCGACGAAGCCGCCGGAGATCATCAGACGCCGGAAATTCTGCTTGTGCACCCGCTCGCCAGACAACGCCTCCACCACCAGCTGCAGCTGGTGCAGGGTGAAGGTCGGCGGCAGCAGTTCGAAGACGATGGGACGGTAGCGCAGCTTGCCGCGCAGCCGTTCCAGCGCGGTGGCCAGGATGCGCCGGCCGTCGCGCGCCATCGGCCGGCCGAGCGCCCGCGGCATCGGTCCGCCGGCCTGTACCGACGCATCGACCCGCGCGGCGAGGTCGCGGTCGCGGAAGGACTCCACCACCAGCCCGGCCTCGTAAAGCAGTTCGAAGCGCTCCAGGACCCGCTCCATGTCCCACTCGGCCCCGTCCAGGCCGAAAGCCATCTGGGCGCGCTCGGCCCGGCGCAGGCGGGTCTCCTCGTCGGGGGCCGAGGCGATCCAGCCGCCGAGCGCCGGGGCGATCACCCCGTCCAGCAGCGGCGGGCGCCGGTCGCGCCAGTCCTCCCACGGAAAATGGTCGTAGAGGTCGCGCCACTCGGCCGCGGCGTCGCCGCCCAGTGGGCCGTCGCGGACCAGGGCCAGATAGCCGACCACGACCGAGCGCGGACCGCCGAACAGTTCGTGCGGATCGCGGTAGCGGTCGCCGAAGGTGTAGAGCTGCTCGACATAGCGCAGCGCGAGGCCCGACAGCCCCTCCGCCACCGCGCGCACGCCCTCCTGCAGGGTGCGGAAACGGTCGGGCTCGAATGGCGCGCCGGGCAGGGCGTCGCGATGCGGCAACGGCTCGTCGCCGCGCCGGTGGTCTTCCGGCACGGAGAAGCCGCTGCGCACCGTCACCACGCGCGGCGTCCCGCCGGCCACCGCCACGATGGCGACCGACAGGCCGAGTTGGAGGGGCTGGGTCACGGTGCGCCCCTCTCCTTGCACCGGAGAGGAGACCACCGACTCTGTGGCTTCAACGCTTGTCCAGCGGCACGAAGGGGCGGGCGGGGTTGCCGGTGAAGAGCTGACGCGGACGGCCGATCTTCTGGGCCGGATCCTCGATCATCTCCTTCCACTGGCTGATCCAGCCGACGGTGCGGGCCAGCGCGAACAGCACGGTGAACATGCTGGTCGGGAAGCCCATCGCCTTCAGGATGATGCCCGAATAGAAATCGACGTTCGGATAGAGCTTCTTCTCGATGAAATACTCGTCCGACAGGGCGATCCTCTCCAGCTCCATGGCGATGGCCAGATGCGGCTCGTCATGGATGCCCAGGCGGTCGAGAACCTGATAGCAGGTCTCGCGCATGATCTTGGCGCGCGGGTCGTAGTTCTTGTAGACCCGGTGGCCGAAGCCCATCAGGCGGAAGCTGTCGTTCTTGTCCTTGGCGCGGCGGACGAATTCGGGGATGCGGTCGACCGAGCCGATCTCCTCCAGCATCTTCAGCACGGCTTCGTTGGCGCCGCCATGGGCCGGACCCCACAGCGCGGCGATGCCCGACGCGATGCAGGCGAACGGGTTGGCGTGGGACGAGCCGGCGAGGCGGACGGTGGAGGTCGAGGCGTTCTGCTCGTGGTCGGCATGCAGGATGAAGATCTTGTCCATCGCCTCGGACAGGACCGGATCGACCGTCCATTCCTCGCAGGGCGTGCCGAAGGTCATGTAGAGGAAGTTTTCCGCATAGGTCAGGTCGTTGCGCGGATACATGAACGGTTCGCCGACCGTGTACTTGTGGGCCATGGCGGCCATGGTCGGCATCTTGGCGATCAGACGGTGCGCGGCGATCTTGCGCTGCACCGGATCGAAGATGTCGGTCGAATCATGGTAGAAGGCCGACAGGGCGCCGACGACGCCGCACATGATCGCCATCGGGTGGGCGTCGCGGCGGAAGCCGCTGTAGAACTTGGTCAGCTGTTCGTGCACCATCGTGTGGTAGGTGATGGTGCGCTCGAAATCGGCCTTCTGCTGCGGGTTCGGCAGCTCGCCGTTCAGCAGCAGGTGGCAGACCTCCAGGAAATCGCAGTTCTCGGCCAGATCGGCGATGGCGTAGCCGCGGTGCAGCAGGACGCCCTCGTCGCCGTCGATGTAGGTGATGGCCGAATCGCAGGCGGCGGTGGAGGTAAAGCCGGGATCGTAGGTGAAATAGCCGGTCTCGGCATAGAGCTTGCGGATGTCGATCACGTGGGGACCGGTGGACCCGCCCAGCAGCGGCAGCTTCAGCGTCTTGCCGGTGGCGTCATCGGTCAGCGTGACGGTGCCGACCTGGGTCACATCGCCGTGCGGCGTATGCTTGCTCGATTCCATGACCTTATCACACTCCTTGCTGTCCGGCCGCGCGGCGCCTTCCGGTCTCCGCCGCCGGACCATGGTGGTTGGCCCGTTCTTCGCGCGCTTTGGCACCTCGCGGCGCCGCGCCGTCTTCTCCCGGTCTCCGAAGGATCGGTCAGGATCGGAACCCGCACCCGTCCACTGTCGTTGACTCCTCCGGAAGATAGCAGAGGACATCATGACCGACACGCCTCAAACGCGCATCCCCTCCGAAGGAATGCCCCACCCAAACAAATCCGCATCGGGCAAATCCGCATCGGACAAACCCGCATCGGGCAAATCCGGTTCCGATACCCACGACCAGACGCCGGCGGGCGATCGCTCCCCGCGCGAGGACATGACCAAGACGCCCGGCGACGGCACCCTGCAGGACGCCACCCCGGCCGGCATGTCGTCGAAGGAACTGCGGGAACGGGCCGAGGACACCGACGGCTCGACCCAGCCCGGCACCGGCTGAGGTCCTTCCGGCAGGCGGGATGCCGGCAGGCGGGAGTCCGGGGGCTCAGGCCGCCGGCCGCTCCACGCCGGTGCGCTCGCGCAAGGAACGCTCCAGGCGGGCGGCCTCGCGCAGCAGCACCGGCAGAAGCTGGGCGGCCTGCGCCGTGTCGCCGTTGCGGCAGATCACCTCCATCCGCCAGGCGAGGTGCATGACCGCCATCCCGCCGAAACTGCCGGCGAGGCTGGACAGGTCGTGCGCCTCCCCGGCCAGCGCCCGCATGTCGAGGGCGCCGGCCGGGACCGACCGTGCCATCGCCGAAAGCCTTTCCAGCCGGCGGGACACGTCGTCGAGGAAGCTGTCGACGATCAGGGCGAGATTGTCGGCACCCACCGTCTCGACCAGATCGGCCAGCACCGTTTCGTCCAGAACCTCGCCGTCATCGCCGTCGCCGCTGCCGTCGCCGCTGCCATTGCCGCCGTCGACACCGCCATCCGCCGCCGCATGTGCGCCCCCCGCCTCCGCCATCCAGCGGTCCAGCGCCGCCAGCAGTCCGGCGCGGCTGATCGGCTTGGTCAGATAATCGCTCATGCCCGCGCGCAGGCACAGCTCGCGCGTGCCCGGCATGGCGTCCGCGGTGAGGGCGATGATCGGCAGGCCGGCGAGCCGCCCGCCGCGCGCGCGGATCGCCTGCGCGGCCTCCAACCCGTCCATGCCCGGCATCTGCACGTCCATCAGCACCAGATCGATGCCGCCGCGGCAGGCCGCCGCCACCGCCTGCTCCCCATCCTCCGCCACCTCGACCGTGTAGCCCAGCTTGCGCAGCAGGGTGGTGGCGAACAGCTGGTTGGTGCGGTTGTCCTCCGCCAGCAGGATGCTGCCGCTGCGCGCCAGCTCCTCGTTGCGGTCGGCGGGCTGTCCCTCGGCGGGCTGCCTGTCCGCCGAAGAGGGCGGTACGGCCGCCTGGAACAGTCCGGTCAGGCAGCCGGCCAGCGCACTCTGGCGCAGCGGGCGGTTGAGGATGGCATGCGCCAGCCCCTGGACCGGGCCGCAGTCGGCCCGCGCCGCCGGTCCCAGTCCGGCGATCAGCACGCGCCGGGTGCCGGACAGCATCGGATTGCCGGCAATGGCCGCCAGCAGGGCGTCGCCGCCCATGCACGGCATGGTCTGGTCCACCAGCACCACGTCGAAGGGCCGCCCACCGGCCGCCGCGCGGGTCAGCGCCTCCAGCGCATCGGGACCGTTGTCGACCGCCGTCGGCCGGGCGCCCAGGCTGTCGAGCATCGCCGCCAGCACCCGGCGGTTCACCGCCAGATCGTCCACCACCAAAGCACGGCGCCCGGCCAGCGGCAGTTCGGCCGGCTGCGGCGCCTCGTCGAGCAGGGCCAGCGGCAGATCGACCAGGAAGCGGCTGCCGGTGCCCAGGCTGCTCTCCACCGCGATGCTGCCGCCCATCAGTTCCGACAGCTGGCGGCAGATCGCCAGCCCCAGCCCGGTTCCGCCGAACTTCCGGGTGATCGACCCGTCCACCTGCTGGAACTTGCTGAACAGGATGGGCAGCGCCTCCGCCGGAATGCCGATGCCGGTATCGGTCACCGTCATGCGCAGAACCAGATGGGCCTCGGTGGCGTCCAGCGCCTCCAGTTCCACCGCGACCGACCCCTGGTCGGTGAACTTCACCGCATTGCCGACCAGGTTGACCAGGATCTGCCGGATGCGCGTCGGATCGCCCAGCAGGGTGCGGCGCAGGAACGGGTCGATGTAGAAGCCGATCTCGATCCCCTTCTCGTGGGCGCGGGGGGTCAGCAGTTCCACCACCCCCTCCACCAGATCGGCGGGGTCGAAGGGCAGCGTTTCGACGGTGACGCGGCCGGCCTCCAGCTTCGAGATGTCGAGGATGTCGTTGATGATGGTCAGCAGCGCGTTGGAGGGAGCTGCGGATGGCCTGGGCGAACTGGTGCTGCTCCGCCGTCAGGGGCGTGTCGAACAGCAGCTCCGTCATGCCCATGATGCCGTTCATCGGCGTGCGGATCTCGTGGCTCATCGCCGCCAGGAATTCCGATTTCGCCTGGGTCGCCGCCTCGGCGCGGGGCGCGCAGGGCGTCGGCCTCCTCGCGGGCGGCGTCCAGACCTTCGGCGAGCGCGCACATGTCGGCCGCCTGACGCTGCAGCTCCGCCTCGAAGCGCTTGCGTTCGGTGATGTCGGTGCGGGTGCACACCAGCGCCCCCGCTGCTGGTGCGGTTCTCCGCCACCAGGATCCAGCGGCCATCGGGCAGTTCCCGCTCGAAAGGCGGGCCGGGATTGCGGTGCTGGGCCAGCTCCGCCCGGATCCACGCCTCGTCGCTGGGGCCGTCCGGGTTGGCCGCGAATTCGCCATTTGCGATGGCCGCGCGCAGGATCTCCTCGAAGGGGCGGCCGGGCGTCAGCAGCGGGGCGGTCAGCGGATGCGCCTCCCGGTAGCGCTGGTTGCACAGGATCAGCCGGTCGTCGGAATCGAAATAGGCCAGACCTTCCGGCACCGCCTCGATGGCGTCGTCCAGGGTCTGCTTGGCGAGGCGAAGCTCCTCCTCCGTCATCTTGTCGCGCGTGATGTCGGTATGGGCGCCGACCATGCGCACCACCCGACCCTCGGCATCGCGGATGTGAATGGCGCGGCTCAGGATGTAGACGGTGTGGCCCTGCTTGTGGCGGAAGCGCTGCACCGCCTCGAATTTCGGGATCAGGCCGGCATTGTAGGCCCGCACCATCTCCAGGGCGGCGATGCGGTCCTCCTCGAAGATCAGGCCCGCCCACATGTTCAGGCTGTTCTCCAGCTCGTCGTCCTGGTAGCCCAGCTGCTCCTTCCAGGTGGGAGAGAACCAGATGGCGCCGGTGTCCAGCGCCCAGTCCCAGATGCCGTCCCGCGTCGCCTGGACGGTGAGGTCCAGCAATTCGCGGTTCGACCGCAGTTCCGCCTCTTCCCGCTTCGCGTCGGTGATGTCCTGGACGACGCCCAGCAGCCCGATCGGCCGGCCGGCCACACCCCATTCGGCCATGCCGCGGATGAAGACGTGGCGCAGCGTGCCGTCCGGACGGATGATCCGCGCCTCGACGGAGAACCCCTCGCCGGTCGCCCGCGCCCGCTCGACCAGCGGGACGATCTTCGGCAGATCGTCGGGATGGTAGGCGCCGCGCGACATGTCGACGGTCGGCGGACCGTCCTGCGGGCTAAGGCCCATGATGCGGTAGACCTCGTCCGACCAGCGGCGGGTGTCGGTGACGAAGTCGATGTACCAGTGCCCGAACTGGCCGATCTCCTCGGCCAGGTTCAACAGCCGGGAGCGGTCGCGCAATTCGGCTTCCGCCTGCTGGCGCCGGGTCACCTCGCGGCGAAGCTCCAGCTCGTCCACCACCAGCCGGGCGAGCTGGGTCAGGGTTTCCGCCTCCCGCGCGTCGAACCCGCCGCGGGGGGCGTCGTCGATCACGCACAGGGTCCCCAGCTTGTTGCCGTCCGCCACAAGCGGCGCACCGGCATAGAAGCGGATGTTGGGAGCCCCGGTGACCAGCGGATTGCCGGCGAAGCGCGGGTCCTTCGTCGCGTCCGGCACCACCAGGACGCCGTCGTCGAGGATGGCGTGGGCGCAGAAGGCGAGGTCGCGGTGCGTCTCCTCCACGTCCAGCCCGATGCGGCTCTTGAACCATTGGCGGTTCCGGTCGATCAGCGAGACCAGCGCGATGCGGGTGCCGAAGAAATGCCGGGCGAGCCGCGTGATGTTGTCGAAGCCGGACTCCGCCGGGGTATCGAGGACGCAATAGGACTCCAGAACCGCCAGCCGCCTCTCCTCGTCCGGGGGCAGCGCCGCAGGAACCGCAACGGCCGCGTCCCCGCTCAAGTGGCGTTCCCCTGGGCGCCGTTTCCCTGTGCAGCAACCCCATCCGCGGCGCGCCACTGCTGCAGTTTGCGGTAGATGGTGGACGGGCTGATCTCCAGCATCAGGGCGGCGCGCGGCACGTCGTCGCCGCTGAGGCGCAGGGCCTTGAGGATCATCTCCTTCTCCACCTGCCACAGCGGAAGGACGGCACCGTCCTCTTCCGGTCCGCCGTCCGCCGGGGCTCCGGCAGCGGCAGCGGCGTCGGCGCCGATCCCGCCGGCCCCGGTCAGGGGCGGCAGCATCTCCAGCACCACCTGCGGCCCGTCGTTCAGCACGACGACGTTGCGCAGCACGTTCTGGAGCTGCCGCACGTTGCCCGGCCAATCATGGGCGCGCAGCCGCGCCTCCACCTCCGGAGCGAAGGCCGACAGCGACTTCCCCTCCTCCCGCGCATAGTCGATCAGGAAGGAGCGGGCGATCTCGATCACGTCGTCGCCGCGGTCGCGCAACGGCGGCAGGGCGAGCGGAATGACGTGCAGCCGGTAATAGAGGTCTTCGCGGAAACGGCCCGCCTGCACCTCGGCCAGCGGATCGCGGTTGGTGGCGGCGACGAATCGCACGTCCACCCGCTCCTCCCGCCCGCTGCCCACCGGACTGACGGTGCCGGTCTGGACGAAGCGCAACAGCTTGCTCTGCAGTTCCACCGGCATTTCGCAGATCTCGTCCAGGAACAGCGTACCGCCGTCAGCCAGCAGCGCCGCACCCGGCCGGTCGCCCGCCGCCCCCGGTGAAGGCGCCCTTCACATGGCCGAAAATCTCCGATTCCAGCAGTTCCTTCGGAATGGCGGCGCAGTTCAGCGCGATGAAGGCGCGATCGCGCCGCGGGCTGGCACGGTGAATCGCCTGGGCCGCCACCTCCTTGCCGGTCCCGCTCTCCCCCGTGATGAAGACGTTGGCGCGGCTCGCCGCCACGCTTTCGATGGTGCGGTAGACCGCCTGCATCTCCGGCGAGCTGCCGATGAAGCCGTGGAAGCGCCCGCGGTCCAGATCCTTGCGGTATCCTTCCACCATGCGCGCCAGCGTCCGCCGCTCCAGCGCGTTGCGCAGGGTCAGGTTCAGCCGGTCGGCATTGAAGGGCTTCACGATGAAGTCGAAGGCGCCCAGCTTCATCGCCTCCACCGCCAGATCGATGGAGCCGTGGGCGGTGATGATGACCACCGACACGCTTGCGTCGCGGGCGTGCAGAGCCTGCAGCACCTCCAGCCCGTCCATGTCCGGCAGCTTCAGGTCCAGGATCACCGCGTCGAGCGGCGATGCCGCCGCGGCGTCCAGCGCTTCGCGCCCGCGGGTGCAATGCACGACCTCATGGGCATCCGCGCGCAGGAACTCGATATACAGCTTGGCGAGCGGGACCGTATCCTCGATCAGCAGGATGCGGTGCTTCTTGGGGGAGGACACGGGCGCGACACTCGGGCAGTCGGTGGGGCAGTCGGTGGGGCAGTCGGTGGGGCAGTCGGTGGCGGGCGGAAATTCGTCCACACTGTAACCCGGCAAAAGCCCTGCCGCCAGTCGGGGCGAGCCCTCCGGCATATGACCTTCGATGGAGACCGCCCGCCCCCGAAGGTTCCTGCCCCCCTATGCCCCGCTGTCGATCAGGTCGATCCGCCCGATTCGCCGCAGCGAGACCTGGACGCGGGCATTGTGTTCCCGGATCTCGCGCAAGGTCTGCAGCGTGAATTCCACATGAGCGTCGGCCGCTGCGCTCGCAGCATCCGCGTCGCCGGCCAGCACCGCGTCGGCGATGGCCAGATGCTGCCGCAGCAGCAACTCGCGCACCCCCGGCCGGGAATAGAGGTCGGCGCGGTTGTAGAACACGTCGTTGCGCAGCAGGTCGGACAGGGTCCGCATGATGTGCAGCATGACGACGTTGTGCGCCGCCTCGTAGATCGCCAGATGCAGGTCGGCATCGGCCTCCGCCTCTTCCGAACTGTCGTCCTTGCCGTGAGCGGCCTGCATGCGGGCGACGATTGCACGGATGCCGTCACGGTCGAGGTCGGTCGCCCGCTGTGCCGCCAACCCGGCGGCGGCCGCCTCGATGGAGCGGCGGAACTCCAGATAGTCGAAGGACGCATCCGGCTTGTTGCGCATCAGCGTCATCAGCGGGTCGGCGATCTGCGACAGGAAGGTGGCGACATGGGTGCCGCCGCGCCCGGTGACCAGCAGGCCGCGCTCCTCCAGCTTGGCGATGGCATCGCGCAACGACGGGCGCGACACGTCCAGCTTCACCGCCAGTTCGCGTTCGGCCAGCAGCTTTTCCCCCGGACGGAGTGCGCCTTCCAGGATCAGCCGTTCCAGATGCTCGGCAATGGCGTCGGCCAGCTTGGCCGGTTTGATCGTCCCCTGCATTGGATCGGCGGCCCCTCCCTGCACCTCTCGGTCCCCCTTCTACCGGTGGACGGAACATACGTCCAGTGCGGCCATCCGGAACAGGATATCGGACATCGGGCGCACCGCGGACATCGTCGCCTACCGAAGCGGATCGCATGGCAAACGATTCAGCCATTGCACAATGTGGTAAAATCTTTTATCCACATTTTGCCGCATGGAAGAGTGATGTCCGCAGCCGCCGGTCCGCAAGGGAACGCCCCTGCCGCGGGGAGGACGCCGTCGCCACGCCATCCCCTCTGCAGGAGCAGCCGCCGATGCCGTCCGCCTCCCTGGCCAACCCCCTGGCCGCCCCATACGACCATGTCCTGGCCGAGCTTCAGGCCGTCCTCCCGCAGGCCCGGCTGGTCACCGACCCGCTGCGCACGCTGGCCTACGGCACCGACGCCAGCTTCTACCGCCTGATCCCGAAGATCGTGGCGCTGGTGGAGACGGAGGAGGAGGTGGTGCGGCTGCTGCGCATCACCCGCACTCACAAGGTGCCGGTGACCTTCCGCGCCGCCGGCACCAGCCTGTCGGGGCAGGCGGTCAGCGACAGCGTCCTGGTGGTGCTGGGCGACGGCTGGCGCGGCTGCAGCATCGGCGCCGCCGCGGCCACCGTCACCCTGCAGCCCGGCGTAATCGGGGCGGAGGCGAACCGGCGCCTCGCCCCGCTGGGGCGCAAGATCGGTCCCGACCCGGCTTCCATCGCCACCGCCAAGATCGGTGGGATCGCCGCCAACAATGCCAGCGGCATGTGCTGCGGCACCGCGCAGAACAGCTACCGCACACTGGAGTCGATGCGGCTGGTGCTGGCCGACGGCACGGTTCTGGACACCGCCGACCCGGCCAGCCGCAGCCGCTTCCGCGACAGCCACGCAGCACTGCTCGACCGGCTGGCGGATCTGGGATCCCGCACCCGCGCCGACGCGGCGCTGGCGGGCCGCATCCGCGACAAGTTCCGCATCAAGAACACCACCGGCTACAGCCTGAACGCGCTGGTGGACTACGAGGATCCGGTCGATATCCTCCAGCACCTGATGATCGGATCGGAAGGGACGCTGGGCTTCATCTCCGCCATCACGCTGCGCACCGTGCCGGAGCATCCGCACAAGGCCAGCGCGCTCCTGTTCTTCCCCGACATCGGCGAAGCCTGCCACGCCGTATCCCTGCTGAAGGCCGCTCCGGTCGATGCGGCGGAGCTGATGGACCGCGCCTCGCTCCGCTCCATCCAGGACAAGACGGGCATGCCGCCGCAGATCCGCGGCTTCGGCCCCGAGGCGGCCGCGGTGCTGGTGGAAACCCGCGCCGAGAGTGCCGCCGCCCTGGAGGCCAATGTGGCGGAGATCGCCGCGGTTCTGGCCGACTGCATCACCATCGGCGACACCCGCTTCACCACCGACGCCAAGGCCTGCGAGGGCTTCTGGAAGATCCGCAAGGGCCTGTTCCCTGCGGTCGGCGCCATCCGCCAGACCGGCACCACCGTCATCATCGAGGATGTCGCCTTTCCCCTGCCCCGGCTGGCCGAGGCGACGCGCGAACTGCAGGACCTGTTCGTCCGCCACGGCTATCACGAAGCGATCATCTTCGGACACGCGCTGGAAGGGAACCTGCACTTCGTCTTCACCCAGGCCTTCGACACCCAGGCTGAGATCGACCGCTACCGCCGCTTCATGGACGATGTAGCTGTTCTGGTGGTCAACCGCTATGACGGCTCGCTGAAGGCGGAGCACGGCACCGGCCGCAACATGGCCCCCTTCGTCGAGATGGAATGGGGACCGCAGGCCTATGGGCTGATGAAGGAGATCAAGGATCTCTTCGATCCCGACGGGCTGCTGAACCCCGGCGTCATCCTGAACGGCGACCCCGAGGCCCATCTGAAGAACCTGAAGCCGATGCCCGCGGCCGATCCGCTGGTCGACACCTGCATCGAATGCGGCTTCTGCGAGCCGACCTGCCCGTCCCACCGCCTCACCCTGTCGCCGCGCCAGCGCATCGTCGGCCGGCGAGAGATGGCACGGCTGGCGGCTTCCGGCGACGACGCCCCCCGCTTGGCCGAGATCGGCGCCGCCTACGACTATCAAGGCATCGACACCTGTGCCGCCTGCGGCCTCTGCGCCACCGCCTGCCCGGTGGGGATCGAGACCGGGCTGCTGATCAAGGCCATGCGCGGCGAGCGGCGCGGCGCCACCGCCCGCAAGGCGGGGGCGCTGGTCGCCGACCATATGGAGGGCACGCTGGGCCTCGCCCGCACCGGCCTGCGGCTGGCCGACCTCGCCCGCCGCACGGTCGGGCACGGCGCCACCCAGGCGGCGGCCCGCGTCCTGACCTGCGGCAGCCTGCCGGCCCTGCCCCGCAGCATGCCCACCGCCACGACCTTTACCGCACATTCGGACATCCCCAGCGACGACCTGCCGACAGTGGTCTACGCTCCCAGCTGCGTCAGCCGCAGCATGGGTCCCGCCGCCGCCGACCCGCAGCAGCGTCCCTTGCCGGAGGTCGTCGAATCGGTGATGCGCAAGGCCGGCTTCCGCATCCTCTATCCGGAGGCGGCGGACGGCCACTGCTGCGGCATGCCGCTGGAGAGCAAGGGCCTGATCGAGGCCGCCGACGCCAAGGCCGACGCCATGCTGGCCGCGCTGTCGCAGGCGAGCCGGGGCGGCCGTTTTCCGGTGGTGATGGACACCAGCCCCTGCGCCCTGCGTTTGAAGAAGCGGCTGACCGACGCCGGCTTGCGCATCCTCGACGTGGCGGAATTCCTGAGCGAGTTCGCCCTGCCCCGCCTGGACATCGCCAAGTCGGCGGAGCCGGTGATGCTGCACCTGACCTGCTCCACCCGCCGCATGGGTCTGGACGGCGCGCTGACCGCGGTGGCGAAGGCCTGTGCCGAGACGGTGGTGGTCCCGCCCGATGTCGGCTGCTGCGGCTTCGCCGGCGACAAGGGCTTCACCACGCCGGAACTGAACGCCCACGCCCTGCGCCACCTGCCGACCGCGGTGCCGGAGGGCTGCGCGTCGGGCTATTCCACCAGCCGCACCTGCGAGATCGGCCTGTCCGACAAGGCGGGCGTGCCCTACCGGTCGATCGTCTATCTGGTCGACGCCTGCGCGACGGCGAAGGCGGGTGCGACGGCGGTGCGGGTGGCGGAGGCGGCTTTTTGAGCGACACTTACCCCCACAAACACTTACCCCCACCCTAACCCTCCCCCGCTGGGCGGGGGAGGGGACTGCCGCTAGAGCGCCGACAAAGCTCCTGTCCCCCTCCCTCGCCCAGCGGGGGAGGGTCGGGGTGGGGGCAATAACTAAGACGCTGAGGAAACGCCCATGGACCACCAGCCCCCCAAACCCACCCGCGTCTATTACTTCGGCACCTGCCTCGTCGACCTGTTCTTCCCCGACGCCGGCATGGCGGGGATCGAGCTGCTGCAGTCCCAGGGCCTGACCGTCGTCTTCCCCCAGGGCCAAAGCTGCTGCGGCCAGCCCGCCTACAATTCCGGCTACCGGGCCGATGCCCTGAAGGTCGCCCGTGCCCAGCTGGACCTGTTCCCCGGCGACGATCCCATCGTCGTGCCGTCCGGTTCCTGCGCCGGCATGATGAAGAAGCACTGGCCCGACCTGTTCCGCGGCGAGGCGGACGAGGCCAAGGCCGTGCAGGTTGCGTCCCGCGTGTGGGAGCTGACGCAGTTCCTGGTCCATGTGCTGGACGTCCGCCTCACCGACCAGGGCGAGCCGCTGCGCGTCACCTGGCACGCCTCCTGCCATGCCCAGCGCGAGATGGGCGTGGTGGAGGAACCGAAGGCGCTGCTGCGCCAGCTCGCCAATGTCGAGCTGGTCGAACTGAAGCGGGAGAAGGAATGCTGCGGCTTCGGCGGCACCTTCGCCGTGCGCCATCCGGAGATCTCCGCCGCGATGGTCGGCGACAAGGTGGCGGACATCGAGGGCACCGGCGCCGCCCGCGTGGTGTCGGGCGACTGCGGCTGCCTGCTGAACATCGGCGGCGCGCTGGAGGCCGGAGCCAAGGCCGCGCGCGGCCAGCACATCGCCCAGTTCCTGAAGGAGCGCATCCATGGACGGTAACGCACCGGATTTCGCCGCCGCCTCCCGCGCGGCGCTGGCCGACCCGCAGCTGCGCGGCAACTTCCGCCGCGCCATGGACGGGCTGATGACCAAGCGCGCCGCCCAGTTCGCCGACGCGGGCGAATGGCATGGCGTGCGGGCGCTGGCCGCCTCGGTCCGGCTGCGCGCCCTGTCGAAGCTGCCGGAGCTGCTGGAAAAGCTGGAGGAGAACTGCACCCGCAACGGCATCACCGTCCATTGGGCCGCCACGACGGACGAAGCCAACGCCATCGCGCTCGACATCCTGCACAAGACCAACGCCAAGCTGGTGGTCAAGGGCAAGTCGATGGTGACGGAGGAGATGCACCTGAACGCCGTCCTGGAAAAGGACGGCATCGAGGTTTTGGAAAGCGACCTCGGCGAATACATCGTGCAGCTGGACGGCACCATGCCGTCGCACATCATCATGCCGGCGATCCACCTGAACACCAAGCAGATCGCCCATCTGTTCAAGCGCAAGATCAAGGATGCCGAAAGCCGGGAGGATGCAGCCTATCTGACCGACCTCGCCCGCCGGGTGCTGCGCGCCAAGTTCCAGGCCGCCGACGTCGGCATGTCCGGAGTCAACGCCGCGGTGGCGGAGACCGGCACCCTCTGCCTGATCGAGAATGAGGGCAACGGCCGCATGTGCACCACGGTGCCGCCGGTCCACATCGCCTTCATGGGGCTGGAGAAGGTGGTGGAAAAGCTGGAGGACGTGCCGCCGGTCATCAGCCTGCTGCCGCGCTCCGCCACCGGCCAGCCGATCACCACCTACGTCAACATGATCTCCGGCCCCCGCAAGGACGGAGAGAAGGATGGCCCGCGCGAGGTGCATCTGGTCATCCTCGACAATGGCCGTTCCAGCATCTACGCCGACCCGGAACTGCGCGACACCCTGCGCTGCATCCGCTGCGGCGCCTGCATGAACCACTGCCCGGTCTACACCAAGGTCGGCGGCCATGCCTATGAGGCGCCCTATCCCGGCCCCATCGGCAAGATCCTGGTGCCGCAGATCGAGGGATTGGCCAAGCGCGGCGCCATGCCCCACGCCTGCACCATGTGCAACGCCTGCGTCGAGATCTGCCCGGTGAAGATCCCCATCGTCGAGATCATGGGCCGGCTGCGGGTGGAGGCGGTGAAGCCCGGCGGCGCGGTGAAGGACGGCGGCGCCAAGGCCAGCCGGGCGGAAGCGATGGTGTGGAGCGGCTGGGCGGCGATGAACGCCTCCCCCACCGCCTACCGCGTCGCGACGCTGGCGATGAGCAAACTCGGCAATGCGGCACCGTCGTCGCTGCCCATGCTGAAGGAGTGGACCAACGTCCGCACCAAGCCGCGCTTCGCCGGCCGCACCCTGCACGACCTCGCCCGCGCCAAGGGGGTTCCCGATGTCTGATGCCCGCAACTCGATCCTGACGAAGCTGCGCGCCACCCGCGACGCCCACCCGCTGACCCCGCCCGCCTCGGACTTCGCGCCCATCGAGGCGAAGCAGTGGGCGGCGGAGGAGCGCCTGCCGCGCATCCGCCGCCTGATGGAGGCGGTGCATACGGAATTCCTCGACGCGACCGAGGCCGACTGGCCGGCGGTGCTAAGGGAGTTCCTGGCGCGGGAGGGCGTGGAGTCGCTGCTCTACGCGCCGGCGACTGAGGCCGGGAAACGGTTGGTCGAGGGGTGGAACGCCGTATCCCCCTCTCCCCCCCGGGGAGAGGGTCGGGGTGAGGGGGATGCATCGCATGATTCCCCCGAAGGTCCCGCCGCGCATCCCCCTAACCCTCTCCCCGCCTTTCAGCGAAGCTGCGCTTCGCCTGTCGGCAACGCGAGCAAAGCTCGCGTTGGGGGGGAGAGGGAATCAACGCCGACGCCGACCCCCACCCTGATCCCCTACGACCGTCCGCTCGAAGACCTCAAGCCCCAGCTGTTCGAGTCCATCGACGCCGGCCTGACCACCACCCGCGGCGCCATCGCCGAGACCGGCAGCCTGATCCTGTGGCCGACGGCGGACGAGCCGCGCACCCTGTCGCTGATCCCGCACATCCACATCGCGCTGCTGCGCACCGACGCCCTCTACGACACCTTCCTGCAGGCCATGCGCGAGCAGGGGTGGGCGCAGGCAATGCCGACCAACGTGCTGCTGGTGTCCGGCCCCAGCAAGACCGCCGACATCGAGCAGACGCTGGCCTACGGCGTCCACGGCCCGAAGCGGCTGGTCGTCCTGGTGGTCCACCCATGACGGCCCGTCCAGCGGCAGAGCCGGCGACCCGGCTCTACGAGGCGATCCTGCATCTCAGGCGCCTCGGCCACCGGGTGGAGAAATGCGAGGGGCGGCGCGGGCGACATCGGCTGGATGGAGCCGAAATCGCCGACGCCGCCCTGCTCGAGCTGGCGATGACCCGCGTCCGCCGCGCGGTGCGGGTGCCGTATTCGGGTCAGGCCGGACGCACCGCCGCCGGGCGCGACACCGCCACCGACGGCTTGCGGCCGTAGCGCTCGACGCTGAGGCCTTCCATGTCGATCTCGGTCTGGCGGCCGCTGACCACGTCGGCCAGCACGCGGGCCGAGCCGGCGGACATCGTCCAGCCCAGCGTGCCGTGGCCGGTGTTGAGGTACAGGTTGCGGATGTCGGTCGGCCCCAGGATCGGCGTGCCGTCCGGCGTGTTCGGGCGCAGGCCGGTCCAGAACTCCGCCTTCGACAGGTCGCCGCCCTTCGGGAAGAGGTCGCTGACCACATGGTCCAGCGGACCACGGCGGCTTTCGCGCAAGGTCAGGTCGAAGCCGGTCAGCTCCGCCGTACCGCCGACGCGGATGCGGTCGCCCAGGCGGGTGACGGCGATCTTGTGCGTCTCGTCCATCACCGTCGATTCCGGCGCGTGGGCGGCGTCGGTGATCGGCAGGGTCAGCGAATAGCCCTTCACCGGATAGACCGGCAGGTCGATGCCCAGCGGCTTTACCAGCTTGGGCGAATAGCTGCCCATGGCGACGATGTAGCTGTCGGCGGTCAGCGTGCCCTGATCGGTCAGCACGCCGGTGATCCTGCGCCCGTCGCTCTCCAACCCGCGGATGGAGACGCCGTAACGGAACTCCACCCCGCGCTTGGCGGCATAGGCGGCCAGCTTTCCGGTGAACTGGAAGCAGTCGCCGGTCTCGTCGCCCGGCAGGTGCAGCGCACCGACCAGCTTGTCCTTCACATGGGCCAGAGCCGGCTCGACCGAGGTCAGGCCGTCGCGGTCGAACAGGCTGTAGGGAACGCCGTAGCGCTCCAGCACCGCCATGTCGTAGCCGGCGGCGTCCATCTGCTTCTGGGTGCGGAAGACCTGCAGCGTGCCCTGGGTGCGCTCGTCATAGGTGATGCCGGTTTCGGCGCGCAGAGCCTTCAGGCAATCGCGGCTGTATTCGGCGACGCGGACCATGCGGCTCTTGTTCAGCTGGTAGCTCGCCTCGTTGGCGTTGGCCAGCAGCTTCAGGCACCAGGACCACATCGCCGGATCCAGCTTCGGCCGGATCACCAGCGGCGAATGCTTCATCATCATCCATTTGGCGGCCTTCAGCATCAGCCCCGGCGCCGCCCAGGGAGCGGAATAGCCCGGCGACACCTCGCCCGCGTTGGCATAGCTGGTCTCCAGCGCCGGGCCGGCCTGACGGTCCAGCACGGTCACCTCATGCCCGGCACGCGCCAGATAATAGGCGGTGGTGACACCGATGACGCCGCTGCCCAGAACGATCACGCGCATGAGACTGGCTCCCAAGGGGATGGATGACTTCGCTTGGGGGAGAGTTCGCAAAGGGCGTGCCAAAGGCGGAAATGGCGGATTTGCTGCCGTGTGGGGGGAGTGATGGGGCGTTGGGTGTATGCGGATGTTTACAGGAGGATGGATTTGAGGGTGATGAGTGTTGAAGAGCAAGGGGTTGGAGTGGTGTAAAGATTTTGATACGGCGTAACGAATTGTGTACAGTGGTTGCCACGAACCCCCACCCTAACCCTCCCCCGCTGGGCGGGAGAGGGGACTACCGCCGCTCTCCCGCCTAAGAACCTGCTCCCTCCCCCGCCCAGCGGGGGAGGGTTGGGGTGGGGGCAAGTGTTTGCCACTCCAGCACCCCCAACAGCCACCCCCATGCGCATCGAAGTCACCTTCACCGACCGCGTCGGCATCGCCCATGAGATCCTCGCCGTGCTGGCGCTGCGCCGGCTCAACGTCGTCGGCGTCGAGGTCGATCCGCCGCTGATCCACATCGACGCCCCCGGCCTCGATCCGGCGGCGCTCCCCGCCCTGTCGGACGCGCTGCAACGCATCGCCGGCGTGCAGGCGGTGGCCGCCATCGACATGCTGCCAGGCACGCGGCGGCGCCTGCACTTGGACGCCCTGCTCGCCGCCCTGCCCGACCCGGTGCTGGCGGTCGACCGCGCGGCCTGCGTCGTGGTGGCGAGCGCCGCCGCCGCGCAGGTCGCCGGGTTGCCGGAATCGCGGCTGGCCGGGCTCGACCTCGGCGATCTGTTCGGCGAACCGGGCCTGACGCGCGAACTGACCGATGGCGGCTTCCGCATGTCGGGTCGCGAGGTGACGCTGAACGGTCAGCCCTTCCTGCTGGAGGTGACGCCCATCGTCGATGTCGAGGCCGCGGGCGCCGTCATCACCCTGTTCACCCCGTCTCGCCTGGGCGAGCGCCTGAATGCGATCCAGAATTTCGATGAAGGCGGCTTCGACCGCATCCTCGGCGAATCGCCGCCGGTGCGGGCGTTGAAGGCGCGGGCCGCACGCGTCGCCGCGATGGAGGCGCCGTTGCTGATCCTGGGCGAGACCGGCACCGGCAAGGAGCTGATCGCCCATGCCTGCCACCGCGCCAGTCCACGCCGCGACAAGCCCTTCCTGGCGCTGAACTGCGCCGCCGTGCCGGAAAATCTGGCGGAGAGCGAGCTGTTCGGCTACGCCCCCGGTTCCTTCACCGGGGCGCAGCGCGGCGGCAAGCCCGGCCTGCTGGAACTTGCCCATGGCGGCACCGTGTTCCTCGACGAGATCGGCGAGATGTCGGCCTATCTCCAGGCCAAGCTGCTGCGCTTCCTCAATGACGGCAGCTTCCGCCGGGTCGGCGGCGAGCGTGAGCAGAAGGTGGACGTCCGCGTCATCAGCGCCACCCACCGCTCGCTGGAGGCGATGGTCGCCGACCACAGCTTCCGCGAGGATCTGTTCTACCGCCTGAACGTGCTGACGCTGAGCGTGCCGCCGCTGCGGGAGCGCGGGCATGACATCCTGCTGCTGGCCCGCCATTTCATCGCCCGCGCCGCGGCGCAGGCCCGCCGTCCGCCCGGCCGGCTGACACCGGCGGCGGCGGCGGCACTGCTCGCCAACCGCTGGCCGGGCAATGTGCGCCAGTTGGAGAACGTCATCTTCCGCGCCGTCACCATGAGCGACGGCGGCGCGCTGGATGCCGCGGACCTGGAACTGGCCGGGGCCGGCATGCAGTCGGCAGAGGTGCCGGCAGAGGATGCCGAAAGCTGGGAGGACGCGGTGGACGGCTTCGAACGGTCGCTGCTGCGCCGGCTCTACCCGCGCTTCCCCTCCAGCCGCAAGCTGGCGGCACGGCTGAACACCTCGCACACCATGATCGCCAACAAGCTGCGGAAGTACGGCATTCCGGAGCGGTGACGCGGCGGGGCGGCGACCGGATCAGTGACCGGAGGGCTTGGCCGCAGCGGCGGGCTTTTCAGCAGCATGCTTTTCAGCCGGCTTTTCGGTGGCCGGCGCATCCAGCCCCGGCGGCGGACCGCCGAAGGTGATGGTCACCTCGGTCACCGGGCCGGGATCCGGCTGGCTGTGATGGAAGCTCACCACCGCACCCGGCAGCAGCACGGGCGCAGACGGTTCGATGGTCCAGCTCTGCAGCGGCTTGTGCTCGGCGCCGAAGGTGATGGCGCGCAGCGGCGGCAGCGCGCGCTCGACATCGGTGGTGTTGGCGATCTCGCCGTCCAGCAGCAGGACGGTCTTGCCGCCCTCCAGCTTCTGTTCGGAACGGATGCTGCGCAGCTCCAGTCCGAAGCCCGGCGGCTCGGCCTGTATCCCGATGGTCTCGTAGAAGAGGGCTGCGGGCGGCCAGCCGCGGACGATGGCATCGCGGCCGAAATAGCCGCCGGCCACGGTCCCGGCGACGAGCACCCCCAGCAGGGCGAAGCCGATCACCGTGCTGCGCGCCGGCTTGGCGCGTGGAGCCTTCGGCGGCTTGGGCTTGCTCTTTCCCGCCGCGTCCACTGCGACCCTTGCCGGTTTCGCCGGCCGTATTTCCGTCGGTGCGTCGGGAACCACCGGCTCGGGGTCCGCCCATTCCGGCATCTGCCACCATGTGTGGCCGCAGCGGGCACAACGCACCTTCCGGCCGTCGGTGCCGAGCGACTCGTCGGACAGGGTGTAGCGCGTTGAACAGGTCGGACAGGAAACGATCATCGCGCCGTCGCAGAGAGGTTACCGCTTGCGTTATAGATAGGAGTGACCGGCGGCGCAACCGGCACCCGCGTGCCGGCACCGTTCATCCTTTTGCATGCGGCGAAGGGCGCGTGCGTTTGCCCCCTCCCTAACCCTCCCCCGCCCTCGGCCGGCCAGAGGCCGGTCCGATCGCGGGAGAGGGAACTGCCGCTGCTTCGCAAATCCATCCCTCTCCCGCAAAGCGGGGGAGGGAGGGACCTGCGGCGAAGCCGTGGGAGGGAGGGGGCAACGCCCCCTTACATCCCGCCCGGATAGTTCGGCCCCCCGCCGCCTTCCGGCACGACCCAGTTGATGTTCTGGGTGGGATCCTTGATGTCGCAGGTCTTGCAGTGGACGCAGTTCTGCGCGTTGATCTGCAGCCGCGGATCGCTGCCGTCGTCGTTGCGGACGATCTCGTAGACGCCGGCCGGGCAATAGCGCTGCTCCGGCGCGTCGTAGAGCGCCAGATTGACGCTGATCGGGACCGACTTGTCCTTCAGCGTCAGGTGCGCCGGCTGGTCTTCCTCATGGTTGGTGTTGGAGAGGTAGACCGAGGACAGGCGGTCGAAGGTGACCTTGCCGTCCGGCTTGGGGTAGGCGATCTTCGGCGCCTCGCCGGCCTTCACCAGGGTGGTGTGGTCGGCGTGGTGCTTCAGCGTCCAGGGCGACTTGCCCTTCAGCGCCGTCTCGTAGGCGGCGTTCGCCAGACCGGCCCACAGGCCCTTCTGGAAGCCGGGACGGATGTTGCGCACGGCATGCAGCTCCGGCCAGACCCAGGACTGCTTCAGCCGCTCCGGATAGGCGATGACCTCCGGGCTATTCTGGGCGGGACCATTGTCGGCGCCGCCGGTCAGGTGGTCGAACACCGCCTCGGCCGCGACCATGCCCGACTTCATGGCGGTGTGGTTGCCCTTGATCTTCGGCACGTTCAGGAAGCCGGCACCGTCGCCGACGATCAGGCCGCCGGGGAAGGTCAGCTTCGGGATCGACTGGAAGCCGCCTTCCGACAGGGCGCGGGCGCCATAGGACAGACGCCGGCCGCCCTCGAAGGTCGGGCGGATCGCCGGGTGGGTCTTGTAGCGCTGGAACTCCTCGAACGGGCTCATGTGCGGGTTCCAATAGTCGAGGCCGACGACGAAGCCGACCGACACCAGGTTCCCTTCCATGTGATACAGCCACGACCCGCCATAGGTCTTGGGGTCCATCGGCCAGCCGATCGTGTGGACGATCAGGCCGGGCTTCGACTGCGACGGATCGACCTCCCACAGCTCCTTGATGCCGATGCCGTAGGTCTGCGGCTGGCAATCGCGGCGCAGGTCGAACCGCTCGAACAGCGTCTTGGTCAGCGAGCCGCGGCAGCCCTCGGCGAAGATGGTCTGCTTGGCGTGCAGTTCCATGCCGGGCGTGTAGTTGCCGGTCTTCTCGCCGTCCTTGCCGATGCCCATGTCGCCGGTGGCGACGCCCTTCACCGCACCGTTGTCGTCATACAGCACCTCGGCCGCGGCGAAGCCGGGGTAGATCTCCACCCCCAGCTCCTCGGCCTGGGTCGCCATCCAGCGGGCCAGGTTGCCCAGGCTGATGATGTAGTTGCCGTGGTTGTTCATCTGCGGCGGGGCGAAGGGCGACTTGTAGGCCTTCGTTTCCGTCAGGAAGAGGAAATGGTCCTCGCGCGCCGGGGTGGTGAGGGGCGCGCCCTTTTCCTTCCAGTCGGGAATCAGCTCCTGCAGCGCATGCGGCTCGAAGACGGCGCCGGACAGCAGGTGGGCGCCGACCTCCGACCCCTTCTCGATAACGCAGACGCTGAGTTCCTGCCCGGTCTCGACCGCGCGCTGCCGCAGGCGGATCGCAGCACTCAGGCCCGATGGGCCGGCGCCGACGATCAGAACATCGTATTCCATGACCTCGCGCGGTTCGCGTTCCATCACCACACTCCCCCACCGTCTTGTTTTGGTACTGTTTCCCTCGGGACGCCCTATGGTGTTTTGCGGGCGCGTGCTTGTAGCACGGTTTGCACCGCACCCAAATTGGGTATCTGGACATGTAAGACCACACGATCTGTGGTAAGGTCAAACGATGATTGACGTATGCGACATCCTCGACGCGCTGCGCTGGCATGCCGACATCGGCTGCGACGAGGCCATCGGCGACGAGCCGATCGACTGGGCCGCCTTCTCCGCCCGGCCGGCGGCGCGCGCCATGCCCGCGGGCGCCGGTGCGGCGCCAAATGCCGGTATGGGCGCCGGTATGGCGCGCGGTCCGGCACCGACTCGGGCACCCGCCCCCGCCGCGCCGCGCCCGGCCGCACTCTTCCCATCGCCCGACCAGCCGCTGGGCGCCAGCGAGGCCGGCATCCAGGCCCGTGCCCGCGCGCATGAGGCGCAGACCCTGGAAGCGCTTGAAGCGGCGTTGCGCTCCTTCGACGGCTGTCCTTTGAAGGCCACCGCGATGAACACCGTCTTCGCCGACGGCAATCCGCAGGCTCCGATCATGCTGATCGGCGAGGCGCCGGGCGAGGACGAGGACCGGCAGGGCAAGCCCTTCGTCGGGGTCAGCGGCAAGCTGCTGGACCGCATGCTGGCGCAGATCGGCCTGGACCGCGGCAAGGTCTACATCACCAACATCCTACCCTGGCGGCCGCCCGGCAACCGGAGCCCGACCCAGGCCGAGATCGCCGCCTGCCTGCCCTTCCTGGAACGGCATGTCGAGTTGGTCCGCCCGAAGCTGCTGGTGGCGCTGGGCGGCGTGTCGGCCAAGACCCTGCTGAACCGGGCGGAGGGAATCACCCGCCTGCGCGGGCAATGGCGGTCCTATGAGGGAGCCGGCGCACCGGTGCCGCTGATGCCGATGCTCCATCCGGCGTACCTCTTGCGCAACCCTATCGCAAAGCGGGAAGCATGGCGGGACATGCTTGCGCTGCGGCAAAAGATCGACGAAGAAGGAAACAAGTATTCGTAAGCAAAAAATCGACACGGCGGCTCCTCCTAAATCGTTGGTATGACTGTGCCGACTGCATGACACAAATGTAATGCCGCCATGCCGAAAGGCACCTTCCCAACGGGCTAAGGCCATTTTCCCACCCCCCTTAACCCGTTGTAGAGACTGGCGAATACCGGCGACGACACATTCCGTGCGAATCCGTTGCTTGCGGTTCGCAGGTGCTTGCGCTATTTCGGAACAATGCTCCGGATATTTTGCAGTGCAGCATACCGGGCCGCGAATGCGGTCCCGCTGCGGCGGAACCTTCTGGGGGTGCTGGGTCTCGCGGTGGCTTACACCCTGGGACCCGACGGTGCGGTCGGGTTCCGGCCCGCTTGCGCCGCCCTCATTATTCACGCGCCGGACGGTCACGCCGTCGTCCCGCCCGGCCCGGATTCCGTGCCTGACCCCGATACCCCCGATTTCGGCGTGCCGACCGATAACACGGTCACCGGCGACCCGGTCATGGGGCTCCCCGACCCGGCCATTCCCGGCGACCCGTCTTTCGGCGCGCCGGCGGCCGATGCGTCCACCGGCCCGACCGGTTCCCCGCTGCTGCTCGCCGGCGACGACGAGGCCCGCGCCGTCCAGCTGGACGAGGAGGATGCCGGCCGCTACCGCCGCATCTTCGCGCTGCAGGACCGGGCGGAGTGGGACGCCGCCGATGCCGAGATGGCGAAGCTGAAGGACCGCCGGCTGATCGGCTATGTCCTGCGCCAGCGCTATCTCCACCCCGACCGCCGCGCCGGCTACGAGGAACTCGCCCGCTGGATGCAGGATTACGGCGACCTCGCCGGGGCGGAGCGGGTGCACAGCCTGGCGCAGAAGCGCCAGCCCGCCGGCCAGCGGGCGCCGAAGCCCCCGCGGGGGGAGGAGCGCGTGCGCCTCGTCGGCTCGCTGGAACGGCTGGGCGGCTTGCGCACCGTCGCCGCGAACGAGGACGACGAGGACGACAGCGTCACCGTCGCCCCGCGCAGCCGCACCGTGTCGCGCGCCCGCAGCGACCGCGCCGCCATGGCGCGGGTGGATGAGCTGCTGCGTTCCGGCCGCGCCGGCAACGCGCTGACCCTGCTGAACCAGGACGAATTCGGCGGCAAGCTCGACACCGTGCAGTACGACGCCGCCCGCGTCCGCATCGCGACATCGCTCTATTATTCGGGCGAGACGGCGCAGGCGCTGACACTTGCCTCCGCCAGCGCCGCCCGGTCGGGCGACATGCTGCCGGAGGCGCATTGGATCGCCGGGCTGTCCGCATGGCGGCTGAAGCAGACCGACCGTGCCGCCCGCCATTTCCAGGGCATGGCTGCCGCCGGTCCGCGCTCCCCCTGGAAGGCGGCGGCCGCCGACTATTGGGCAGCCCGCGCGCTGTCCCGCAAGCCCGGCAAGGAGAAGGAGGCGGCGGAGCATCTGGCCGCCGCGGCCCGCTATCCCCACACCTTCTATGGGCTGATCGCGCTGCGCACCCTGGGCACGCTGCACGACGTGCGCTGGCTGGCGCCGGAGCTGAGCGGGAAGAGTTTGGCGGCGATGGCGGCCAAGCCGGCAGGATCCCGCGCCATCGCCCTGCTGCAGGTGGACCAGCGCGAACTGGCGGGCATGGAGCTGCAACGCATCCATCCCCAGGGCGACCCGCTGGTCGAACAGGCGATGGTGGCGCTGGCCGACCGCGCCGGAGTGGCGACCCTCTCGCTGCGGCTGGGCAACGCGGTGGCCGGGCCGGACGGCGCGCCCTATGCCGCCGCCCTCTACCCGCTGCCGCACTGGACACCGCGCGACGGCTTCGCCGTGGACCGGGCGCTGGTCTTCGCGGTGATGCGCCAGGAATCGCGCTTCGACCCGCGTCTGGTCAGCTCCGCCGGGGCGACCGGGCTGATGCAGATCCTGCCCAGCACCGCCCAGCATGTGCGCGAACGCCACGCCGACATCGGCAGCGAGGACGCCAACCGCGACGCCCTGTTCGATCCGTCCCGCAACATGGAGTTGGGCCAGCGTTACCTGAACGAGCTGCTGGGCATGCCGGAGATCGACGGCAACCTGTTCCTGGCCGCCGCCGCCTACAATGCCGGACCGGGCACGCTGGCGCGCTGGCGGCGGGAGCTGAGCGACATCACCGATCCGCTGCTGTTCATCGAAAGCCTTTCCTTCGGCGAGACGCGCGACTATGTGGAGAAGGTGATGGCGAACTTCTGGATCTACCAGCTTCGGCTGGGCCAGGAGACCGCCTCGCTCGATGCCGTCGCCGACGGGAAATGGCCGTCCTACATCCCGGTGGAGGCCCCTGCGACCCAGGTCGCGGCCCAGCCGGACCCGCTGCCGGCGTCGAAGCCGGCGGTCCCGGCTGCGGTGACCGCGGACGCTCCGGCCGTTCCGGCCCGGGTGGAGACGGTGGCGGAGCGGGGGGAGGCCAGCCCGATACCCTGACCGCCGGTGCGCCCTTGCCGGGCTCCGGCCCGACTTGAGGACACGCCTGCCGCCATGCCGAAGATCGACGAGAGCCGCCCCTTCCTTCCCGTGAACATCGCGGTGATCACGGTGTCCGACACCCGCGGCGCCGCCGACGACCGCTCCGGCGATGCACTGGCGGAGCGGATCGCCGGGGCCGGCCACAGGCTCGCCGCCCGGACCATCGTCCGCGACGACATCGCGGCGATCCGCGCGCAGGTGCAGGCGTACATCGCCGATCCGCAGATCGACGTGGTTCTGACCACCGGCGGCACCGGGGTCACCGGCCGCGACGTGACGCCGGAAGCGGTCGAGGCGCTCTATGAAAAGGCGATCCCCGGCTTCGGCGAGCTGTTCCGTTACCTCAGCTACGCCAAGGTCGGCACCTCCACCATTCAGAGCCGTGCGACCGGCGGCGTCGCCAACGGCACCTACATCTTCGCCCTGCCGGGTTCGCCCAGCGCCTGCCGTGACGCCTGGGACGACATCCTGGTCTGGCAGCTCGACAACCGCCACCGCCCCTGCAACCTCGTGGAGCTGATGCCCCGCCTGCGCGAGCATATGGCGTGAGCGAACCGGCTGGCTATTCGACGGAGGCCCTGCACGCCGCCCTGATCCGGCTGCCGCGCCTTGCCGACCTCCCCCCCGACGCGCTGGAGCCGATGCCGCTGAAGGGCGTCGCCCATGATCATGTCCGCCTGCAAGGCCGCCGCCTGGTCGCCCGCATTCCGCGTTGGAGCCAGCTTGGCCTCGACGCCTGGACAGCGCTGGACCGGCAGGCCGCCGCCTTCCGCCGGGCGGAAATGTCGGGCCACACCCCGCGCTTCGCCGGCCTGCTGCCGCCGGGCGAGGGGCTGCCGCTGGGCGCGCTGGTGGTCGGCGAGGTGGAGGGCCGCACCCCCGTCCTGCCGGACGACATGCCGGCCATCGCCCGTGCGCTGGCCGCGATCCACCGCATGGCCCCGCCGGACTTCTACGAGCCGCTGCCCGCCCCGCCCGATCCGGTCGCTGCATTGCTGGCCCAGGTGGAACGGCAGGCGGAGTGGTTCGACCGTGCCGCGCTGGACGCCGGCGCCCGCGCCCTGTTCGCGGAAGAGCTTGCCGCCGCCAGAGCCGGCGACCTCGCCCCGCCGCCGGAGACCCCGATGCCGCTGACCGCGGTGGGGGTGGACGTGCATCCCGGAAATTTCCTGATCGACGGCCATGGCAAGGCCTGGTTCACCGACCTGGAAAAACTGCAATACGGCCACCCGGCCAGCGATCTCGCCCATGCCAGCCTCTACACCTCCACCAAATGGGATCCGGCGGTGAATGCGGAACTGGCCCCGGCCGACATCGACGCCTTCGTCGAGGCCTGGGCGATGGCGGTTCCCGGCGACCTCGCCGACGAGGTGCGGCCCTGGCTGAAGCCGCTGCGCCGGCTGACCTGGCTGCGCACCCTGTCCTGGATGGCCCGCTGGTCGGTGGAGGGCGCCACGCTGTCGCCGGGCATGCCGGAGGGTTTGCGCGCCCATATGGACGCCCACGCCACCGACATCCTGCGCGCCGGACGGATCGAACAGGTCCGGCGGGATTGGGCACCAGTCCCCTCTCCCCCCCGCTCTCGCGCAAACGAAGTTTGCGCTGACGCGGCAGGCGGACCGAAGGTCCGCCGAAAGCGGGGAGAGGGTTAGGGTGAGGGGGGAGAAGGAGAGGGAGCGCGAAAGTCTCTTGCCCGCGCCCTGCCGAAAATGATGGGATACCGACTCGGAAAACGAGGTGACGAGAGCATGACGAGTTTCCGACGCCGGTTGCTGCCGACCTCCCTGGCCGCCCTGCTGGCTGGGGGTGTATTAGCAGGCGCCGTTCCGGCCCCGGCCTTCGCCGCCGGCCCGCCCGGCGAGACCGCCGGCTCCGCCACCGGCAGCTATCTGGCCGGCCGCTACGCCCAGCACCAGGACGACTGGACGGCGGCGGCGCGCTTCACCGCCCAGGCCCTGGCCGCCGATCCCGACGACCAGGCCCTGCTGCGCCGCACCTTCCTGCTGCGGCTGGGCGAGGGGCAGGTCGACACCGCCATCGGCTATGCCACCCGCCTGCTGGGCGAGCAGGGCGAGCCGCAGATGGCGCTGACCCTGCTGGCCGCCGATGCGCTCGCCAAGGGCAAGCTGGACGAGGCCGACGGCTATGCCGCGCGCCTGCCGGCCGATGGGCTGGGCCGCTTCATCACCCCGCTGACCCGCGCCTGGCTGGCCACCGCCCGCGGCAAGACGGACGAAGCGCTCGCCGCGCTGGAGCCGCTGGCGGCCGTCCAGGGCTTCGGCGCGCTCTACAACCTGCATGCCGCCCTGATCCTCGACCTCGCCGGCCGCAGCGAGGATGCCGCCGCCCACTATGTCAAGGTGACGGACACCGAGGCGCCGCTGCGGGTGGTGCAGATCGTCGGCAACTTCATGATGCGCACCGGTAAGACGGACGAGGCGCGCAAGCTCTACGAGACCTTCCAGATCAACAACCCCGACGGGCTGCTGGTGGAGCCGGCGCTGGACGCCATGGCGAAGGCACCGTCCGACACCCGCCCGGTGCCCGACGCCCGTTCGGGTCTGGCGGAAGCGCTGTTCGACCTGGGCAGCGCCTGCATCACGAGAATGCCGACGAGCCGGCGCTTCTGTTCGGTCGCATCGCGCTGCACCTGCGCGGGGATCTGGCGCTGGCCCATCTGCTGATCGGCGACATCGTGGCCTCCCGCGACCATCATGAGGAGGCTCTGACCGCCTACCGGCTGCTGGCGAAGGACCCGCTGCTGGGCTGGACCGCCCGCATGCGCGAAGCCGACAGCCTCGCCCGCATGAACCGCAACGACGACGCCATCGCGGTTCTCAAGGCCCTGTCCGCCGAACGGCCGGAGCGGACCGACGCGGTGACCCGGCTGGGCGACATCTACCGCTACGCCAAGCGGTACGACGAGGCCATTCCCGCCTACACGACCGCGCTGGAGCGGATCGGCGCGCCGCAGGAACGGCATTGGCCGCTGCTGTACGCCCGCGCCATGAGCTACGAGAAGACCAAGCAGTGGCCGCAGGCGGAGGCCGACCTGCAGACCGCGCTGACGCTACGGCCGGACGAGGCGTCGCTGCTGAACTTCCTCGGCTACAGCTGGATCGACCGGGGCGAGCATCTGGACAAGGCCAGGGCGATGGTGGAGCGCGCGGTGGAACTGCGCCCGCGCGACGGCTACATCGTCGACAGCCTGGGCTGGGCTCTCTACAAGCTGGGCGATTTCGAGGGCGCGGTCGCGAAGCTGGAACGCGCCGTGGAGCTGAAGCCGGGCGATCCCACCATCAACGACCATCTCGGCGACGCCTACTGGCGCGCCGGCCGCCGCAACGAGGCGCGGTTCCAATGGATGCGCGCGCTGCGCAACGCCGACGAGGACACCGACAAGGCCGGCATCCAGGCCAAGCTGGACGAGGGATTGGCCGACCGGAAGGCGGCGGCGAAGTAGCGAAGTATCCCCTCTCCCCCTAGGGAGAGGGGGACTCCCCCACATAGGGCTTGTACTGGCTGTCCGTCTGCTGGATGTGCTCCACGAACCAGTCCTTCAGCAGAAGGATCAGGTCGACGCGCAGCATGGTGGGGTTGCCGCCGTCGAAGTCGCGGGCCAGCTTGTCCACCTCGTCGGCGAAATAGCGGTGGGCGGCGAGGTGGCCGTTCAGTTCGGGATAGCCGCAACGCTCCATCATCGCCTCCTCCCGCGCGAAATGGACGGCGACGTAGTCCTTGAGGCTGGCGAGCAGGCTCGACAGCTCCTCCCGGTTGGCGGGGGTGATGCCGCTTTCCAGCAGGCCGTTGAACAGGTCGAGGAGCCGCCGATGCTCTTCGTCGAGCACGGGCACGCCGACGCTCATGGATTCGTCCCAGGCGACATAGGTCATCGCAGCGACCTCCCCCTCGCATCCCGCGAAATCAAGCGCCTTCCGCCCTTTTCAAGCGGTTGCGGCCGGCCATGGCTGGGTTGTGGACATCTTGACAGGGATCCTAAAACCGGCAACCGTGCCCGTCCAAGCGGCAAATCCCCGCAGGGGGCGCGGCATGATGCGCCAAGCACCCTCGAACCGGCCTCCATCCACCAGACCGCCCCCATTCACCAGCCCCAGAGTGACCATGGCCCTGCTCGACGAGATCGCGGAGAAGAAACGGGCGCTGGACGCGGCCCGCCCCCTGCCGCAGGAGGTCGTGCACGGCATCGCCGACCGCTTCGAACTGGACCTCACCGTCGCCGCCGCCGCGCTGGAGGAGGTGCCGGTCAAGCCCGCCGACGTCAAGGCGATCCTGGAGCGCGGCAGCATCCTGCGCCACCGCCCGGTGGAAGAGCAGCGCTTCGTGCTGAACCATCGCGCGGCGCTGGAACTGATGGCGCGGCTGTCCTTCGATCCGACGGGCGCGGTGACCGAACGCACGGTCTCCGCATTCCACAGCGTTCTCTATCGCGGGATCGAGGACGAGGCCGGGAAATACCGCAACGGCGCGCCGAAGGACGATCCGGCGGAAACGGCGCCCGATCCGGCCAAGCTGCGCGTGTCGATGTCGGCACTGTCCACCTGGATGCGCAAGTCGGACGCCGGTCCCGACACCGCCTTCGAGGCGCATCACAAGCTGAGCGCCATCCGCCCCTTCGATACCGGCAACCGGGCCACGGCGCTGCTGCTGTGCAACCTGATCCTGAACCGCGCCGGCTACCCGCCGGTGGTGGTCCTGGCGGAGGACCGCGGTCTCTATCTCGACCTCGTCGAACGGGCCTGGGCGGTCGGCGACAAGACGCCGTTCCGCGACCTGATGATGCGCTTCCTGTCGCAGAGCCTGGATTTCTGCCTGGAGGCGGCGGGCAAGGCCGACGCGGATGAGCCCGGCGATCTTCCCTGACGCTTTTCAGGCCGGCAGTCGCAGGCGGGACGGACGGTCCGGTCCGCTATGGATCAGCAGCGAGATCGGCAGCGCATCGACCCGGCGGGTCTCGCCCGGCTCGGCCCCGGTGCCGGGATTGACCGGATAGGCGGGGGAAACAGGAGCCGGCGAGGCTGAGGCGCAACGCCGATCCCGGTGCCAGCGTCGCGCAGGCCGCCCGCATGGCGATGGTCAGCGGCCGGGTCGGATCGCCCGGCTCCACCCGCGCATGGCCCTGGGTCAGCGGCAGCACCTGCCCATCGGGGCGCACCACCGACAGCACGGCGCTGACGTCGAAGGACGGGGCGTCAGCCTCCACCCACAGATCCAGTGCGACCCTCCCGGCCAGCATCAGCGGCTCGTCCAGCGGCAGGCTGGTGTAGGTCGCCACATCCGGCCGGCGGTCGATGGCGGCGCGGTCGAAGCGCCCGGCGGCGGACGGCACCGCATGGCCGCCGACCGTCGGCACCGGCGTGCGCGGATCATGCACCACCACATCGAGTGCCTCGAAATCGGGCATCTCCGGCGCCAACCGGCCGCCCTGCCGGTTGGCGAGGCCGTCACTGGCCAGATGCAGCACCGCCTCGGCCGCGGGCAGGGTGGGCAGGTCGTGCCAGCGCCCGGTCTCCACGTCATGCAGGCGCACCGGGCCGCCGCGGTCGGATCCCTGCCCTTTCAGCGCCCGCTCCCACCAGGCGAGTTGCAGCGTGTCGAGTGTCGGCGCCTCCCCCGGTGCCGCGGCGGGGCCGTCGGCGCCCCAGGGTCCGACCACCAGCCGCACCGGCGCCCGCCCCCGAGCAGCAAGCAGGTCGTAGGCATCCAGCGTTCCGGCGAGCCGCGGGTCGTACCAGCCGCCGAGTTGCAGCACCGCGACGTCGGCCGGCATGTCCGTCAGAATCGCCTTGGGCGACAGCGCGGCCCAGGCCGGACCGGGCACCGGGTTGGTCAGCCAGTCGTCATAATGGGAATAGCGGGCGTAATCGCGCAGGGCCTGCGGCCGCGACGGGATCTCGTCGTCGATCGGCAGGCTGCGCGCCGCATCGGACAGGATGCGGTGGCCGGTGCCGTCCTCCACCCGCCGCGCCGCCTCGGCGGCGGTGCGCAGAGCCCAGCCCATGGCGTCGGCCAGCCGGAAGGCGCCGCCCTCGTAGGCCCAGTCGGAGAAGACGTCCCAGCCGGCGAAGGCCGGCGCAACGGCACGCAGGGCCGCCGGCCGCTCCGCCAGCGCCAGCCACTGCGCCATCCCGGCATAGCCGCAGCCATACATCGCCACCACGCCCGACGACCCCGGCAGCGAGGCCGCCCAGGCCACGGCGTCGGCCCCGTCCTCCCTCTCCGCCTCGAAGGGGCGGAAACGGCCGTCCGACGTGCCGCAGCCGCGCACATCCTGCACCACCACGACATAGCCCCGCGCCGCGTACCAGCGCGGATGGGCGTAATGGCTGGTCAGCGCGGTGCGCCGGCCGCAAGGCACACGCAGCAGCAGCACCGGCCATGTGCCGGCGGCGTCCGGCCGGTAGAGGTCGGCATCCAGCCGCACGCCGTCCCGCGTCCGCATCGACACGGTTTCCGGCGGCCGGACCGGCAGCAGGTCATGCGACTGGTGGATCATCGGGGCCAGATGGGTCATGGCGTGTCGGGCTCGCTCGATGACGAACAACGGATAATGTGTCGTCGTGGCAAAGCCTGTGCCAGAGTGTTCGGGACAGCTACCGTCGATTTTTAGTCAAAGACCCGTCGCTCTGGATGCCCCTCTCCCGCAGGGTTGGGCAATCGCATATGGGAAATCGAGCGACGATGTTGAGATTCGAATGCCCTTCTCCCCTTGCGGGAGAAGGGTTGGGATGAGGGGTGCGGCGGCCGCAGGCCGTTGGAAATATTGAATTTGCCACCCCTCACCCCAACCCCTCTCCCACAAGGGGAGAGGGGCTTCGAGTGCGAATGAACCCCATATGCGATAGCCATCCCGCAAGGGGAGAGGGGATCTGTCCGGCACCCAGGTGACTTGTTTCCGAACGATCGGACTCCGCTCACTTTCCAGCCTTCTGCCTCATTCCCAGGCAGACCGCCCGTTCAGGCGGCAATCAGTTCGAAGCGGTCGACATCGACCATGCCGCGGTCGGTGATCTTCAGGTGCGGGATGACCGGCAGCGGCAGGAAGGCCAACTGCAGGAAGGGCTCGGCCAGCGGGCAGCCCATGGCGCGGACGGCGGCGCGCAGGGTGCGCAGCTTCACCTCCACCGTCTCGAACGGCTCCAGGCTCATCAGACCGGCCAGCGGCAGGGCCAATTCGCCCACCACCTTGCCATCGCGCACGGCGACGAAACCGCCCTGCAGCTCGATCAGGCGATTGACGGCGATCCGCATGTCGGCGTCGCTCGCCCCCACCACGCAGATGTTGTGGCTGTCATGCCCGACCGACGACGCCAGCGCGCCCTCCGCGAAGCCGAAGCCCTGGACGAAGCCGCGGCCGATGTTGCGGTTGCTGCCATGGCGGGCGAACACGCAGATCTTCAGCAGGTCGCGCGACGGATCGGCCACCATCCGGCCGCCCACCACCGGCACCTCGATCCGCCGGTGTTCGGTCAGGATCTTCCCCGGCTCCAGCCCGATTACCGATTGGACCGACCCGCCGGCGGGCACGGCGAAATCCTCCTCCGCCACAGGCTCCAGCTTCACCGAATCCAGCCCCACCGGCGTCACCGCCGGCCGGCCGTCGAAGCTGTGCGGGCCGACGACCTTGCCGTTGCGGATGACGCGGTTGACCGCGCAGTCCTCCAGATCGTCGAGCAGGACCAGATCGGCACGATGCCCCGGTGCCACCAGCCCGCGGTCGTACAGGCGGAAGCCGCGGGCGGCCGACCAGGTGGCCGCCCGATAGACATGGGCGACCGGCGCGCCGAGGCGGATGGCGCTGCGGATCAGGTGATCCATGTGACCCTCCTCCGCGATGTCCAGCGGGTTGCGGTCGTCGGTGCAGAATCCCAGGAAGGGCGAGGTCTCGGGACTGATGACTTCGGCCAGGGCATGGACGTCCTTCGACACCGACCCGTCGCGGATCAGCACCTGCATGCCCTTGCGCAGCTTCTCCATCGCCTCCGCGGCGCTGGTGGTCTCGTGGCAGTTGCGGATGCCGCAGGAGAGATAGGCGTTCAGTTCCTTCCCCGACACCAGCGGGGCATGGCCGTCGATGTGGCGCCCGTCGAAGGCGGCCAGCTTGTCCAGCACCCCGTCCACCTTGTGGAAGACGCCGGGGAAGTTCATGAACTCCGCCAGCCCCAACACGCGGGGATGGTCCATGTGGCGGATCAGGTCAGGCGCCTCCAGCCGCGCGCCCGACGTCTCCAGCTCCGTCGCCGGCACGCAGGAGGACAGCTGCACGAACAGGTCGAGCGTCGTCCCGCCGGCACTGTCGAGGAAATAGCTGAGGCCCCGCTCGCCCAGCACGTTGCAGATCTCGTGCGGGTCGCAGATGGCGGTGGTGGTGCCGCGCGGCAGGACGCAGCGGTCGAACTCCTGCGGGGTGACGCAGGTGGATTCGCAATGGACATGGGTGTCGATGAAGCCCGGAACCACGGTCAGCCCGCGCCCGTCGATCTCCTCCACCCCGTCATAGGATTCGTATGTACCGACGATGACTTCGCCGCAGACGGCGATGTCGCCCTCGGCGATCTCGCCGGTCACGACATTGAGGAAGCGCGTGTTCTTGATGACCAGATCGGCCTTCGCCTCGCCCAGCGCCTGCCCGATGCGCGTCTTCAGATCGTCGCGGCTGACCGCCATGTCCCACCCCGCCTGTCGTCTATTCAAGCAGGCAAGGTGGCGTGGCATGTCGCGCCGTGCAAGCGGCGATCGTCCCCGATTCCTCCTGCCGGCTGGCGAAATGGCGAGCGCGCCTGTTCCTGAGCAAGAATGGTGAGGACTTTCGCGTTGTGGAGGCCGAGACCTTCCGCCACCGCATTGTGCATGTTGGTATGGCGGAACCAGTGGCAGGCATGGGCGAGCTTAGGCCGGAAGCCGCGTGCCAGCTTGTGCGGCCCGCCCCGGCCGCCATCCACCGCATCCAGACCGCGGGCGATCGCCCGCTCGATGGTCCGGTAATAGCAGGTCTCGAAATGGACCAGCCGCGTCTCTTCCCGTGCTCCCCAGTTGCGAACATAAAGCCGGCCGTCCCCCTCGACGCCCAGCAGCGTGCCGACCGCGATACCCCCCGCTTCGGCGAAGGTCAGCGTCACAGCGTCCCCCAGCGCAACGCAGAGCCGGTGGACGAAATCGGCGGTCAAGGGCTGGTGCGTCGCCCGACGGGCATGCAGGTCGTCGAACAGGTCGAGGAAAAGCGCGACATCGGCCTCGCCCACCCCGCTCCCCGGCACGTCGCGGAACCGAACTCCGCTCGCCTGCACCTTCCGGCGCTCCCACAGCAGGGTGTCGCGGCGGTGTTTCGACAAGGCGGCGGTGAAGTCGCCGAAGTCCCGGTATCCGTCGTTCCGCCACTCATACTCCACGGCATGGCGGGCCAGCCATCCCTCCGCTTCGAAGCGGGAACGGTCGGCTTCGTCCGGAAAGTTCACATGGATGGAAGACAGGCCATCGCGATGGGCGAGCGTCCGCATCGCGCCGATCAACGCATCCGCCGTGCCGGGCGGCGCACCCTCCCGCAGCAGCAGCCGGGTTCCGGTGACCGGCGCATAGGGGACCGCCGACACCAGCTTCGGGAAATAGCGGCCACCGGCGGCCTGATAGCCGTCGACCCACGCCTGATCGGGCCAATGCTCGTCCGTGGAGCGGTCGCGCAGATAGAGCGGAGCCGTGCCGACCACCCGCCCGGACGCCTCCCGCGCCATCAGATGAACGGGATTCCAGCCGTTCGCCGGGCTGGCCAGGCCGCTGTCCTCCGTCGCCTTCAAATAGGCGTGGCTCAGGAGCGGCCCATGGCCCGCAGCACAGGCATCCCAGTCCAGCGGGTCGATTCCGGAAATCCCCAGCACCACCGCGACCGCCGGCGGAGCGACGGTCCGCAACTCGGTCGGCAGCATGTCACAGCCCATGATTCGTTTTCCGCTCCCTGCGCTATTCGCCGTCATAGGGCAGCGCAACCGGAAGACGCACGCTGACCGTCGTGCCTTCCCCCTCGCGGCTGCGGATGTCGAGCGTGCCGTTCAACAGATCGACGAAGGAACGGACCAGCGGCAGGCCCAGCCCGGTGCCGCCGGAGCGGCGGGACAGCTGGCTGTCGACCTGACCGAAGGGCTGCAGGGCCACGGCGATGCCTTCGGCGTTCATGCCGATGCCGGTGTCGGCGATCTCGATCAGGATGCGGCCGCAGTCCGGGCGGACGCGCAGCGCGATGCCGCCGCCGGCGGGGGTGAACTTGACGGCGTTGGACAGCAGGTTCAGCAGGATCTGCTTCACCCGCACCGGGTCGCCCAGCAGGTGCGGGGTATCGGGGGCGATGTCCTGGGTCAGGGTCAGGCCGCTTTCCTCCGCCCGTTCGGCGATCAGCAGCAGCGAGCTTTCCACCGCGTCGCGCACGTCCATCGGCTGCGGATGCATCTCCAGCTTCCCCGCCTCGATCTTGGCGACGTCCAGGATGTCGCTGATGACGGCCAGCAGATGCTGCCCCGACTTGCCGATCACCTTGGCATAATCGAGGTATTTTGGATGGCCCAGCGGCCCGACGATCTCGCTTTCCATCATCGAGGAAAAGCCGATGATGGCGTTCAGCGGCGTGCGCAGCTCGTGGCTCATGTTGGCCAGGAACTCGCTCTTGGCACGGTTGGCGAGTTCGGCCTGCTCCTTGGCCTGGATCAGCGCCTGTTCGGCGCGGCGACGTTCCTGGATTTCCTGCATCAGCGCGCGGGTGCGCTCGGCGACGCGCATCTCCAGCTCGTCGCGGGCCTGCCGCAGCGCCAGTTCGGCCCGTTTGCGCCGGGTGATGTCCTGGCCGACGCACAGGATGCCCGGCGCCACGCCGTCCGCCTCCGGCAGGCGGTTCAGGTTCCACAGGAACACCCGCTCGCTCATGCAGTCCTGCTCGCGCAGCGCCTGTTCGAAGTTGCGGATCTCCGTGCCCTGGACGGCGATGGCGAGCTGGGCGGCGAAGGCCCCGGTCGGGCGCTCCCCCATCACCTCCGTCCAATGGCGGCCGATGGCGCCGCCGCCGCGCGTGTCGAAGGCGCGTTCGGCCTCCCGGTTGGCCTCCTGCACGCGCCCGTCCTCTCCCAGGACCAGGATGATGCTGGCCGCGGTCTGCACCAGGGAACGGAAACGCGCCTCGCCCGCCCCCGCCTCGCTCTGCCGCAGGGCGGCCTCCAGCTCGGCCACGCGGGCTTCGAGACGGCTGACGGTCTCCGCCGGCCCGGCAGAGCTTGCATCCATGAAAACCGTCCGGTCGGTCACGCCGCGGCGTTTTCCGGCTGCATGATGTCGCCCAGCTTCGCCAGCAGGAATTCCAGATCCTCGGGCGCCAGATCCTCGTATTGGGTCAGGATGCGCTCGATCACGCGGCGGCGGTGGCGCGCGCGGTCGCCGGGTTCGCCGTCATAGGGCGTCTCCTTCAGCACGTCGATGGCGATGCGGCAGGCCGGCAGCAGGGCCGGCGGCAGCTTCGCCTTGTCGTACAGCGATTTCAGCCCCAGCCGGCCGGCATCGTGGATCAGCAGGCGGGCGTTGGTCAGCGGCACGTTCGCCATGCGCGACATGGCCATCTCGAAGAAGGCGATGTCGCCGGTGCACAGCGAGCGCAGCAGCAGCGAGGGCGTCAGGCGGCCGGTACGGGCGAGCTGACTCACCAGCCGGTCCAGGGCGCCTTCGTCGCTCTCCCCGGTGAACAGCGCCACGGTCGCCCGCTCGCGGCTTTGCAGGATCAGCTCCGACGCGACCTTGGCCGGCAGCTCGTGGTGCGCGACGAGATGCTGGCGCAGCCGTTCCGACACCACGGCGACCAGCCGTTCGGCGATGGTGATCGGCAGCTTGGAGCGGTGGACCAGCGGGTCCTGCACCGCTTCGCTGGCACCGAAGCGGTCGATGACGCGGCCAAGGCTCTGCTCGCCCAGTTCCGCCCCTTCGTTGGCGACCAGGGCGGCGACGGCGCGTTCGGACCCGCTTTCGATCAGCGCGTCGGCAACCGCCGCCGGCACGATCGGGCGCTGGGCGATGGCGGTGCTCTTGGCTTCGGCCCCCGATCCCCCGGATCGCACGATCTCGACCAGATCGGCCGGGGTCAGCACGGTGGACACGCTGAGGAGCGGGATCGCCACCGCCTCCACGTCGCGGGCAAGGCTCAGCGCCACGTCGCGCGGCAGGGACGGGCTGGATTTCAGGTTCTCGGCCAGGGTCTGGCGGACGCGCAGGACCGTGTCGTTGACCATCAGGCGGATGATGTCCTCCGCCAGCTTGTGCTCGGCCTGCGACAGCTCGGGGCTGTCGAACTGCTGGGCCAGCTTGGCGGCCAGATCGGTCCGGCTGTTCGGCGACGGGTCGGCCAGCAGCCGCGCCACGTCCTCCTGGGTCAGATGACCCGACTTCATACCGTCACTCATGGGTCCGGGACCCTTCCTGCCCTGGTCCGTCTCCATATCTGTCGCGAAGAGGCGATACCCGCGCGGATGTGGGCGGAGACTTGTCCACACCGTCAAGGATCTTCCGAAACGGTTGAACCTTCATTAACGCCGGCGGGTCATAGATCGTCGGACGGGGGTCGAATTGGGATCAGGGCAGTTCGACGAAGCTGGGCGGTTCCGGCAGGATCGGGCGGCGGCGCCGCGCACCGCGCAGGTGGATGGCGACCTCGGCGATCTGTTCCTCCACCGAGATATGGCGCTGTGAGGCGACCTCCAGACCGCGGTCCTCGTAGACGTAGGCGTCGGGATGCGCATCCGCCCAGCGCCGGATGGCGGCGTCCCGCTCGCGCAGCAGGCGGACGATGGTCGGCGGAACAGCCGCATCATCGCGGTGATCCAGCGGTTGGCCGGCCAGGACGGGCGGGCATGGTCGACCTCGAAGGCGTCGAGCATGGCGATCACGTCGTCGGCCCCGTACCAGGTCTCCCCCGTCACCCAGCGGTTGGTGGTGAACAGGCGCACCGGCTGGCCGGCGACGTCCATGGCGATGCCGATCAGGTGCGACAGCGCGTCGTTGTCGTTCTCCGGCGCCTGGAAGTCGGGCAGCGGCGCCGGCCGCAGGCCGGACGGCATGCCGTGGGGCCGCAGGAAGGTGTGGAAATGCCCCATGCTCCCCGTTGGGCCGCTCGCCTTCGGGATGGCAGTGATAATAATACTGGGCATGGAATTCGGCATCGTAGACGTCGCCCGGCGGATAGTGCTTCCACTCGTAGAGCGTGCCGTGGCCGCGCAGAAGCTCGCCCACCACCGTGTCGCCGGTCTTGGCCAGGACGCGCTGGCACAGGCGCACCTCGCGCCCCGCCTCGGCCATCGCCTCCAACTCTTCCCGGGACACGTCCGACAAATCCGTCATCGCCCGATCCTGCGCTGCGCGAACATCCCTATTACCTACGCGGCTATGCGGACGTGGCAAGGTCTTTTCCGCTGCGGCACCTGCCGTTGCAACCGGGCCTGCGCTTGGCCGGTCAGCTGCCGGAGGGGCGGAAACGCTGCGACAGCGACCAGTTCACCAGATCGCCGGTGACGCGCCCCAGCGCCTCGTCGAAGGCGGCGACGATGTCGGTGAAGGAGCGGCCGCGCACGGGGGCCGACGCCTCGAAGGTCTCGCCCGCCTCGATGGTCCGGCGCGGCATGGCGACCAGCTTCGCCGACAGGCGCACATGCACCCGGTCCGGCATGGCGGCCCCCGGCGTCGCATATTCCGCCTGGAAGTCGCGCAGTTCCGATTTCAGCACATAGTCGGAGCGCAAGCCGACCGTGTCGCGCCCGACCGACACGATCCGCCCGCTGTCCTCGAAGGTCTGGACGATCAGCCCCTGCACCATGTTGGGCGCCCGGTCGGCCCAGGACACATCGGCGAAGTAATCCAGCGAGGTCGGCGTGCGGGCCAGCGCGATGCGCGGCGTGTCGATCCCGGCGGCGGCGGCCGGCGTCTCCACCAGCAGCTGCCAGTCGGCCTTGGGACCGGCCGCGACGCTGGCGCGCGGGGTCAGGGTGTAGAGCTGCGGCGCCCGTCGGGTTCAGCGTGGAACAGGCGGCAAGCCCCAGCAGCAGGACGGCCCCCGCCACCACGCCCAGCACCGACCGCGCCGCCCCTTTGCCCGCCCCCGTCCGCAAGATCGCCGTCCCCGTCATTTTCCACGCACCTCCACACCCTGCCGCGTCCCGCCGAAGAGGAAGTTCGACGGGTCGTTCTCGATCCGCGTGATCACCCGCGACAGCTGCCCGGACAGGTCGCGCAGTTGGGAGATCAGCAAGGTCAAATCATACAGTCCGGTGGCGGTAAAGTCGCGCACCGGCTCACGATTTTCGGCCATCAGGCCGTTCAGCGTGTCGGAGGTGCGCTTCAGGGAACGCATCAGCTCGCGCGTTTCCCCTGTCAGCTGCTTCGCGCTGCCGTCCACCGTCGCCAGTGTTTCCCGCGCCTGGGCCAGCGTGCGGTCCAACTGCGGGCCGACCGTCTCGAAGCCGTTCAGCGTCTGCCGTGCCTGGGCCATCGTCTCCTCCAGGCCGGAGCCGGCGCGGGCCAGCTCGCCGCTGAGGATGCGGGCGTTGTCCAGGATTTCGCCGATTGCCTTCTGGTTCTCGCCGTTCAGCAGCTCGCCCAGCCTGGTGATGACCTCCAGCGCACGGTTGACCAGTTGCGGCGCGCTGTCCACCACCGCGGTCAGCGAGCTTGGCCGCGACGGGATGGTCAGCACCCCGTCGGCATCGGTGGCGGTCAGATGCTTGCCCCCCACCGTCCCGCCGGAGATCTGGACATAGGCGCCACCGGTGATGCCTTGCACCTCCAGCGAGGCGATGGAATCGGACATGATCGGCGTGCCGTTCTGCACCTGGACCGTCACCCGCACCCGCGTGACGTTGTCGGGGTCGAGCCGGATGTCCGACACCGTACCCACCGGCACGCCGCGGTAGCGCACCGGGCTTCCCTGCTGCAGCCCGGTGACGGAGCCGGTGAAGTAGATGCGATAGGTCTCACGCGATTCGTCCAGCTGGACCTTGGCGATCCAGGCGGTGAAGACCAGCAGGCCGGCGACCAGCGCCAGCACGAAGCTGCCGACCAGAATATAGCTGGCGCGGGTTTCCATGGCGTGCCCCTACCCTTTCGCAAGCTGTCGAGCTTGATTGCGTTCCTTGGCGTCCAGCGCGGCGCGGCCGCGCGGTCCGTGGAAGTAATCGCGGATCCAGGGATGCGGATCGGCCAGATGCTGGGCCAACGTCCCCACCCTGATCTTCTTGTCGACCAGCACCGCGATGCGGTCGCAGATGGAGGTCAGGCTGTCCAGGTCGTGGGTGACCATGAAGACGGTCAGCCCCAGGCTGCGCTGCAGCCCCTGGATCAGCGTGTCGAAGGCGGCGGCGCCGATGGGGTCGAGGCCGGCGGTCGGTTCGTCCAGGAACAGGATGTCGGGGTCGAGCGCCAGCGCGCGGGCCAGACCGGCGCGCTTGATCATGCCGCCCGACAACTGGGCCGGATGCTTGGTCCCGGCATCGGGCGGCAGGCCGGCCATGGCGATCTTCACCCGCGCCACCTCCGCGATCAGCGTCGGCGGCAGATCGGTGTGCTCCTTCAGCGGCAGCATCACGTTCTCCGCCACCGTCATGGAGCTGAACAGCGCGCCGTTCTGGAACAGCACGCCGGTGCGGGCCTGGAGTGCCGTGCGCTCCGCCCGGTCGAGTTCGGCGGTGTCGTGGCCCAGCAGCTCGATCCGGCCGGCGGACGGCGCGATCAGGCCCAGGATTTCCTTCAGCAGCACCGACTTGCCGGTGCCGGACCCGCCGACGACGCCCAGCACCTCCCCCGCTCCACGTCGAGGTCGAGCCCGTCATGGACGGTCTGCGGGCCGAAGCGGGTGACCAGCCCCCGCACCCGGATGACGGGGCGCGCGTCCATCACACCCCCAGCATGGAGAAGACGACGGAGAACACCGCGTCGATGACGATCACCAGGAAGATCCCCTCCACCACCGCCTTGGTGGTCATGATGCCGACGCTCTCGGCGCTGCCGGAGACCTTCAGCCCCTCGTAGCAGCCGACCATGGCGATGACCAGCGCGAAGACCGGCGCCTTGATCAGCCCGGCAATCACCGTGTTGATGCCGACGGCGCTGTGAAGCTGGCGGATGAACTGCCCGAAGGTGATGTCCAGCGTGGCATAGGCCATGACCGCCCCGCCGAACAGCCCCATCACGTCCGCGTAGAAGGCCAGCAGCGGCAGCGAGATCATCAGCGCCAGCGCCCGCGGCACCACCAGCAGTTCGATCGGGTCGAGGCCCATGGTGCCGATGGCATCGACCTCCTGGTTCACCTTCATGGTGCCGATCTGCGCGGTGAAGGCGGAGCCGGAGCGGCCGGCGACGATGATCGCCGTCATCAGGATGCCGATCTCGCGCAGGACGGAGATGCCCAGCAAATTGACGACGTACAGCTCCGCCCCGAAGCGCTTCAGCTGGTCCGCCCCCTGGAAGGCCAGCACCACGCCGATCAGGAAGGACAGCAGCCCCAGGATCGGCAGGGCGTTCAGCCCGGTCTGCTCGATGTGGAACAGGACGGAGGTCAGGCGCAGGCGCGACGGGCGCAGGATCAGCCGGCCGAAGGTGACGGTGACGAGGCCGAGGAAGCCGACGAGGTCCAGCATCTCCTTGCCGGCGTTCACCGTCGTCTGCCCGGTGCGGACGACCATGTCCAGGATGGGGTGGTGGTCGCGCTCGATCACATGGGGCGGCGCCTTGCCGGCATCGCGCACCGCGCCGAACAGGGCGGCATGCTCCGGCTTCAGCCCGACCACCTCCACCGCATGCCCTTCCGCCCGCAGCCGGTCGGCCAACCGGTTCAGCAGATAGGCGCCGACGGTGTCGAGAGCTTCCACCCGCGACAGGTCGAGCCGCACGGCGGCACCGCCCTGCGGCTTCTGCGCCCGGTCCAGCGCGTCCGAGGCGGCACCGGCCGCGTGCAGCGTCCAGCGCCCGGCGGCACCGATCCGCCAGCCGCCGTCCTCCGGCCCGGCATCGATCAGGGCCATCTCCGCCGCCGCTCCGTCCTTCGCCAAAATTCCAGCCACAGGCTCCGCCGCACGCAACCGCACTCCGCCCGGTGCGTCTGGCCGACCGGTGGATCTGGAACGTGGCGGAGCACCACCGAATGGTCAACCCCATGCGGCGTAGCCTCAAGGCACGGCGGCCATGCCCGGCGCCGGACACGGCGTCTGGGGCCGCGGCCAATCGCGTCTTTTCGCGCAGGCAGGCAGTCGCTAGAGTGCCGGGCGGCGGCCCCGGCCTTCCATGCCGGCACCAGACCCTTTACGGACACGATCTCCGATGAACCTGAAAGACCACATCCGCGGCATTCCGGATTTCCCGAAGCCCGGCATCCTGTTCTACGACGTCTCGCCGCTGCTGGCGAACGGCGCCGCCTGGAAGGCCGCCATCGACGAGTTGGCCGACGCCGTGCGCCCGCACAAGCCGGATCTTCTGGTCGGAATCGAGTCGCGCGGCTTCCTGGTCGCCGCCCCGCTGGCTCTGGCGCTGGGCATCGGGTTCATCATGGTGCGCAAGCACGGCAAGCTGCCGGGCGACAAGATCGCCCATTCCTACAATCTGGAATACGGCACAGACACCATCGAGGTGCAGGCGGACGCGGTGAAGCCCGGCCAGCGCGTGGTGGTGCTGGACGACCTGCTGGCGACCGGCGGCACCATGGTCGCCGCCATCAACCTGCTCCGTCAGGTCGGCGCCGACGTCCGCGCCGCCGCCTTCCTGGTGGAACTGACCTTCCTCAACGGCCGCGACCGCATCGACGTGCCCAGCGTCTCGCTGATGGCGTACGAGTCCTGAGGCCATCCCCTGGGGTCAGCGGCGGAACGCTGCCGGCAATGGCGAGGCTCGTCATGAACCGCGTCCGCCGCATCTTCATGGCCTCAGGCGGTCTTCCACAGCGTGATGATCATGACGCCGGCCACCGTCAGGGCCGCGCCGGCCAATTGCAGCATGCCCATCGGCTCCGCCAGCACCAGATAGCCGAAGACGGCGGCGGCCACCGGACCGATGGCGCCGCTCAGCGCCACCAGATTGGGGCCGACCCGCCGCAGCGCCTCCGCCGTCATCAGAACGGGCAGCACGGTGCAGACCACCGCCATCACCGCCGAGAGCCAGTAGACCGGCAGCGGCAGGTCGAGCGCCGACAAGGGCCGCAGCACGGCGAATTGCAGGATGCAGCACAGGCAGGCCGCCGTCATCGCATAGGCGGTGAAGCGCATGGAGCCGATCCGCTGCACCACCCGGCTGCTGCCGACCAGATAGACCGAATAGAGGAAGGCCCCCATGAAGACCAGTCCGGCCCCGGCCATGAAGTTGGGGTGGCCGGTCCCGACCTCCGACCACACCACCAGCGCGACGCCGGCATAGGAGACGACCAGCGCCACCACCTCGCGCAGGCCGATCCGCTTGCCGAGGAACATGGCGGACAGCAGGACGACGATGGTCGGGTAGAGGAACAGCAGCAGCCGCCCCATGCCGGCGGAGACGTAGCGCAGCCCAAGGAAATCGCAGAAGCTGGCAGCGTAATAGCCGGTGACGCCGAGCCCGATGGTCAGGGCAAGGTCGCTGCCGGAAACCGGCGCCCGCTCTCCCTTTCTTGCACCCGACCACAGCGCCATGCCGAGGAAGAAGGGCAGTGCGAAGACCATGCGCAGCATGATCAAGGTCACCGGATCGACATTGTAGCGGTAGGCCAGCTTGATGATGACCGGCCGCAGGGAAAAGGCCACCACCCCCGCCACAGCGAGCCCGAGCCCGGTAAGAAGCTGGACCGGCGGCAGGACGGACGCCGCGGCGATGCCGTTGGACGGCAGGCTGGCCTGGGATGCGCTGGTTTGGGACAAGGTGCTGGATCCGACGACGGGAGAGGGAACGCCATTCAAGCATCCCCGCACCCGTTTGGCTCGCCCGAAGGCGGCGAACGGCCATGCCCTCCGCCCCACGCTGGATTGCACGATCCGCGACGCTGATGGTGGAGCGTCTCGACTTTCAGGCGGCGGGCGTCGCGGCGACGGCGGTGCCGCTCATCGGGGCGAGGCCGGTGAAGGCGATCCGCGCCTGCTGGCCGATGGCGATGGAGTGCACGCCGGTCAGGGCGCCGGTGGACACCCACTGCCCCGCCTTCAGAGGCCGGCCGAGCCGGACCGCCATGCTCAGCGCGACCGCGACCGCGGCCGCGATGCCGCCCGGCAGCTTGGCGGCGCTGCCGACCCCGACGCTCTGCCCGTCGATCAGCACCTCGGCCCTGAGCGCATCGGCGCCTTCGATGCCACCGACGATCTCCTCGCCGACGATGAGACCGTTGTTGTTGCCGAAGACGGCGGTTGAGGCGGTCGGCCCCAGTTCGTTGACCGGGGCCAGCGGGCCGCCCGCCACCTCGACGGCGGCATGGACGGCGGCGATGAAGGCCGCGGCCTCCGCCGGGCTGTAGTCCAGCTTGTCGGCGGGGGCGTCGGCGGCGATGCGCACTGCGAATTCCGCCTCCACCCGCGGCGAAGCCGGCGGGAATCGCCGGGAAGCTCAGCGGCCCGCCCTCGGCGGTCGCCACCGTGCCGGCGAAGATCGGGCCGATGTAGCGCATGGCACCCAGCGCCTCCTCCAGGGCCGGCGGCACCCGCGCCACCTTCCATCCGGCGACCTCGTCGGGCCAGGCCGCGGTTGCCGTCGCCTGGATGGCGTAGGCGGTGGCGAGATCGGCCGGAAGCGGTCCGGGAAACGCGTCGAGGCCGGTCGCGCTGCGGCGGGCGGCGACGAAGCGGGCGGCGGCCTCGGCGATCGCCGGGTCGGCCAGGGTCGGGGCGCTCAGCCCGATGGGGTGCGTGACGGTCATGACGGAGTCTCCACTGGCTCCTCTGCGGGGTGACGCGACTGTAGCGGCCCGGCGTGACACGCGAAAGTGCGCTGCACAATGCGGTGAACCGGCGGCGGGAGAGAAGGTTTCCCAAAGGCGGGGTAGACGTACCATCCGCTTGGGGCGACACTGGTGGCGTCCTTGCCGCGGGAGAGGCCATGCGCTCCGACACCGACGCCGCAACCAGCCAGCTGTTCCGCCGTATCGAGGCGAGGCGCGACGATCTGGTCGCACTGACCCAGGCCTTGATCCGTATCCCGACCGTCAACCCGCCCGGCGACGTCTATACCGACTGCGCCGAACTGATCGGCCGCCGTCTGGCGGCACGCGGCTTCTCGGTTGAGTATGTGCGGGCGGAAGGGGCGGCAGGCGACAGCGACCGCTATCCCCGCACCAACGTCGTCGCCCGCATCGAGGCACCGCGGCCGGGCCCTTGCGTCCACTTCAACGGCCATATCGACGTTGTGCCGGCCGGCCAGGGCTGGACCGTCGATCCCTTCGGCGGGGTGGTGAAGGACGGCCGGGTCTATGGCCGGGGTGCCTGCGACATGAAGGGCGGCATCGCCGCCTCGATCATCGCCGTGGAGTCACTGCTGGAGGAAGGGCTGCTGACCGCCGGCGCGCTGGAGATCTCCGGCACGGTGGACGAGGAATCGGGCGGTTACGGCGGCGTCGGCCATCTGGCGAAGCTCGGCTATTTCTCCCGGCCCCGCGTCGACCACGTCATCATTCCGGAGCCGCTGAACGTCGACCGCGTCTGCATCGGGCATCGCGGCGTCTGGTGGGCGGAGATCGAGACCAAGGGCCGCGTCGCCCACGGCTCCATGCCCTTCCTCGGAAACTGCGCGGTGCGCCACATGGGTGCCGTGCTGCACCGGATCGAGACGGAGCTGATCCCCCGCCTCGCCGCCAAGCGCACCGACATGCCGGTGGTGCCGGAGGGCGCGCGCCAGTCCACCATCAACATCAACGCCATCCACGGCGGCCAGCGCGAGGACCATGACGGCCTGCCCAGCCCGATGGTGCCCGACCGCTGCCGCATGGTGATCGACCGCCGCTACCTGATCGAGGAGGATCCCGAGGCGGTGCGCGGCGAGATCGTCGCCATCCTGGAGGATCTGCGCCGCAGCCGCCCCGGCTTCAATTACGAGCTGCGCGAGGTGCTGGCCTTCCTGCCGACGATGACCGACGCCGACGCCCCCGTGGTGCGGGCGGTTGCCGCCGCCATCGAGACCGTGCTGGGCCGCCCGGCGCAGCATGTCGTTTCCCCGGGCACCTACGACCAGAAACACGTCGTGCGCGTCGGCCAGTTGAAGGACTGCATCGCCTACGGCCCCGGCATCCTCGACCTCGCCCACCAGCCCGACGAATGGGTCGGCATCGACGACATGGTGCACTCGGCCCAGGTGATGGCGCTGGCGACGCTGGGGTTGATAAAATAAGGTTTGATGGGATAGGCAGCGCCCCCCGGCGGGACTTGAACCCGCGCCTCACGACCCGCCGTCGCAAAACGGCTCGTCGTGCGCTCTAACCGCTGAGCTACGAGAGGCTTGCGGGTGGCGCTGCAATTTTGTTAATAAGGAATATCTGAATAGATTGTCAAGCTTTTCCTGAACAAATTTTCCTCGCACCTAGAACAGCAAAGCCGAACGAATGATCGAAGACCTAACCGCTGCCGTTGCTTATGTTGCAAAGAACAAAGACGCATTCACCGTAGCATTGGGCATTCTGGGACTTGTCGGAATATTGTTTTCATGGCGGTCATCGAATGCTGCGAAGCGTTCGTCCGACGCAGCATTAGAGCAGGCGCGTATTGCCAATGACGGGAAGATAACGGACCGGCTTGCAAAAGCAGTCGAACAACTGGGAAGCGAAAAACTACAAGTCCGGCTGGGTGCCATCTACGCGCTGGAACGCGTCGCCCTGGACAGCCCGCGCGACCATGGAACAGTCTTCGAACATTTGGCGGATTTTGTGCGGGAGCATTCCAAAATAAAGCACAAACCCGGTGCCACCTTCATTGACGAAGACCGTTCGCCGGCCAAGGACGATTCGAGCCGAAGGGATGTCTCACTCATACTTAAGGTCATAGGACGCCGGAATCGCAAGAACGATAAAAATATTCTTATAGATCTCTCCAATTGCGACCTTAAGAAGCTTCGCCTTTCCCGCGGAGATTACTCGTTCGTCAATTTTTTCGGATCTGATCTCAGCGGCACCACCTTTCATGAATGCAAGGTGCAGTACGTTAATTTTATCAAAGCAAAACTCCATAATGTCTCCTTCATCGGAGCTGACCTGTATCAGGCTAATTTCCATAACGCTGATCTTCAGGAAGTGGACTTCAGCCAAAGCATCATGGCCCGTTGCAAATTCATAAAGGCGCGAATCATAGACTGTAATTTCCTGAATACCGATCTGACTGGGTGCACCCTGCTCGCCGACGAGTTAAGGGGGAACAAATTCCGAGGAACGAAGTTTTCGCATTCTGAAATAAGCGGATTCGACTTCGCATCGAATATACTCGAAATGGTTCGTATGAACCATGCCTCCCTCAAGGATTGCAACGCACAGGAAGCAAAGCTTCACGATATCGATCTGTCTGATGCCGTCATCACCAGAGGAAATTGGGAAGGCGCCAAACTTTATAGAATGCAAGCCCAATGCGCGAAATTCATGGCAGTCAATCTAAATAAAGCGAAGATGAGCAATTCAAACCTTTCCAATGCCACATTCAAGGAATGCAAAATGTATCAAGCCAATCTTACTGCGGCACACAAGGATAATGCCATCTTTGATAGCAGTGACAGCGAGCATCATGTGAATAAATATAAAGTCAAATAAGGCTCCGGTCACCCCTCATCCCGCCGGCACTGCTACGTTCGCACCCTGCCTGGCCAGCAGCCGTTCCACCTCTTCGGCCGGGACGGGGCGGCTGAACAGGAAGCCCTGGTAGCTTTCGCAGGCCAAGTCGCGCAGAAGCTGCAACTGCTCCTGCGTCTCCACCCCCTCGGCGATGACCGACAGGCCCAGGCTGCGGCCCAGCCCGACGATGGCGCGGGGGACGGAGGCGTCGCTGGCGCCGGTCGACAGGTCGTGGATGAAGGAGCGGTCGATCTTCAGCTTGTCGATCGGCAAACGGTGCAAATAGCTGAGGCTGGAATAGCCGGTGCCGAAATCGTCCAGCGCGATCAGAACGCCGCGCTGCTTCAACGCCCCCAGCGTCGCCGCCGCCGATTCCACGTCGTCGATCAGGGTGCTTTCGGTCACCTCGACCTCCAGCTCCGGCCCGCTCAGGCCGTTGGCGTCCAGCGCACGGGCCACCTTGGCCGGCAGTTGGCCGTCGCGGAACTGGGCGCCGGAAACGTTGACCGCCACCGGGATCGACAGGTCGAGGCGCGAGCGCCAGCGCCGGATCTGGGCGCAGGCCTCGAACAGCACCCAGTCGCCCATCGCCAGCACAAGCCCGGTCTCCTCCGCCACCGGCAGGAAGCGGCCGGGCAGGATCAGCCCCTCCTCAGGGTGGCGCCAGCGGATCAGCGCCTCCAGCCCGACGATGCGGCCGGTCAGGGTATCGACCTGCGGCTGATAGACCAGGAACAGCTGCCCCTCGCGGATGGCGTCGCGCAGGCTTCCTTCCAAATCCATGCGCTCGCGCGATCTGGCGCCCATCTCCTTGGTGACGAAGCGGAAGCCGTTCCGACCCTGCTCCTTGGCGTGATACATGGCGATGTCGGCGCAGCGGATCAGCCCTTCCGGGTCGTCGGCGTCGTCGGGATACAGGCTGATGCCGATGCTGGGCGTCACCACGAAATTCTGGCCGCCGACGGTGAAGGGGCTGGCAAGATGCGCCACCACCTTTTCCGCCACGCGCGCCGCATCCTCCGGTTCGGTCACGCGGCGCAGCACGATCAGGAACTCGTCGCCGCCCAACCGCCCGACCGTGTCGGATTCGCGCAATCCCGACTGCAGCCGCCGGGCCACCGACCGCAGCACCTCGTCGCCGAAGCTGTGGCCCAGGCTGTCGTTGATCACCTTGAAGCGGTCGAGGTCGATGAACAGCACTGCCACCTTGCTGCCCTCGCGCCGCGCCTCGCGCAGGGCCTGGGCGATGCGGTCGAACAGCAGGACGCGGTTGGGCAGGCCGGTCAGCGCGTCGAAATGCGCCAGATACTGGATGTGCTGCTCCGCCCGGCGCTTCTCGCCGATGTCCTCGGCGAAGGCCAGGACGAATTTCAGCTCTTCCGACAGGATGACGGGCTGGAAATGCAGGCTGAAATGGCTGCGCCGCCCGCCCAGCACCAGCGGCTGGTCGGATTCCAGCTTGCCGCTTTCCCCCTGCAGCGCCGCCTCCAGCGCGAAGACGGAGGCCTGGTCGCCGAAGCGCAGCCGCAGGTCGGTTCCCAGCAGTTCCTCCCGCACCAGCCCCGCGGCCGCGGCGAAGGCCGGGTTGCAGTCGGTCAGGAGGCCGTTCGTGCCGACCAGCGCGATCCCCAGCGGCGCTTGGGTGAACAATTGCTGCCGTTCCGCCTCCTGCAGGCGGAGCGAGGCCGTCATCTCCCCCGCCAGTTCGACCGCACGGGAATGGGTCGCCAGCATCATGCGCAGAATCAGCGACAGCGCGATGCTCAGCGCGATCCCGCCGGCAAGCAGCGCCCCCGGCACCCATTCATGGGCGGTCAGAACCCCGTCGGGCAGGCTGTCGTAGCGCACGGTCCAGACCCGGCCGCCGACCTGCAGTTCCCGCATCACGCTGATGGCGGGCGTGGTTTCCAGCGGACGCCGGCTGCGGTAGAGCGGGAATTCCGCCTGAGCCGGCGGCACGTCGTAGATCTCGATGCCGGTGTCCGGCTGCTTTTCGTCGACCAGCCCGTCCACCAGCGGACCGATCCGCACCGGGACCAGCACCACGCCGGTGAATGAGGCCTGCCGCGCTTCCAGCGACGGCGGCAACGGATCGCCGCGATAGGTCGCCTGATAAAGGATGAAGGCAGGCTTCGCCCCCGCCGCCTCGTCGATCTTCAGCGTGATCGCGCGGGTGGCGGCCGGCTCGCCGCTGTCGCGCGCCCGCTCGATGGTGGAGCGCCGCGTCGCTTCCGACATCATGTCGAAGCCGATCGCCCGCACATTCGCCTCGTCGACCGGGGCGGTGAAGATGTTGACCACACGCTCCGCCCCCGCACTCTCGGGCCAGATGCGGAAATCCGTCAGGCCGGCCGCCCGCATCGCCGCCACCAGTTCGCCGGAACGGGTGGCAGGCACGGCGCGGGCATAGGCGACGGAAATGATGCCGGGATAGCGCCGCGGCATGTCCAGCGCCTCGACGAAGCGGTTCCACTGCGTCCAATGCAGGTCGGGGAAGGTCATCACCAGCGACGCGCCACTGCGGGCGACCTGCTGGTAAACCTGCAGCCGGTCGGCCAGCTGGCCATGAATCTCCTCGGCCCGCGTGGCGAAGCGGTGCTCCTCCTCGCGGGTCAGCAGGCGGTCGGATTGGAGCATCGCCAGCACGGACAGGCCGCAACCGGCAATCAAAGCCAGAACGGGCATGATGGCCGGCAATGGCAGATTGCGCAGGAAGCGACGGAAGGAGGGTTCCGGGCGGGAGGCCGGCGGGCGGTCCGCAAGTTGATCGACTGCGGGATCGGCTGCCGGTTCCGCCATCAGAACTCCTCTAGGATCTTGGGACTGGTCAGCAGCAGCGTTTCGATCATGCCCAGGATCTGCTCGATCTTGCTGCGGGTCGCATCGAGTTCGTCGGCGGTCTTGTCGTCGATGCCCGCTTCCATCAGCATCGTGTCGAAGGTGTGCAGGGTTTCGTTGAAGGCCTTCTGCTCCGCCACCAGCACGTCGAAGGCGCCCAGCGAGGACGTCAGCGCCAGCGGCGGATCGCTGACGAAGGAATGGCTGATGTCGGTGAAGATGGCGATGGCGCTCAGCTTCTGCCGGAGAACCCATTGCGGGAAATTCGGCGGCAGCTCCTTCCCGGCAGCCTCCAGCCTTTCCTGAATCGAAAAGATCAGCCCCTGGATGTCCAGATAGGCCGCGCGGATTTCGCGGAAGCGCGGAAAGGTCTTCGGCTTTCCCGCGGCGCGCAGCCGGCCCAGGGCGGCGATGTCTTCCGTCAGCTTCCGGGACATCCGAAGCACGACGTCCGTCACCTTCGACATCACACCTCCCCGCTCAACGGCCCGCCCTCGTGCATCCTTGCCGGGCCGCCCTTGCTCGCCCCGCCTATGTCGGCCAGCCTACACCAGATCCTGCCCCGATCGTTAGTGTTACCGGCCGGTCGGAAGCCGCCTTCAGAAGCCGACCGCGGCGGCCGGAGTCGGGCCGTTCTCCAGCCCGGCCTTGTCGAGCGTGTCGAGCAGGTCGATGACGTCCTTGGACGCACGCTCGACCTCCGCCACCTCGGCAAGCGCATGGTCGATGTCGCCGGCCACGAAGGCGCGGGCGGCCGCCTTGCCGTGGTCGTGAACCTTCCGGTGCGGGGCCTCCAGCCGGACGAAGGCGGAATGGGCGCGATAGGCCATCGAGGACGGGCCGTAATACCATTTGCCCAGTCGGCAGGCCTCGTGGCTCGCCAATTCCTCCGGACGCAGTGTCTCCAGCCCGACCAGCATGTCGGCCAGCCGCTTCTTCCAGATGACGTGGTCGACCTTGGCGATCTTCACGATCTTGCCGGGGATGTCCTGCTCCATCAGCTGGGTCAGCTGGGTGCCCAGCAGGGTCTCCACGCCGCGCGTCGCCTGGACGCTGCGCAGGATGGCGGCGCTGTTGGACGCGCTGCTTTCGGCGATGCGCGCGGTTCCGGAGGCCACCTGATTGGCGGCGGCGGACTGCTGGGTCAGGATGCTGGCGATGTCGGACATGCGCTGTTCGGTGCGGCCGATATGGTCGCCGATGTCGGCCATGCGTTCACTGACCTCGCGGATCGCCTGCTGGCCGGCGGCGACGGCGCGGGTGCCGTCCTCCATCGACGCGACGATGGCGCCCATTTCCGCCTTCAGCGCGTCGATGCGCAGGCGGATGTCCTCCGTCGCGCGGGCGGTCTGGTTGGACAGGTTCTTCACTTCGCTCGCCACCACGGCGAAGCCCTTGCCGGCCTCCCCCGCCCGCGCCGCCTCGATGGTCGCGTTCAGGGCGAGAAGGTTGGTCTGCTTGGCGATCGCCTCGATGGTCGAGACGATCTCCGCGATGCGTTCGGAGGCGACCGACAACTCGCCCACCCGCGTCGCCGCCCCTTCGACCGCCGTGGCGATCTGTTCCATGCGGGCGACCGCCTGCTGAACGGTGTGGCCGCCGTCGGCGGTCACCGACCGCGCCTGTCCGGCGAGCGCCGCGACGTCGCGGCTGCGTGCCCAGATCTCCTGGATGCCGGTCACCGTCTCCTCGGTCGCGGCGGCGATGCCCTGGGATTCGTGGTCGACCGCGCGCAGTTGCCCGACCATCTGGGCGTTGGCGACCGCCGCGTCGTTGATGGCCATCGCCACATCGATGGTGCGGTCCATCAAGGTCGCGGCGAAGCCGCCCGGCGACCGCCCGCTTTCGGCACCACCGGCGGTACCGGCAGCCGACAGGCCATAGCCCGCCAGGGTCCGGTCCATGTCGAACGACACCGCGCGGGCAACCGCCGCCACCGCCCGCCGCGCCGTGGCCGGGCGCCAGCGAAGCGCGCCCTGCACCAGGGCCAGCAGGTCGCTCAACACAACGCCATAGGCGCCGATGTACCAGGACGGTTCCAGCCCGATGCGCAGATGCGCCTCCCCGGCCGCCCGGCAGCGGGCCTCGTGCGCCGGCGAACCGGCCTCCTGGAACATCAGGCGCCAGTGATCGGCCTGCTGCCGCTTCAGCCGGGGCAGGTCGCCGTGGGCGTCCAGCAGCGTCCGGGTCTCCGGCCAGCGCGACAGGTGGGCGTAGAAGCGCTCGGACAGGTCCGGCAGGCTACGGTCGATCAGCCGGCCCATGCTCGCCAGCAGGCCTCGTTCCTCCGCCTCAAGCCCGAAGAAGCCCGCATCCGCACCCGGAACCCGCCCAACAGCCGCCATCTCGCCCATCCACGCCATTGATGCTGCTCATGCACGATCAGCGCATAGCCGCGACTAAATTGGCGACATTTATATTACAATTATCGCAAATAGCAACCCAGGGCGGCTCCTTACAGACCGAAGGATCGGCAAAGGGCTGCGCATAATGGTCGCAGCTCTATTCCCACCGGGCATCTTTGCAACACCGGAACGTCTAGAGAGGCCGCATTCCGGGAGAGATTATTTGTCCACAAATGACTTAACGGCTTCTGCGATCAGGCCGCTGAGGGACAAAGCGTTGGACGGGTGCGGCACGCCATCGCAGGACAGCGGGCGGCCGAGCCCTTCCGCCGCGAAGCGTCCGGCGACGGTGTCGTTGAACAGGGCATGGACGCCGTACACCCGCACCGTGTCGGCCCCCAATACCCGCGCCGCCCGCGCACAGGAGAAGATCGTCTCGCCGGAGCTGATGACGTCGTCGACGATCACCACCGGGCGGCCATGGATCGGCGCATCGGGCGGCAGCGCCACCGTGACGTCGCGGTCGCCGCGCCGTTCCTTGCGCCCGACCACCCCGGTCAGGCCGAGCGGACCGGCCACCGCCTCCACCAGCGGGGCGGACTCCTCGTCGGGGCCGACGATCACCGTGCCGGGCGCCACGCCGGCGGCGCGCAGATGGTCGGCGATCGGCGCGGCCCCGCTCAGCGCGATGGAGGGGCGGCCGACGAACACCTCGTCCAGCGTGTGGGTGCGGTGCAGGTGCGGCTCGACGCAGACGAACCGGTCGAAGCAGCGGCCGAGCCACTCCCCGACCACCGCCTGGCTGACCGGCTCGCCCGGCCTGAAGACGGCGTCCTGGCGCATGTAGGCCATGTAGGGCGCCACCAGGCAGAGGTCGGTCGCCCCCTGGCGCCGCAGCACGGAGGAGGCGAGCGTCAGTTCCACCAGCTTGTCGTTCGGACGGTCGAGCGAGCGGTAGACGATGGCGCGCTCGACCGGTTCGGGCAGGCGGACGAGGCTCTCGCCATCGGGAAAGCGGTGCAGCTCGGCGATGTGGCAGGGAATGTCCAGCGCCTGGGCCAGCCGGCGCGCCGCGTCCGCCGACTCCGGGAACCCGTAGACGGCCGTGTAGTTGCCCGTGTTGGGGGGCATGCCCCGTCTCCCTCTACCACCTTGGATGCCGGCAAGCTTGGCGCAGGCGGCATGGCCGGGTCAATGATGGCAAAAGGCGGACGCTGCGGCCACCTGCCCCGTCTTGTCGGACTATGCCCCTGCGCCGTCCTTTCCTTCCCGTCCCTTGCTGGCCTCCGCCTCGTCGGCTTCGGACACGGCGGGATCGACATGGATGCTTTCCGCCTTGCGCGCCAGCCATTGGAAGGCGCCCAGCCCGACCACCAGCAGCGTGACCACCCCCAGCAGCATCACCGGATAGACGATGGCGGAGATCTCGCTGGTGCGCGCCTCGAACACCAGGACGAGGCCCTCCAGGCTGGCGGCGATGATGATGGTGGTCAGGAACTTGGTCAGGGTGCGGCGGGCCTCGTCGGCTCGGCGCAGTTCGCGTTCGCGGACGATCTCCTCCTCGTAGAGGTATTTGGCGATCTCGAAGACGGCGATGGCCAGCACGATCATCCCGACCCCTTCCAGCATCGCCGAGGTCAGCGCGTGGCTGTCCAGCGCCACCATCCCCTCCGCGACGGTCAGGGCGGACAGGCCGATGAACAGCAGGGAGAACAGGCTGAGCGTCACCGCCGCCAGCAGATACATCCCGCGCGCTGCCGATTGGAACATCGTGCTTCCCCTTCCCGATCCGAAACTGGTCCTTGGCAGTGACAACGCGCGGGACGCCCGGTCCGCCCGGCCCGGCGCCATCGGAGTCGTCGACGCTGCCGGAGAACCTCTTTAGAGTGCCGCCACTCCGCCGCCCGCAGTCCGGTTTTCCGAACCATGACCTTGCCGCCCTCGCCCGTTCCCACCCACAACCCCGTCATGGCCAGCGCCGCCTATTGCGACGGCCGGCGCATCGCCGACGTGCCGGTCGCGGAGGCGGGATCCTGGGCCGCGAAGGACGGCCATTTCGTCTGGATCGGCCTGTGGGAACCGGACGAGGCGCTGCTGATGGAGGTGAAGCGCCAGTTCGGCCTGCACGAGCTGGCGGTGGAGGACGCCCTGCACGCCCACCAGCGCCCGAAGGTGGAGGTCTATGGCGACAGCCTGTTCATGGTCCTGCGCACCGCCCGGCTGGAACAGGGAGAACTGGTGCTGGGGGAGACCCATGTCTTCGCCGGGCGCGGCTATGTCGTAACCGTGCGCCACGGCGCATCGAGCAGCTATTCGCCGGTGCGCGCGCGGGCCGAAAGCGCACCGCATCTGCTGAAGCATGGGGAGGACTTCGTCGTCTACACCGTGATGGACTATGTGGTGGACTGCTATGCTCCCGTCCTCGACCAGATGGCGGCGATGGTGGAGGAGCTGGACGCCCAGCTGATCGCCCGCCCGCCCGGCACGGCGGAGATCGAGCGCATCCACCAGCTGCGGCGCGACCTGGAGCGGCTGCGCCGCAACGCCTCGCCCCTGCTGGAGGTCTGTTCGCGGCTGGATCGCTTCGACCTGCCGATGATCGACCCGGCGATCCGCCCCTATTACCGCGACGTGCAGGACCATGTGATCCGCGTCAACGAACAGATCGGGTCGCTGCGCGAGGTGCTGTCCTTCGCGTTCGAAACCAGTATGATCCTGGCCGCCGCGCGGCAGAACGACGTGACGCGCAAGCTGGCCGCCTGGGCCGCCATCCTCGCCGTGCCGACGGCCATCGCCGGCCTGTACGGCATGAACTTCGAGCATATGCCGGAGCTTCACTGGCGGTACGGCTACCCGGCGGTGCTCGCCGTGATCGCCGCCGTCTGCGCCGGCCTGTACATCCGCTTCCGGCGGACGGGCTGGCTTTGACGCTGCCGCGGCGGGGTGACTTCCCGGCCAAGCTGCCCTTTAGGGATATTCGGACCATGAGCGACGCAAAGAACACGCTGCACGCCCTGCTGGACGCCTATCTGCGCTGCCCGGTGGACGCCGCGCGGAGCGAGCTGGAACAGGCGCTCCGCAGCTATCAGACCGACTGGATCCGCGCCCATGCCGGGGCCGACGCCCCGCCTCTGCCGGCGAAAGGGGCGGAGGCACCCGCGACCGCCAGGAAGGCGATCGTGCCCAAGCCGCGCTTTCCCATCGCGTCGGCCGACCTGGAGGTGCTGAAGCGGCTTGCCGACGGCTGGCCCGGCACCACGGCCGAGGTGGCGCGCTGGGCCTGGTTCGAGAATCGCGAACTGGTGGCGCTGGAAACCAATCCGGCCGGCGAGGGTCCGGAAATGCTGCGCCTGACCCCGCTGGGCTGGGCCGCCATCGGCCGCCTGCCGCCGGACTGAACCGGCGGTCCCCGGTCGGTTCGCCAATCAGTTCACAGATCAGTTCACCTGCGGCAGCGAGAAGATCTGGCCGGGATAGATCAGGTCCGGGTCGCGGATCTGCTCGCGGTTGGCGGTGTAGATGGTGGTGTAGAGCATGCCGTCGCCATAGGTGCGGCGGGCCAGCCGCCACAGGCTGTTGCCGGGCTGGACGACGATGCTGCGCCCGTCCGTGGCCCCGGCGGGCATGGCGGAGACCTGGACCGGCAGTTCGGCCCGCGCCACCACCTTGCCGGACTGGGTGATCTGATCGGCGCGCAGGGTGTAGACGCCGGGATCGATCAGTTTCTCGGGGATCAGGCGCCAGCCGCCCTTGGGATCGCTGTGGGCGCGGCCGACCAGGATGTTGTCGAGATAGAGCTGCACCGCGCTGTTGGGCGCCGCCCGCCCGCCCAGCGCCACGCGGCCGGCAGGATCATAGTCCATCGTCTCCACCGACACGCCGCCCGGCGGCGGCGGCGCCCCGTTGGCGGGAACCGGGGGAGCCTGCAGAACCGAGCTGCCGCCCATGGATGCCGGCGCGCCGGCCAGCCCGTCGCGCGGAACCGCCACGGCCACCGCCGTGACCTGTGACGCCGAATCGGTCTTAGAAGCCTGGGTTGGGGCGGCCTGATCGGCAGGCTCGGCCGCCGGGTCGGGCACCATCACCACGACCACCTTGTCGGCGGGCACCGGCGTGTCGGACCCGGGACGGGCCTCCGTCAGGTTCAATTCGCGCGTGCCGGGGGCCAGCGGCTTGTCGGGCAGCATAACCCATTCGCCGCGCTGGTCGGCCTTGGCGGTGGCGACCGGCGTGCCGCCGTCGGTGACCGTCACCTGCGATCCCGGCGCCGCGCGGCCGGCCATCACCGTCGCCCCATCGGGCGCCACCCGCACCACGTCGAAGCTGGGCACTGCGGGTGCTGCGGATGCTGCGGGAGCCGGTGCCGCCGCAGCATCCGCGGGTGCCGCCGGCCGGGTCGTCGCCGGCGAGGCGGTGGCAGGAGCAGCGGGAGCAGCGGGAGCCGACGCCGTCGAAATTGGTGCCTGCACAGGGGTTCCGGCCGGCCACAGGGCGACCGCCGCCGCCCCACCCGTCAGAGCCACGCCCAAAGCTGCGAACAACGCGTTTCGTTTCACTGAGCACCCATCCGGCGGCCCGCCACCACGGCAGGATGGGCAACTATAGCAGAAGGACAGGTGCCAAAAGAATGGCGCCGTTGGAGCATTTCCATCGGCCAATCGGCATCGATTGCTCCATAAGATCACGATTCGGCCGAGACTCGGGGGGAGTCAGTCCTTCGCCGGCACCGTCCTCAGATAGGCGGCGATGGCGGCGCGGTCGTCTGCCGTCAGTTTGGAGGTGCTGTTGCGCACCACCTCGCCCATCGCGCCGCCGACGACGTCGCCTTCCGGAGTCAATCCGGTCTCCAGCAGCAGGGTCAGGTCGCCGTCGGACCAGTCGCCGATCCCCTTGCTCTCGGCGCCGGTGATCCCCGGCACCTTGTCGCCGTCAGGGCCGTCCGGGTTGCCGGCCAGATAGCGGTCGGCGTCCATGCCGCCCATCAGGGTGCGCGGGCTGTGGCATTCGCCGCAATGGCCGAGCGCATCGACCAGATAGCGCCCGCGGTTCCAGGCGGGCGGCTTTGCCGGATCGTCGGGCACCGGGCCGGGGGTCAGATACATCCACTGCCAGACCGGCAGAAGGAAGCGCCAGGAGAAGGGCGGCGTCAGGTCGTGCGGCTTGTTCGGAGCCGCCACCGCCGGCTGGCTGAACAGATAGGCCTTCAGGTCCAGCAGGTCGCGGTCGGTCATCCGCGTGTAGCTGGCATAGGGAAAGGCGGGGAACAGTGCGGCGCCATCGGGCCGCACGCCCTCGCGGAAGGCGCGGATGAAGTCGGCATCGCTCCAGCGGCCGATGCCGGTCTCCGGATCCGGCGTGATGTTGGGGGTGTGGAAGGTGCCGAAGGGGGTCGCCAACGCCCGCCCGCCGGCCAGCGGCGCCCCGCCCGCCTTCTCGTTGCTGTGGCAGCCGAGGCAGCCCGCGGCATGGAAGATGTAGGCGCCGCGGGTCACCGAATCGCCGGCGGCCGCGTCACCCACTGACGCCCCGTCCGCGGCCAGCGCACCGCCGCCCGCGACGGCGAGCGGCACCAGAATCGCAGCGGCTGTCGGGACGCGCTGCATCGGTCAGTTCTTCTTGACGCGGAAATCCTCGTGGCAGCTTCCGCAGGCCTTGGAGGTCGCGCCCAGCGCCTGGGCGATCTGGGTGCGGTCGCCGCTCTTCACCGCGGCGTCCAGCCTCTCGGCCACCGGCTGCAGTCCGCTCCAGTAGCGCTGCGCCTCCGCCCAGTTCTTCCACAGCTCCGGCTTGGCGGCGCTGTCGGTCACCCCACCGCGGTGCCTTCGGGGAAGATCGCCTTCGGGTCGACCTTCGAGACCGCCAGCACGGCCTCCGCTCCCTTGGCCGCATCCTCCAGGGTGGCGCCCTCGTTCTTCACATACTTGCCGACGGCGCCCATCCCGCCGCCGAGCTTCTTCATCGTCTGCTGCCGGTCCTTCACCTGCTCGGCCGGATCGGCGGCGCCGGCGTTGCCCGCCGACATGCCGAACAGCGCGAACATCAGACCGGCGACGGATGCCGCCGCAAGGACATTGACGACGCGGTTGCTCATGTGGTCCCTCCCGGTAATGCCCTGGTTTAACGGTGCTTGTGCCGCAGTTGACGCGCCGCCCTCTCCCGATATTCCATGGCTTTCACCGGATTGTTTACGCCACGCCCCGGGTGGGCGGTGGTGGCGAGAAAGGTTGACCCGCGATGAAGAGCCTGTCGTCCGTCTGCGTCTATTGCGGTGCATCCAGCCGCGTCGCCGATGTCTACAAGGAAGCCGCCCATGCGTTGGGCGACGGGCTGGCCCGCCGCGGCATCCGCATGGTGTATGGCGGCGGCCGGGTCGGGCTGATGGGGATCGCCGCCGACGCCGCGATCGCCGCCGGGGGCGAAGTGGTCGGCATCATCCCCGAACACATCCAGTCGGCGGAGATCGAGCATACCGGCCTGACCGAGCTGCATGTCGTCGACAGCATGCACACCCGCAAGCGCATGATGGTGGAGCGCTCCGACGCCTTCATCGTCCTGCCGGGCGGACTCGGCACGCTGGACGAAGCCTTCGAGATCCTGACCTGGAAGCAGCTTCAACTGCACGACAAGCCGATCGTCATCGCCGACGTCGACGGCTACTGGCGCCCCCTGCTCGGCCTGATCGACCACATGGTCGCCCAGGGCTTCGCCCGCATCGACCGCGCCGCCCTCTACAGCGTCGCCGACCACGTCGATGCGGTGTTCGAGGCGTTGGAGGTGGCGCCCGCCCCCGCCCATCCGGCCCCAGCCGAAGAAGCTCTGAGCCGGCATCAGCCCTTCCCGCGGTTATCCCCAGACTTCCCAGCTTGTGGATAACTTCTGTGCACAGCTTTTGTGGAGGGTTCCCCACCCTTCGCAGAGCGTTCCCGTTCTGTTTCTGCTATTGTGTCCTTCATGAGCAACCAGACCTCATCGCTGTTCGATCCCCGCCCCTCCGCCGCGGTCAAGCCGACGGCCGAGTACCGCACGCCCCCAAACAACGAGGAGGCGGAGCAGGCGCTGCTGGGCGCGATCCTGGTCAACAACAAGGCCTATGAGAAGGTCGGCGAGTTCCTGCGGCCGGAGCATTTCTACGACCCGGCCCACCAGCGCATCTTCGCCGCCATCACCAAGATGATCGACCGCGGCCAGATCGCGAACCCGGTCACCCTGAAATCCCTGTTCGACAACGATCCCGAACTGGCGGTGGAAGGCGGCAGCGCCTATCTGGCGGAGCTGGCGGCCAACGTCGTCACCGTGGTCAACGCCGGCGATTACGGCAAGACCATCCACGACCTGTTCATCCGCCGGCAGCTGATCGAGGTCGGCACCGACATGGTGAACGAGGCGTATCGCCACGACCTCGACATCACCGCGCTGGACCAGATCGGCGAGGCGGAGAAGCAGCTGTTCGACCTCGCCTCGACCGGCGACGTGCAGGGTGGCTTCGTCGCCTTCGGCGAGTCGGTCAAGCACGCCATCACGACCGCGGAGGCGGCCTTCCGCCGCTCCAGCCACGTCACCGGCGTCACCACCGGCCTGATCGACATCGACCGCAAGCTGGGCGGCCTGCATCCGTCGGATCTGATCATCCTCGCCGGCCGCCCGTCGATGGGCAAGACGGCGCTCGCCACCAACATCGCCTTCAACGCCGCCAAGGCGCACATGCGCTCCTCCGGCCAGGAAGGCGGCGTGGTCGGCTTCTTCTCGCTGGAAATGTCGGCGGAACAGCTGGCCACCCGTATCCTCGCCGACGAGGTGCAGGTGCCCGGCGACAAGATCCGCCGCGGCGAAATCCGCGACACCGACTTCCCGAAATTCGTCCAGGCCAGCCAGGATCTGGCGCGCTGCCCCTTCTATGTCGACGACACGCCGGCCCTGTCGGTCGCCGCGGTGCGCACGCGCTGCCGCCGGCTGAAGCGCACGTCGGGCCTGAGCATGGTGGTGGTCGATTACCTCCAGCTGCTGCGCGGCTCGTCGTCGCGCGGGTCGGAGAACCGGGTGCAGGAAATCTCGGAGATCACCCGCGGCCTGAAGGCCATCGCCAAGGAACTGGACGTGCCGGTGGTGGCACTGTCGCAGCTGAGCCGCGCGGTGGAGCTTCGCGAGGACAAGCGTCCGCAGTTGGCCGACCTTCGCGAATCGGGCTCGATCGAGCAGGACGCCGACGTGGTGATGTTCGTCTTCCGCGAACAGTATTATCTTGAGCGCGCCGAGCCCTCGCGCCGGCCCGACGAGAGCGACGACAAGTTCAACGACCGTTACCAGCGCTGGCAGCAGCGCCTGGGCGAGGTGCACAACACCGCCGAGGTGATCATCGCCAAGCAGCGTCACGGTCCGATCGGCACCGTCCGTCTCTACTTCGACGGCCAGTTCACCAAGTTCGGCGACCTCGACCAGCACCACCAAAGCGACGAGTGACCAAAGTGACGAGCGACCTGAACCCGCGCGCCGGCGCCATCCTCACCGTGGATCTCGGCGCCGTCGTCGCCAACTGGATGCAACTGCGCGACCGCGTCGCCCCGGCGGAATGCTCCGCCGTGGTCAAGGCCGATGCCTATGGGCTGGGGGTGGCGCGCGTCGTGCCGGCACTGGCCGCCGCCGGCTGCCGCACTTTCGTCGTCGCCCAGTTCGAGGAGGCGCTGGCCGTCCGCCGCGCGCTGGAGCCGGTCGCTCCGGAAGCACAGGTGTTTTCGCTGGGCGGCCTGCCGATGGGGTGCGAGGGGGAATTCATCGCCAACCGCATCCTGCCGGTTCTGAACCATCTGGGGGAGATCGCGGCGTGGCAGGCCTTCGCCCAGTCGCGGGGGGAGGCTCTGCCGGCGGTGATCCACATCGACACCGGCATGAACCGCCTGGGCCTCGGCCCCGACGAGCTGGATACCCTTGCGGCGGAGCCGGATCGGCTGGCGGGCATCGACGTCCGCTATTGGATGACCCATCTCGCCTGCGCCGACGAGTTCGACAGCCCGATGACCGGGGAGCAGCTCGGCCGCTTCCGCGCGGCGCTGGCCCGGCTGCCGAAGGCCAAGGCGAGCTTCGCCAATTCGTCCGGTATCTTCCACGGCACGGACCATCATTTCGACCTCGCCCGGCCGGGCTGCGCGCTCTACGGCGTCAACCCGACTCCGCATCTGCCCAATCCGATGCTGGGCACCGTGCGTCTGGACGCCCGTCTGCTGCAGGTCCGCAACTGCGCGGTGCCGATGACGGTCGGCTATGGTGCGGCCCACAAGGTCACCGGCCCGGCGCGGATCGCGACCATCGGCGTCGGCTATGCCGACGGCTATCTGCGCTCTCTCGGCGGCAAGGGGCACATCTTCGTCGACGGCGTCGCCGCCCCCATCGTCGGCCGCATCTCCATGGATCTCATCACCATCGACGTCACCGGCCTGCCGGAGTCGGTGGCCCAAGCCGGCCGCATGGTCGAGCTGATCGGGCCGAACCGCCCGGTCGATCAGGTCGCGGCGGAGGGCGGCACCATCGGCTACGAGATCCTGACCTCGCTCGGCCGGCGCTATCACCGGGTTTATTTCGGCGGGTGATCCCGTATCCACTCTCCGCGCGACAACCAACTCGCCCCTCCATTGCAAAGTCCAAGGATGACCGCGGGGTCCATCGGTGCTATGACCGCAGCGCCCAAATGAGTCTCAAACCAAGGATGCGGGCCGACTGATGGGTTTCCTCGCCGCCACCGGCCGGGCCTTCCTGATCTTCCTGGAAGCGACCGGACGCCTTGCCCTGTTCACCGGGTCCGCCCTGTCGCACTGCGTGCGCCCGCCGCTCTATCCGCGGCAGATCCTGCGGCAGATGATCGACATCGGCTATTATTCGCTGCCGGTGGTCGGGCTGACAGCGCTGTTCACCGGCATGGTGCTGGCCCTGCAGAGCTACAGCGGCTTCTCCCGCTTCCAGGCCGAGGGCGCCATCGCCACGGTGGTGGTGCTGTCGATCACGCGCGAGCTCGGGCCGGTTCTGGCCGGCCTGATGGTCGCCGGCCGCATCGGCGCCGCCATGGCGGCGGAGATCGGCACCATGCGGGTCACCGAACAGATCGACGGCCCTGTCGACCCTGTCGACCCAATCCGTACAAGTATCTGGTGGCCCCGCGGCTGATCGCCGGCCTGACCATGGTGCCGCTGCTGGTGGTGGTGGCCGACATCATCGGCGTGTTCGGCGGCTTCCTGGTGGGCGTCTACCGGCTGGACTTCAACGCCGCCAGCTACATCAACCGCACCTGGGAATTCCTGGAACGCTGGACGTCATCTCCGGCCTGGTGAAGGCGGCGATCTTCGGCTTCCTGATCGCGCTGATGGGCTGCTACCACGGTTACCACTCCAAGGGCGGCGCCCAGGGCGTGGGTGCTGCGACCACCAACGCGGTGGTGTCGGCCTCCATCATGATCCTGGTGTGGAACTACCTCATCACCGGCATCTTCTTCTCGACGAAGTGAGCGCCATTTTAGGAGGACCGGGCCCATGACCACTGTCCCGAAGATCGCGCTCAAGGGCGTCACCAAGCATTTCGGCCCGAAGAAGGTCCTGAACGGCATCGACCTGGAGGTGTCTAAGGGCGAGTCGCTGGTGGTCATCGGCGGATCGGGAACCGGCAAGTCGGTGATGCTGAAGAGCATCCTCGGCCTGCTGACGCCGGATTCCGGCTCGATCCAGGTCGATGGCGTCGAGACGACCCGCCTGCGCTCGCGCGAGCGGGAGAAGATGCTGCACAAGTTCGGCATGCTGTTCCAGGGCGCCGCCCTGTTCGACAGCCTGCCGGTCTGGGAAAACGTCGCCTTCGGCCTGATCCAGGGCGCCCATATGCCGCGTGCCCAGGCCAAGGAGATCGCCGTCGCCAAGCTGGGCGCCGTCGGCCTCACCCCCGACGTGGCGGAACTGTCGCCCGCCGAACTGTCGGGCGGCATGCAGAAGCGCGTCGGCCTTGCCCGCGCCATCGCCGATGAACCGGAAATCATCTTCTTCGACGAGCCGACGACCGGCCTCGACCCGATCATGGCCGACGTCATCAACGAGTTGATCGTGCAGTGCGTGAAGGACCTCGGCGCCACCGCGGTCACCATCACCCACGACATGGCGTCGGCCCGCAAGATCGCCGACCGCGTCGCCATGATCTATCAGGGCCGCATCATCTGGACCGGCCACGCCCGCGACATCGACAATTCGGGCAACGCCTATGTCGACCAGTTCGTCCATGGCCGGGCGGACGGACCGATCAAGATGCAGATCAAGGCGCTCTAGAGGAACAATTGCGGGGACTTGCCGGTTGTCGAACGGGGTGCCGTTGCAGCCCGTTCCCCGGAGGTGGTCTCCCCGTGAGTTTGCAGTCCGCGACCTCCCAGGCCTTCGATATCGACGAAGCCTTCCGCCGCCTGCGGATCGCGGTCGCCCCCTATCCCAAGGCGGCGATGTTCGACCTGCGCGACCGCGGCTATGCAACCCCTTTCCAGCAGCTGGTCGCCAGCCTGATTTCCGCCCGCACGCGGGACGAAACGAGTCTGACGGTCGCCGAACGGCTGTTCGCCGTCGCAGACACTCCGGCCGCCATGGCCGCCCTGCCGGAGGAGCGGCTGGTGGAGCTTCTGCACGGTGCCACCTTCCCGGAACCCAAGGCGCGCGACATCCGCGACCTCTCCCGTCGCATCGTCGAGGAGCATGGCGGCGAAGTGCCGGACACGCCCGACGCGCTGATGCGCTTCCACGGGGTCGGGCCGAAGATCGCGGCGCTGACGCTGGCGGTCGGTTTCGACATCCCGGCGCTGGCGGTCGACATCCATGTCCACCGCATCACCAACCGTTGGGGCTATGTGTCGGCGCGCACGCCGGAAAAGACGATGGCGGCGCTGCTGGCCGTGCTCCCCAAGCGCTATTGGGTAGAGATCAACGAGCGGCTGGTCCCCTTCGGCAAATGGATCTGCTCCGGCGACCGGCCGCGCTGCTCCACCTGCCCGCTCTTGTCGATGTGCGCCCGCGTCGGCGTCACGGAGTCGCGTTGAAGCCCGGCGATTGATGCAGATCCTGGCGGGGTGCCGAGCGCTTGGCTAAAAAGCGGTCGAGATTCCGCTTTTCGAGGCTTTGCGATGATCGTCTACGCCCTGCGCTGCGCCTGCGGCCATGATTTCGACCAGTGGTTCGACAACATGGCCGATTACGACGCCAAGAAGGCCGCCGGCATACCCTGCCCGTCCTGCGGCGGCACGGAGGTCGCCAAGGCCATCATGGCCCCGCGCGTGGCCAAGTCCCAGCCGGCACCGGCCCCCGCCTGCGCACCCGGCGGCTGTGGCGGTGGCGGCTGTCCGATGATGATGTGAGGGAGGGCGGTGCTCAGCGCCGCCGTGCCTCCGCCGTCAGCCGCGGCTCGATGGTCAGTTCTTCCCGGCGGCGCGGGCTGCCGAAGCTCGGCTCGACTCGCGACTCGCGCGGCCGGTCGTCGCCGGCTGGCGCCCGGCTGAGCGGATCGACGCCCCGCCCGCTGCGCCACCAGGCAAAGCCGACTCCGCCCAGCGTCACCGCAAGCAGCCCGGCGACACCGGCGCGCGCGGCGTTCGACTGCCACACCGACGTGCCGCCGTCGACCGCCACCGGAACCGGCTTGCCATCCGGGGTGGTCGCCGACACCGCCCCGCGCGGAGCCGCCTGCGGAGCAGGTCCTTCGGACGCGCCGGCCGGCGGACGCTGAGCACTCTGAGATGCTGCACTGGATGTGACCGGACCGGAAACCGCCGCCGGCGCCGAGGGGCGCGGAGCCGCGGCCGGAGCGCTGTGGCCGGTGGAAGAGGAGGTCGACGATGGACTGGACGGTGCCGACACCGGCGCGCCGCCGAACTGGGCCATGCCGCCGACGCTCTCGCTGCCGGACTCGACCCGGCCGGTGGGAGCGGCGCGCGGCGCCACCTCCTTGTCCTGACGGGTCTGGCCGACCTGGCTCTTGGACAGGCTGCCCATGGTGGGGGCGGCCTTCTTCTCGCGCTCGCCCATCATCTTGTTGATG
>NZ_VUOI01000018.1:0-17500 GCF_015390205.1 Azospirillum sp. INR13
TACCGCACCGGCTGACCCACAGCCTGGAGGTGGCGCAGATCGCCCGGTCGATCAGCCGCACGCTGTCCCTGAACGAGGATCTGGCGGAGGCGGGGCGCTGGCCCACGACCTTGGCCACACCCCCTTCGGCCATGCCGGGGAAGACGCGCTGAACGCCTGCATGGAGCCCTATGGCGGCTTCGCCCACAACGACCAGACCCTGCGCATCCTGACGCGGCTGGAACGGGCTATGCCGAGTTCGACGGGCTGAACCTGACCTGGGAAGCGCTGGAGGGGGTGGTCAAGCACAACGGCCCGCTTCTGCCGCTGCTGCCGGGCCATCGCCTGCCCACCACGATTGCCGCGTTCCAGGGCGAGTGGGACCTGGAGCTGCACACCAATCCGGGCGCCGAGGCGCAGGTGGCGGCGCTGGCCGACGACATCGCCTACAAACCACGACATCGACGACGGTCTGCGCGCCGGCCTGTTCACGGTCGAGGAGGTGGCGGAGCTGCCCCTGGTCGGCCCGATCATCCGCGAAGTCTGCGACCGCTATCCGGGGCTGGAGCGCTCGCGCCTGATCCACGAGACGGTGCGGCGGATGATCAACGCCATGGTCGTCGATCTGGTGGACGGAGACGCGGCGGCGGCTGGCGGAGCACAGGCCGGGCACCGCCGCCGAACTGCGCGCCCTGCCGCTGGCGATGGTCAGCTTCTCCGACGGGATGCTGGAGGCGCAGGGCCCTTGCGCGCCTTCCTGCGCCAGCGCATGTACCGGCACTATCGCGTGAACCGCGAGATGAGCAAGTGCAAGCGCGTGGTGCGCGCCCTGTTCCAGCTGTTCATGGACGAGCCCAACACCCTGCCGACCGAATGGCAGCGCGATATCGCGAGGCATGGCGGCGACGGCGACCTTGCGGTGCGCGCCCGCCATGTCGCCGATTACATCGCCGGCATGACCGACCGCTACGCGCTGGCCGAGCATGACCGGCTGTTCGACCTGCATGTGAAGACCTGACGCGTGAAGACCTGAGCCGACGGGCTCCTGTGACCTCCTGAAAAGACGACCTGAGACGATGAATATTTTCAAGGCCTTCGAGACCGATATTCGCAAGCTGCTGGAAGAACTGGCCGCGGAGGGGGCCATCCCCGCCGGGCTGGACGGCAGCCGTCTGACGGTCGAGCCGCCGCGCGAGGCCTCGCATGGCGACCTGTCCACCAACGCCGCGATGATCCTGGCGAAGCCGGCGAAGATGGCGCCGCGCGCCCTGGCGAACTGCTGGTGGCCAAGCTGAAGGGCCGCGCCGACGTGGCGTCGGTGGAGATCGCCGGTCCGGGCTTCGTCAACCTGCGCCTGACGCCGGACGTCTGGCGCGCCCGCATCCGCGACGTGCTGAATGCCGGCACCGCCTATGGCGACAGCGACCTCGGCGGCAGGACGCCGGTCAATGTCGAGTATGTCTCCGCCAACCCGACCGGCCCGCTGCATGCCGCCCATGGCCGCGGCGCGGTGTTCGGCGATGCGCTGGCTTCGCTGCTGGAGAAGGCCGGCTACGCCGTCACCCGCGAATACTACATCAACGATGCCGGCGCCCAGGTCGATGTGCTGGGGCGGTCCACCTTCATCCGCTACGCGAGGCGCTGGGCGAAGAGGTGGGCGAGATCCCGGCCGGCCTCTATCCCGGCGAATACCTGAAGGAGGTCGGTCAGGCCCTGGCGGAGCGCGACGGCAACCGCTGGGTCGGCACCGACGAGTCCGAATGGCTGCCGGCCTGCCGCGACTTCGCCATCGCGATGATCATGGGGTGGATCAAGGAGGACCTCGGCGTTCTCGGCGTCACCATGGACGTCTACAGCAGCGAGCGCGCGCTGGTGACGGCCGGTGCGGTCGACAAGGCGCTGACGGCGCTGGAGGAACGCGGCCTGATCTACACCGGCGTGCTGGAGCCGCCGAAGGGCAAGAAGCCCGACGATTGGGAGCCGCGCCCGCAGACCCTGTTCAAGTCCACCGACTTCGGCGACGACGTCGACCGGCCGCTGAAGAAGTCGGACGGTTCCTTCACCTACTTCTCGAACGACATCGCCTATCACTTTGATAAATATAAGCGTGGCTTCGGCAGCCTGATCGACGTGTGGGGCGCCGACCATGGCGGTTACGTCAAGCGCATGCAGTCGGCGACCACCGCGGTGACCGAGGGCAAGGCGTCGCTGGACGTGAAGCTCTGCCAGCTGGTCCACCTGATGCAGAACGGCCAGCCGGTGAAGATGTCCAAGCGGGCCGGCACCTTCGTGACCCTGCGCGACGTGATCGATCAGGTCGGCAAGGACGTGGTCCGCTTCATCATGTTGACCCGCCGCAACGACCAGACGCTGGACTTCGACTTCGCCAAGGTGACGGAGCAGTCGAAGGACAACCCGGTCTTCTACGTGCAGTACGCCCACGCCCGCTGCCGGTCCGTCCTGCGTCACGCCGCGACGGCGCTGCCGCAGCTGGACCAGACGCCGGCCGCCCTGGCCGCGGCGGCGAACCTCGCCCGCCTGGATGCCGAGGAGGAGATGGCGCTCGCCAAGCGCATGGCCACCTGGCCGCGGGTGGTCGAGGCGGCGGCGGAAGCGCATGAGCCGCACCGCATCGCCTTCTTCCTCTACGATCTCGCCAGCGATTTCCACGCGCTGTGGAACCGGGGCCGCGACGACGCCTCGCTGCGCTTCCTGATCGAGGGCGATGCGGAGCTGACCACGGCCCGTCTGGCGCTGATCGCCGCGGTGGCGACGGTCATCGCCTCGGGCCTGACGGTGATGGGGGTCGAACCGGTGGAGGAACTGCGTTCATGAAGTACGACGGCGACGTCAACTACGCGGCCAATCCCTATGGGATGCCGCCCCGACAGGCCGCGAGCAAGCGCGGGCTGCTGGCGCTGGGCTTTGCCGTGGTCGGCGTCGTCGCGTTCGCCGGTGCGGCGGTGGTCGGCCTGCGCGGGCCGTCGCGGCTGTCGGGCGACGGTCCGCCGCTGCTGACCGCCGATCCGGGTCCGGTCAAGGCGCGCCCCGACCAGCCGGGCGGGCTGGAGGTGCCGCATCAGGACATCCTGGCCTATGAGCGGCTGCGCGACCATGACGGTGGACGCGGCCAAACGGTGGAACGGCTGCTGCCGCCGCCGGAGGTGCCGCTGCCCCGTCCGGTGGTGACGCCGCAGATGCCGGCGGTGGTGCCTCTGCCGTCGGTGCCGTCGGTCGCCCAGCTGCCGCCGGGCGCCACCGCCACGGTGCCGCGCGACAACGTCGCCGCCGCGGTGGCCGCAGCCGCGCCACTGGCGGCGCCCGAGCCGGCGCCCGGACTGTCCGCTTTGCCGGCCGGGACTCCGCAGGCGCAACTGCCGTCCACGCAGCTACCGCCTGCCGCGGCCACCAAGCCGCAGCAGCCCGTTGCCGTTCCGGCCAAGCCTGCCGCGGCTCCGCAGCAGCAGGTCGCCGCCGTGAAGCCGCCCCCGGCGCAGCAGCAGAACGCGGCCCCTCGGTTGGCCAGCTGATCGCCAAGCTGGAAGCGGCGTCGCTGCCCGCCGCCCCGCCGAAGGCGGCGCCCCAGCCGGCGAAGGCCGCCCCTGCCGTGATCGGCGGCAGCGGAAGCTGGCGCATCCAGCTCGCCTCGGTGCGCAGCGAGGGCGAGGCCGCGGCCGAATGGCGCCGTATCGCCGGCCGCCACCCGGATGCGCTGGGCGGTCTGTCGATGCAGGTGGCCAGGGTCGATCTGGGCGACAAGGGCGTGTTCTACCGGGTGCAGGGCGCCGGCGCCGATGAGGCGCGGGCGAAGTCGGTCTGCGCCCAGCTGCGCGCGCAAAATGTGGGTGTGTGGTTGTCCGTCCCTAGTTTTTCGGGTCCAGCCTCCGTGGGCCGTGGTGCGGCGAGTTCCACTCCGGTTGCCCACCCGCGCGCGGTCGTCTTCGGCTGCGCCGGGCTGGAGGTCACGCCCGACGAGGCCGCCTTCTTCCGCGATGCCGATCCGCTCGGCTTCATCCTGTTCCGCCGCAACTGCGACAACCGCGACCAGATGCGCCGGCTGGTCGATGACCTGCGCGCCAGCGTCGGCCGGCCGGATGCCCCCGTCCTGATCGATCAGGAAGGCGGCCGGGTTGCGCGCATGCGCCCGCCGCATTGGCCCGCCCACCCGCCGATGGGCGTGTTCGGTGCACTGGCCGGGCGCGATGCGGACGCCGCCCAAGAGGCCGCTTGGATCAACGGCCGGCTGCTCGCCCACATGCTGGCGGAGGTCGGCATCACGGTGGATTGCGCGCCGGTCTGCGACGTGCCGGTGGAAGGGGCGCACGACATCATCGGCGACCGCGCCTTCTCGCGCGACCCCGCCGTGGTGATCGCGCTGGCCCGCGCCACCGCCGAAGGGCTGCTGGCCGGCGGCGTGCTGCCGGTGATCAAGCATATCCCGGGCCATGGCCGCGCCTTCGCCGACAGCCACGCCGAGCTGCCGGTGGTGGAGGCCGACCGCGCGGCGTTGGAGGCCACCGACTTCGCCCCCTTCCGCGCGCTGGCCGACCTGCCGCTGGCGATGGTCGCGCATGTGGTGCTGAAGGCGATCGACCCGACCGCCCCGGCCAGCACGTCGTCCATCGTGGTGCGCGAGGTGGTGCGGGGGCCGTCCATCGGCTTCGGCGGGCTGCTGTTCAGCGACGACCTGTCGATGAACGCGCTGCAGGGCGATCCGCGCACGCGGGCGGAAGCTGTGCTGGCGGCGGGCATGGATGTCGTGCTCCACTGCAACGGCGATCTGGCCGAGATGCGATCGCTGATCGGCGCCGTTCCGGTGCTGAGCGGTGCCGCGGCGGAGCGCTGGGCGCGGGCCGAGGCGATGCGCCATGCGCCGGAACCCGCGGACATCGCGGCATTGACGAACCGGCTGGCCGAGCTTCTCGCACGGCCCAGGCCTGACGGACGGGAGCGGACGATGGAGGAATGGATCTTCCAGGTGACGGCCGTGGCCCTGCCGGCCATCATCGCCATCACCTTGCACGAGGCGGCGCACGGCTTCGTCGCGTGGCGGCTGGGCGACGACACCGCCTATCGGCTGGGGCGGGTGACCTTCAACCCGATCCGCCACATCGATCCGTTCGGCACGGTCCTGCTGCCGGCGCTGATGTTCTTCACCACCGGATTCGTCTTCGGCTGGGCCAAGCCGGTGCCGGTGAACTTCGCCCGGCTGGACCATCCCGCCGCGACATGGTGTGGGTGGCGCTGGCCGGGCCGGGGACCAACTTCCTGCTGGCGGTGGCGTCGGCGGTGATCTGGCGGCTGGTCAATCCGGAAAACAGCTTTATCGAGCTCTGGATCCGCTCCGCCGCCGAGGTGTCGGTGCTGGTCAACGTCATCCTGATGGTCTTCAACCTGATCCCGCTGCCGCCGCTGGACGGCGGGCGCGTGGCGGTCGGCAATCCTGCCGGACGTGCTGGCGGTGCCGTTGGCCCGGCTGGAGCGTTTCGGGCTGCTGATCCTGATGGCGGCCTTCTTCCTGCTGCCGATGCTGGGGCGCCAGATCGGCATGGATCTGAGCGTCATGCATTGGGTCCTGGGGCCGCCGGTGGATGCGGTGATCGACTTCATCCGCATCCTGACCGGCAACGACTGAAGGTTCTCCGATGGCCGAACTGCTGGCCGAGCTTACGGCCGACGCCGTCGCGGATGCGGTAGCGTCGCCGTCCGAACAGCTTTTGCTGGTTCTGGACGGATTCGAGGGCCCGCTCGACATGCTTCTGGCGCTGGGGCGCGACCAGAAGGTCGACCTGACGCGCATCTCAATCCTGGAACTGGCCGACCAGTACCTCGCCTTCGTGGCGGAGGCGCGGAAGGTGCGGCTGGAACTGGCGGCCGACTATCTGGTGATGGCGGCGTGGCTGGCCTACCTGAAGTCGCGCCTGCTGCTGCCCGAACCTGAGGGGGAGGAGCCGTCCGGCGAGGACATGGCCGCGGCGCTGGCCTTCCAGCTGCAGCGGCTGGAGGCGATGAAGGGCGTTGCGGCCAAGCTGTTCGCCCGCCCGCGGCTGGGCATCGACGTCCACCCCCGCGGCGCGCCGGAGGATTTGGACCTGCGCCGCAAGTCGGTCTATGAGGTCACGCTGTTCGACCTGCTGCGCGCCTATGGCCGGCAGCGTGCCCGCAAGGAGGCCGGCGTCCTGCACATCGCGCCGGTCCGCCTCTATTCCATGGAGGAGGCGGTGCAGCGCCTGACCGCTCTGCTGGGGCACATGCCGGATTGGGCGACGCTGGCCAGCTTCCTGCCGGGCGGGGAGAGCGGCGGGCTGCTGACCCGCTCCGCTCTCGCCGCCCATTTCGCGGCGACGCTGGAACTGGCGAAGGCCGGCCGGTGGAACTGCGCCAGGAGGGCGCCTTCGCCCCGCTTTATGTCCGCGGACGCCAAGCCGGCGACACGCCCGCCGACCCATCGGATTCTTGAGGACCATGATCAAGGAAGTCACCGACGCCCAGGAGGCGGAGGCCCGCGTCGGCCGGCTGCGCCTTCTGGAAGCGCTGCTGTTCGCCTCGGCGGAACCGCTGGACGAGGAGACGCTGGCCGCCGCGTCGGGCCGGAGGTAGGCCAGCTGCTGGAGGAACTGCGCGCCCATTATGCCCCGCGCGGCGTCAATCTGGTGCGCACCGGCGGCGGCTGGGCCTTCCGCACCGCGGTCGATCTGGCGCCCGAACTGCGCCGGGAGGAGGAGGTGTCGCGAAAGCTGTCGCGCGCGGCCATCGAAACCCTGGCGATCATCGCCTATCACCAGCCGGTGACCAGGGGCGAGATCGAATCCATCCGCGGCGTGGCGACCAGCAAGGGCACGCTGGACCTGTTGATGGAGCATGGCTGGATCCGGCCGGGCAAGCGGCGGGAGACGCCGGGCCGGCCGCTGACCTGGATCACCACCGACCATTTCCTCGACCATTTCGGCTTGGAAAGCCTGCGCGACCTGCCCAGCGTCGACGATTTGCGCGCCGCCGGCCTACTGGACAGCCGCCCGGTGCTTCTGGGGCTCGGCACCGCCGGGGATGACGGCGGTTTCGCCGCTGCAGGCGAGGATGGCGACGAGGAGTCCTGACCGGGGGCCATGATTTTCGGGCGGGGCCGCGCGAATTCCCGTGAATCCTCAATGACAACCGGTTAAGGATGGTGGGGCGAACGTTGCGGCCCAATGGCCTTTCTGCCATAGTGCCGGCCGCCGCAAAGGCCGTTCAAACGTGATAGGCGCGCCATGGGTACTTTCAGCATCTGGCACTGGATTATCGTTCTACTGATCGTTCTTCTGCTGTTCGGCGCTGGAAAGTTGCCGAAGGTGATGGGCGATCTCGCCAAGGGTGTGAAGTCCTTCAAGGCGGGCTTGCAGGACGACAGCGATGACGCCGCTTCCGGTGCCAACGCGAAGGTCATCCCGAACCAGCCGGCCAACACGGCCGAAACCGCGGCCAAGAAGGACGAAGCGGTCCGCCACTGACCGGCGGGCGCGCGGGGTCCTCGTGTGTTCCGTTCGCGCGCCATCCTGTCCACCGCATTCGTGAAGCCGGAAGAACATGTTCGACATCGCTTGGTCCGAACTGATGGTGATCGCCGTCATCGCCCTTGTGGTCATCGGGCCCAAGGATCTGCCCAAGGCGATCTTCACGCTCGGCAAATGGGTGCGCAAGGCGAGAGGCGTCGCCCGCGAATTCCAGACCCACATCGACGACATGATGCGGGAGACCGAGTTGGACGAGCTTCGCAAGGAAGCCCTGAAGACCCCGCGACCTGAACATAAAGAAGATGATGGAGGACACCATCGACCCGAAGGGGAGGTGGGGAAGGCTTCGATTCCCAAGGGCTTCGACGTGGGGCTGAACGGCCATGCCGGCCAGCAACCCCGGAACCGGACCTGCCCCAGGTGCCGGCGGTCCCCCCGCAGTGGCCGACAGCGTGGCGCCCTCGCCGCCCCGTCGCCGATCACCACCCAGCCGCACCCGGTGCAGTCCGCGCCGGTGGCAGCCGGCCACTCAACCGGCAGCCCAGCCGGCCGAAGTGGCCTCCGCCACGTCCACCGATAAGCAGACCTAAGGTCGAAGACGGACCATGACGGCGAAACGCCTCAGGACGAACTCGAAAGAAAGCAAGATGCCGCTGATCGATCATCTGATCGGCTGCGGAACCGGCTGATGTGGTCGTCGGCGCCATCCTGATCGCCTTTCTGCTGTGCTACGCCGTGTCGGACCGGATCTACAATTTCCTGGTCAGCGCTGGCCGACCTGCTGGCGGGGCAGGGGCGCCGGATGATCTACACCGGCTGACGGAAAGCCTTCTTTACCTACGTGAAGGTTGCGTTCTGGGCCGGCTGCTTCATCTCGTTCCCGATCATCGCCAGCCAGATCTTGGATGTTCGTGGGCCGGGCCTCTACAAGCACGAGCGCAAGGCGTTCCTGCCCCTTCCTGGTCGCTACTCGGTGATGTTCCCTGACCGGTGCAGCATCCGTCTATTACTTCATCTTCCCGATGGCCCTGGCGCTTCTTCCTGGGCTTCGAGTTCCACCCCGGCGGCGACGGCAACGCCCTGCCCATCGAGTTCGAGGCGCGCGTCGGCGAATACCTGCATCTGGTGATGTCGCTGATCTTCGCCTTCGGCATCGCCTTCCAGCTGCCGGTGCTGCTTGACCCTGCTGGTCCGCGTCGGCATCATCAGCACCGACGCGCTGGCGTCGAAGCGGCGCTATGCCAATCGTCGGCGCCTTCGTCGCCGCGGCGATCCTGACCCCGCCGGACGTCATCAGCCAAGTCAGCCTGGCGGTTCCGCTGATCGGGCTGTACGAGATCGCCATCATCGTCGGCCGTCGCATCGAAAAGGCACGGGCCGCGCGCGGAAGACCGCGTAAGCCCGCCGCCTGTTGTCCTGCTGTGCAGCAGGGTAATAATCCGTCCGTCGTGGACATGCCGCCAATCTCGCGCTAAAAGCACGGTTCGGCCAATGGAAGGCCTTAGCCGCGCACCCGGAGCCTTGACCGTATGCAGACCGCCAACGACATCCGTCGCACGTTCCTGGATTTCTTCGCCAAGCAGGGTCATCAGATCGTCGACTCGTCGCCGCTCGTGCCGCGCAACGACCCGACGCTGATGTTCACCCAATGCCGGCATGGTCCAGTTCAAGAACGTCTTCACCGGTGCCGAGACGCGGCCCTACAAGCGCGCGGTCACCTCGCAGAAATGCGTGCGCGCCGGCGGCAAGCACAACGACCTCGACAATGTCGGCTACAACCGCGCGGCACCACACCTTCTTCGAGATGCTGGGGAACTTCTCCTTCGGCGATTATTTCAAGGACGACGCCATCGCGTTCGCCTGGAACCTGATCACCAAGGAATACGGGCTTCCGGCGGACAAGCTTGCTGGTGACGGTCCATACCTCGGACGAGGACGCGGCAGGCATCTGGCGCAAGGTCCGCCGGCCTGTCGGACGACCGCATCATCCGCATCCCGACCGACGACAATTTCTGGCGCATGGGCGACACCGGCCCCTGCGGTCCGTGCTCCGAGATCTTCTTCGACCACGGCCCGTCCATTGCCGGCGGCCCCGCCGGGCAGCCCGGACCAGGAATGGCGACCGCTTCATCGAGATCTGGAACCTGGTGTTCATGCAGTATGAGCAGCTTGGTCCGGACAATCTGGTGCCGCTGCCCAAGCCCGTCGATCGACACCGGCATGGGGCTGGAGCGTCTGGCGCCGTTCTGCAGGGCAAGCACGACAATTACGACATCGACCTGATGCGGGCGTTGATCGTGCGTCGGCCGAGGCGACCAAGACCGCGCGGACGGTGCGCATGCCGTATCGCACCGCGTCATCGCCGACCATCTGCGCTCCAACCTCTTTCCTGATCGCCGACGGCGTCCTGCCGTCGAACGAAGGCCGCGGCTATGTGCTGCGCCCGCATCATGCGCGCGCCATGCGCCACGCCCCACATGATCGGCGCGCGCGAGCCGCTGATGCACCGTCTGGTCCCGGCGCTGATCCAGCAGATGGGCGACGCCTATCCGGAGCTGAACCGCGCCCGCGCCCTGATCGTCGAGACGCTGAAGCTGGAGGAAACCCGCTTCAAGCAGACGCTGGAGCGCGGTCTGCGCCTGCTGGAGGACGAGGTCGGTCATCTGGGGGAAGGCCAGCCGCTGGCCGGCGACGTCGCCTTCAAGCTGTAACGACACCTATGGCTTCCCGCTCGACCTGACGCAGGACGTGCTGCGCGGCCAGGGTCGCGGCGTCGACGAGGCCGGCTTCAAGGCGGCGATGGACGAGCAGCGCCGCAAGGCCCGCGAATCCTGGGCCGGGTCGGGCGAGGTCGGCACCGAGAAGCTGTGGTAGCGAGATCAAGGACGAGCTGGGCGCCACCGAGTTCTCGGCTACGACGCCGAGATGGCCGAGGGCAAGGTGACGGCATCGTCAAGGGCGATGCTCGCGTCGAGAGCGCCGGCATCGGCCGATCAGGTGATGGTCGTCGTCAACCAGACGCCCTTCTACGGCGAATCGGGCGGTCAGGTCCGGCGATGCCGGCGTGATCTTCTCGGCCGGCGGCGCCGAGGTCGCGGTCTCCGACACGCTGAAGAAGCTGGGCGCGGTGTGGGCCCATGTCGGCACCGTCACCAAGGGCAGCTTGAAGGTCGGTGACGTGGTGGAACTGCGCGTCGACAGCGAGCGCCGCGCCGCCATCCGCGCCAACCACTCCGCCACGCACCTGCTGCACGAGGCGCTGCCGCCATCCGCTTGGGCGACCATGTCACCCAGAAGGCTCGCTGGTCGCGCCGGAGCGTCTGCGTTTCGACATCAGCCAGCCGACCGGACTGTCCCGCCGCCGACATCGCCCGCCGTCGAGGACGAGGTGAACCGCCGTGTCCTTGCCAACAGCGAGGTCGTCACCCGCCTGATGTCCCCTGACGAGGCCCGCGCCCAGGGCGCCATGGCACTGTTCGGCGAGAAGTACGGCGACGAGGTCCGCGTGGTCTCCATGGGCGGTCCGCATGGTGAACTCGACCCGCGACTATTCCATCGAGCTGTGCGGTGGCACCCATGTCCGTCGCACCGGCGACATCGGCGTCTTCAAGATCGTTTCCGAAGGCGCCCGTCGCCGCCGGCGTCCGCCGCATCGAGGCGCTGACCGGCACCCGGCGCCAAGGCGTGGCTGTCCGAGCGCGACCATCTGCTGACCGAGGCGGCAAGCGTCCTGAAGGTGAAGCCCGACGAGGTCCCGACCCGCGTCGCTGCGCTGGTGGAAGAGCGCCGCAGGATGGAGCGCGAACTGGCCGAGCTGCGTCGCCAAGTGGCCATGGGCGGCGGTGCCAAGGCCGAGGCGGCAACGAGGCCAAGGACGTCGCCGGTGTGAAGTTCGCCGCCCGCGTGGTCGAAGGCCTGCCGGCCAAGGACCTGAAGCCGAATGGCGGACGAGCTGAAGAAGCAGATCGGCACCGGCGTCGTGGTGCTGATCGCGTCCAACGAGGGCAAGGCGTCCATCGTCATCGGCGTGACCGACGATCTGACCGGCGCTTTGAGCGCCGTCGATCTGGTCCGCGTCGGCGCCGAGGCGCTGGGCGGCAAGGGCGGCGGCGGGCGGCCGGACATGGCGCAGGCCGGCGGCCCCGACGCCTCGCTGGCCCATGCTGCGATCGAGGCCATCGAAAAGGCGATCGCGGCCAAGAAGGCCTCCTGATCCCATCGACAACCCGGCCCCCGGTTCGCTTCCGGGGGCCGTTTTTCTGTTCATGCCGTTTTTGTCGAGGTCCGGCGATGGAACTCCCGACTCTTCCCTTCACGTGACCGACTGGGCCGCCGTCCCGGTCACCGAACATCCGGGAGAACCGGCAAGGCGCTGTGGCGCAGCTTCCATGCCGGCGAGTTGCGGGTGCGTCTGGTCGAATACACGCCGGGCTATCTGGCCGACCATTGGTGCGACCGCGGCCATGTGCTGTTCGTGGTCAGCGGTGAGTTGATCACCGAGTTGAAGGACGGCCGCCGCTTCGTCCTGACCGCGGGCAATGAGCTTACCAGGTGTCCGATTTCGGCGATCACCCGCACCGGTCCATCGACCGAAATCGGCGCCACCCTGTTCATCGTGGACTGAAACGTTCCTCGCTTGAGGGAGCCCACCCATGCGCTTCACCGGAACCGACCGTTATGTCGCCACCGATGACCTGATGGTGGCGGTCAACGCTGCGATCACGCTGGAACGTCCGCTTCTGGTGAAAGGCGAACCCGGCACCGGCAAGACCGTGCTGGCGGTGGAAATCGCCGCGCTCTGAACAAGCCGCTGCTGTCCTGGCATGTGAAATCGACCACCAAGGCGCAGCAGGGGCTATACGAATACGACGCGGTCAGCCGCCTGCGCGACAGCCAGCTGGGCGAGGCGAAAGGTCCACGACATCGCCAACTACATCGTCCGCGGCAAGCTGTGGGAAGCCTTCGAGGCACCGGAGGCCCCCGTCCTGCTGATTGACGAGATCGACAAGGCCGACATCGAGTTCCCCAACGACCTGCTGCTGGAACTCGACCGCATGGAGTTCCCACGTCTACGAGACCCGTCAGACGATCACGGCGGCCAAGCGCCCCATTGTCATCATCACCTCCAACAACGAGAAGGAGTTGCCGGACGCCTTCCTGCGCCGCTGCTTCTTCCACTACATCCGCTTTCCCGACCGCGAGACGATGGAGCGCATCGTCGATGTCCATTACCCCGGCCTGAAAGCCGCGCTGCTGCGCGAGGCGCTGAACCTGTTCTACGACCTGCGCGAGGTTCCGGGCCTGAAGAAGAAGCCATCCACCTCCGAACTTCTGGACTGGATCAAGCTGCTGATGGTCGAGGACGTGATCCCGAGACCCTGCGCGCCAAGGACGCCCGCACGCTGATCCCGCCGCTGTGCGGCGCACTGCTTAAGAACGAGCAGGACGTGCAACACGCTGGAACGGCTGGCGTTCCTGGCGAAGCGGGGGCGTTGAGGGGCGGTCAGCACTCGCCCCCACCCTTACCCTCCCCCGCCCAGCGGGGGAGGGTAAGGGTGGGGGCTAACTTCGCATCCCCTCAAACGCCCTCCACCTCCTCCATCGCCACCCCCGGTACCGTCCCCGTTACCGACTGCACCGTCACGCGGCTGCGCCCGCCGCCCAGCGGCACGATGCGGATCTGCGTGCCGATGCGCTCGACCATCCGCCGGAACGTGGCTGATCACCCCCCACCTGTCGCCCGCCGGCCTGCAGTGCTTCCAGGCAGGACAGCGCCCACGTCCAGGCTGTCGGGATCGAGCGTGCCGACCCTCGTCGATGACAGCGTGCCGATCCCGCCGGAGGTCCCCGCCGCCATCGCCGACAGCCCGAGCGCCAGAGCCAGCGACACCAGGAACAGCTCGCCGCCCGACAGGCTGTGCACGCCGCGGCGTTCATCGCCCATCTCGCGGTCGACCACCTGGATCTCCAGATCGGCCCCCGCCACCCGCTCCAGCCGATAGCGCCGGGCGAGGTCCTCCAGATGCCGGTTTGGCGTGGGTCAGCAGCAGGTCCAGGCTCAGGCTCTGGGCGAAGTTTGCGCAATCTTCTGCCCGTTCGCCGAGCCGATCAGCTGCCCATCTTGCTCCACAGCGCCCAGCGCGCCTGTTGCGCCTCGATTGCCACCCGCAGCCCGGCCAGCCGCTGCCGGTTTGGCGTCATCCGCCTCCAACGCCCGCGGGCAGAGCCCAGCCGGTCGCGGTCCCGCTCCAGCACCGCACGGGTGCTCTCCGCCGCCGCGGTGGCCTCGTCGACGCTCAGCGCCGGCCGGCCCGCCGCATGATGGCCGCCGCATGATGGTCAGCGCGCTGACGGCGGCGTTCGGCACCACCAGCGCCGCGTCGCCACGCGCCCCGCCTCCAGCACCGCCAGTGCCAGTTCTTCCGACTCCAGTTCGCTTTCGGAGACCGCCAGCAGCCGGCGGACCTCCTCCAGCCCGCCCCCCCGTTCGGCCACCGCCCATGTCAGCCGCTCCCCGGCAACCTCGGCCTTGTGGGCACACAGCCGGGCGGCCTCGCCGCGGGTTTCCCGTTCCTGCTCCGCTGCGACAGCCGGGCGATGGCATCCTGCCGCGCAAAAATGGCCTTCTCCACCAGGCTTCGGCCTCGTGCCGCTCTCCGGCCAGCAGCTTGCGCACCACCGCCACCGCCCGCCCGCCAGCAGAGCACCGCGCGCCGTCCGCGCCTCCGCCAGCCGCGCGGCCAGATCGTCGGCGCGCCTGCGTGCTCCTCCTCCGCCCGCAGTGCGGCGTCAGCTCGGCGGTCTGCACCGCCCGCTCGCCAGTCGCCCGCTCGACCTCGCGGGTGCACGGGCCAGCGCGTCGGTCTTTTTCCGATATTCGGCCACCCGTGCCGCCAATCCGGCCCGGTAGTCCTCCGGCTCGCGCTCCAGCCGAGACCGCCATTCGGCTTCTCCGGCCAACCCTTCAGCCAACTCCGCAGAGCGGATTTCCGGTCGGCCTCGGTCCGCTCGAGTGCGGCCACCGCGAGCGCCAAGGCCTGCGTCCGTCCGCCAGCCGCTGCCGGGTCGCTTCGCATTCCACTGCCAGCCCGGCCGCCGCAGTCTCCAGCGCCGATGATCCTGCTGTGCGCATCCACCGCCGGCGATGGTCGAGCGCCTGTTCCTCGTCGGCCGCGATGGCCGCAAGCCGCGATCCACCGCTTCGACCGCCTGACGGATGTCGGCGAGCGTTCCGTCCTCAACCTCCCAGCGACCGCCGCCGTCTGATCTGCCCAAAGGAGCTGGAGCCGTTCGGCCTCCGCGCCAGAGCTGCAAGCCGTTCCGTCAGCCCGTCGGCCTCCTTGCGCGCCGCCCGTTCCGCCGCCTCCAGCGCGGCATGGCGGGCGACCGTCGCGGCCAGGGTCTCACGCAACCCGGCAAGGTGGCGCTCCTGATCCTGCGTTACCCGGCGAGCGGCGTCACGGCGGCGCCTGCCCAGGGATGGTCGACCGATCCGCAGACGGGCAGGCTTCCCCTTCCGCCAGCCTCCCGCAGGCTTTCCACATCCTCACGCTGGGCCAGCAGCAACCGTTGCAGGGTCCGTTCCGCTTCCTCGACTGCCGCGCGCTGCCCAGCCCGGCTTTCGGCAAGCTCCGCGCCGCCGTTCCGTCACGCCCCGCCTCGCCCAGCCGCTGCAGATGTTCCCTCTCGGCCGTGTCGCGCTCGGTCGTCAGCCGCTGGCGGGCCTCTCCGGTGGTGAGCAGCGCCAGCAGCCCGTCCGTCGCCGGCCGGCCTGCCCGTGCCTGCCGTGCCTCGTCGAGCGACGGTGCCGGCTCGCTCCGCAGGGACTCCAGCCTCTGCTCGGCCATACGGCAGCGCTCCCGTGCCTCGGCAAGCCGGATTTCCACGCCTTCGGCAGCGGCTTCCGTCGAGGCAAGCTCCCGTTCCATCCGTTGACGTTCCCGGGCTGCGGCCTCCCAGGCTCGACCATCGGCGATGGCGCGTTCCAGCAGCCTGTCCCAGCGCTCCCACTGATTGGCCACCACGGCGAAGATCGACTGATCCCGCAGCCAGACCTCCAGCGCGCGGCATCGTTGCGTGCCGCCGACAGGGTGGTGTCGATGTCCTGCACCGCCTTCCGCGCCGTGCCGCTTCGCTGTGCCGCCGCCTTTGCCGTCGCCTCGGCAGTTCCTTGCTCGCTCGTCAGCGCCGTGATCCGCCCGTCCAGGTCGGCGCGCGTTCAAGATCCGGTTCGCCTTGGCTTGCTCCGCGCAAGCGGCTTCGAAGCGCCGCCGGGACTCGCCATGACGGGCGGCGGCTTCCTCCACCGCCAGCCGCGCCGCCTCCCAGGCCTCCGTTGCGCGCCCCACGGCCGCGGTCGCTTCGGCCGCTTCGCCGCTCGCCCGGTCGGCATCGGCCATCAGCGATCGCAGCGGTTGAAGCCCTCGCAGCCGGGCAGCCGCCTCACGCGTCCCTCCGCCTCGACCCATGCCCGCTCAGCCGCTTCGGCCGCCTCGACCGCCTTGCCTCGGCCGCCGCGAGTTGCCCGTCGCGTTCATGCCAAGCCAGCGCCGCCTGGGCAAGGGCCAGCGCCCGCTCGCCAGCCCGGACCGCCTCGCCGCGTCGCCGCCTCATTCTGCAAGGCCGCACGGTCATCGTCGTTCAGCACCCCGATGCCGCCGCCTTGCGCCATCAGCCTGTCGAGCGCCTGCTTCTCCGCATTCGCCGTTCATGCGCCGCAATGGACAGCCGGGAGTAAATCTCCGTTCCCGTCAGCAGTTCCAGCAGGGCGGAACGCTCGCGGGGTGGCGCCTTCAGAAAGGTGGCAAAATCGCCCTGGGCCAGCAGGACAGCTCGACGGAACTGCTCGAACGTCAAGCCGAGCCGCCGTTCGATCTCCTCCAGCACGCTCTTCTTGCCGTCGCCGAAGCGCCGCTCGCCGTCCAGGCTGCTCAGCGACATGCTCTGCTGCTGCAAGGCCCCTGCGCCTTCTGCGCGCCCTTCGCACCTCCCAGCGCGCGCGATAGGCGTCGCCGTCGATCCCGACGAAATCCACCTCCGCCAACCGAATCCGGCACCCGCGCAAGACGGTGCGCACGTCGGTGGTGCGGATGCTGTTGGGATCGCCCTCCGGTCCCAGCATCTGCCGCGTCCCTCCGGCAGCCGCGGCATGCTGTCGAACAGGGCAAGGCACAAGGCGTCGAGGATCGTGCTCTTGCCGGCGCCGGTCGGCCCGGTGATGGCGAACAGCCCGGCCCGCCGCAGCGGCTCCCGGTCGAAATCGATGGCGAAGGGACCGTCCAGGCTGGTCAGGTTGGCGCCGCGCACCGCGAGAATCGCATCAATCGTCTCCTGAACGCCGGTCAGCAACTCATGGAAGGCCGCCATCAGGTCGGGGTCGGGGTCGCCTTCATGGCTGCGGCGGTAGAGCCGCCGGAACACCTCTTCAGGCTCCAGCGAAGCCAGATCGACTGGCGGCGCGCTGTCCGCCAGCGTCTGCCCGCTGCCGGTCAGCCGCACCCCCAGCTTCAGCAGCCGCACCGGCCGGCCGGCCAGTAGCGCCTCGACCTCGTCGCGCAGGGCAGGGCGCGGTTCCGGTAGAGTGACCGTCACCTCCAGGAAGGGCCAGGCGTCGCGGGCAGGGCGCCGTCCAAGTCCAGCCGTTTCAGCCGCTCAGTGCTGCTTCCGGAGTAGCCTCGGCGATTTGATGGATCGTCACATGGCGCGGCACGCGCAAGGTCTCATGTCCAACCAGGCGACCGGCCGCGAATTCGGCAAGCACCACTGATGGGATAGGGCTCCTCGTCCAGTGCGAGCGGAATGGGGAGCCGCTGTAGCGTACCTCTTGACGCCCACCACCGCCTGCGCCGATGCAGGTGGCCCAGTGCGACATAGGCGGCGTCTTCCGGAAATATGTCGATCGGCAGGGCGTGCAGATTGCCGCCAGAATCTTGCGCTCGCTCAATTCCGACAAGGCGCCGCCGCGCATGTAGCAGTGGCCGGTGAGGATCAGCGCCTCTCCCGGACGGCATCGGGCGCGCCGCCGGTCC
>NZ_VUOI01000018.1:22500-95411 GCF_015390205.1 Azospirillum sp. INR13
CACCAACTCAGCGAAATTGAACTCTCCGTGAAGATGCGGAGTTCCCGCGGTCAGACGGAAAGACCCCGTGCACCTTTACTACAGCTTTGCAGTGGTGCTAGGGACTTCATGTGTAGGATAGGTGGGAGGCTTGGAAGCCCGGGCGCCAGCCCGGGTGGAGCCAACCTTGAAATACCACCCTTGAAGTCTCTGGCATCTAACCGTGGCCCGTGATCCGGGTCCGGGACCCTGCATGGCGGGTAGTTTGACTGGGGCGGTCGCCTCCCAAAGTGTAACGGAGGCGCGCGATGGTGGGCTCAGAGCGGTCGGAAATCGCTCGTCGAGTGCAATGGCATAAGCCCGCCTGACTGCAAGACTGACAAGTCGAGCAGAGACGAAAGTCGGCCATAGTGATCCGGTGGCTCCACGTGGACGGGCCATCGCTCAACGGATAAAAGGTACGCCGGGGATAACAGGCTGATGACTCCCAAGAGTCCATATCGACGGAGTCGTTTGGCACCTCGATGTCGGCTCATCACATCCTGGGGCTGGAGCAGGTCCCAAGGGTTCGGCTGTTCGCCGATTAAAGTGGTACGTGAGCTGGGTTTAGAACGTCGTGAGACAGTTCGGTCCCTATCTGCCGTGGGTGTCGGAGTTTTGCGAGGATCTGTCCCTAGTACGAGAGGACCGGGATGGACATACCTCTGGTGCACCGGTTGTCACGCCAGTGGCATGGCCGGGTAGCTAAGTATGGACGGGATAACCGCTGAAAGCATCTAAGCGGGAAACCCACCTCTAAACCAGAGCTCCCTTGAGAGCCGTGACAGACCATCACGTCGATAGGAGGCATGTGGACGGGCAGCAATGCCTGAAGCTAAGCCTTACTAATCGCTCGATCGGCTTGATCTCGACACCACAAACCGCGCCATGCGCAGCAGCAAGCCTGCTTGGAAAGGCCCTGCTTGACGCAACGCCGCCGGTTCGATACATCCTCAATCACTTGCACTGAACAGCGATACGCTTCGGAACAGCGTCGGTCTTGAGCCTTGGTGACCTGGTGGTCATGGCGAGGTGTCAAACACCCGATCCCATCCCGAACTCGGCCGTGAAAAGCCTCCGCGCCAATGGTACTGCGTCTTAAGACGTGGGAGAGTAGGTCGCCGCCAGGTCACTCAGGCTCAAGAGACGTCAAACCGAAGCTCAAATCGCCGGCATCGTCACGACATCCATCACCCTATATGAGAGACATCCGCGGGGTGGAGCAGCCCGGTAGCTCGTCAGGCTCATAACCTGAAGGCCGCAGGTTCAAATCCTGCCCCCGCAACCACTTCCAAGCCCTTGAAAACTAACGGTTTTCAAGGGCTTTTCCATGTCCGCGAAAAGCCCTCTCGCGCCCGTCCGTGGCAGCGTCGTGGAAGCACCAGGGCGGAAACTCCCGGATAGATTCGGCGGCCAGAGTTGCGCCATTGCGATGGCTGGCACGTAGATACTGCATACCTTGAGGGGTGAAATTGCCCCTGGAAAGGGCGAGGCCGGTGGGGCGGGGGCTCTCGCCGAACCGTGGCGGCGGGGACTGCGTCAGCGATTCGCCAGCCAGTCGCGCAGCTTCGACCAGCGCCGCCCCTCGTCCGAGGTCCGCACCGCGAGCGCCAGCGCCCGCTTCTGGCCGACCAGCACCACCAGCCGCTTGCCCCGCGTGATCCCGGTGTAGATCAGGTTCCGCCGCAGCATCATGTAGTGCGTCATCGCCACCGGAATCACGACGGCGGGATACTCGGAGCCCTGCGCCTTGTGGATCGTCGTGGCGTAGGCCAGTGTCACCTGGTCCAGCTCGCCGAACGGGTAGGGGACGAGGCGGCCGTCGAACTCGATGGCCAGTTCCCCCTCCTCGGCGTCCAGCCCGACGATGGTGCCGATGTCCCCGTTGTAGACCTCCTTCTCGTAGTCGTTCTCGGTCTGCATCACCTTGTCGCCCACCCGGTAGGTCCAGCCGAACTTCTCGACGGACGGCTTCGACGCGTCGCCGTTCAGCGCCTCCTGAAGCGCGAGGTTCAGCCCGCGGGCGCCGAGCACGCCGCGCTGCATCGGCGCCAGCACCTGCACGTCGCGCACCGCGTCCAGACCGAAGCGGCGGGGGATGCGCTCGCGCACGATCTCCACCACCTTGTGGGCGCCGTCCTCCGGATCATCGGCGGCGACGAAGTAGAAGTCGCTGCCGCCCTCCGCCGGCACCTCCAGGTCGGGCATGCGCCCGGCGTTCACCCGGTGAGCGTTGATGACGATGCGGCTTTCCGCCGCCTGCCGGAAGATCTCGCTCAGCCGCGCCACCGGAACGGCACCGGAGCCGATGACGTCGGCCAGCACCTGCCCGGCGCCGACCGAGGGCAACTGGTCGACGTCGCCGACCAGCAGCAGCGCGGCTTGCCAGGGCAGGGCGCGCAGCAGCGCCGCCATCAAGGGGACGTCGACCATCGAGGTCTCGTCCACCACCAGCAGGTCGCACTCCAGCGGGGCCTCGGCACCGCGCCGGAAACCGCCGTTGGCCGGGTCGGTCTCCAGCAGCCGGTGGACGGTCTTGGCCTCCAGGCCGGTGGTCTCCGACAGCCGCTTGGCTGCCCGCCCGGTCGGCGCGCACAGCGCCACGCGCACACCCTTGGCGGTGAGGATCGTCAGGATCGAGCGCACCAGGGTGGTCTTGCCGACGCCGGGGCCGCCGGTCACCACCAGCACCTTGGAGGCCAGCGCCCTGGCCACCGCCTCCTTCTGGCTGGCCGCCAAGGCGATCCCAAGCTTCCCCTCCGCCCAGGGAATCGCCTTGCCGGCGTCGATCACCCCCCAGGAGGGGGCACCGTCGGCCAGGGCTGTCAGCCGGTCGGCGATCTCGCGTTCGGCGTGCCACAGGTGCATCAGGAAGATGCAGCGCCGCTCCTTCACCGTGTCGGCGACCACGCTGCTCTCGGTGATCTCCAGCCGCACCGCCTCGGCCAGCGTCGGCTGCGGGATGTCGAGCAACTCTTCGGCCAGCTTGAGCAGCTCATCCTCCGGCAGGCCGCAGTGGCCGTTGGACACCGCCTCCAGCAGGGCGTAGGAGACGCCGGCCCGCGCCCGGATCATTGAATCCTTGGGAATGCCCAGCCGTTCGGCGATGGTGTCGGCGGTGCGGAAGCCGATGCCGCGGATGTCGCGGGCCAGCCGGTAGGGGTTCTCGGTCACCAGCGGGATGGCGTCGGCGCCGTAGGTCTTGAAGATGCGCACGGCGCGCGAGGTGCCGACGCCGTGGCTCTGCAGGAAGACCATGATCTCCCGCACGATCTTCTGCTCGGCCCAGGCACGGGTGATCTTGGCGATGCGCTTCGGCCCGATGCCGGGCACCTCGATCAGGCGCTGCGGCTGGGTCTCGATGATGTCGAAGACCTGTTCGCCGAAGGTGCGGGCCAGCTTCCTGCCGTAGACCGGGCCGATGCCCTTGATCAGGCCGGAGCCGAGGTACTTCTCGATGCCCTCCAGGGTGGTTGGCGGGGCGGCGCGCAGGAAGGCGGCGCGGAACTGCGGGCCGTGCTCGCGGTGCTGCTCCCAGCGGCCCGACGCCTGGATGTATTCGCCGGGGGAGACGGAGGCGGCGTGCCCGACCAGGGTGACGAGATCCTTGTGGCCGCGCACCTTGACCCGCAGCACGCAGTAGCCGTTCTCGGGGTTGTGGTAGGTGACGCGCTCCACCAGCCCGGACAGCGGCTCGCGGTCCTCGGCGGCAGAACGGGTCGAATCGGAGAGCGGCGGCTTCGGCATGGCCCTTGAGCATGGAGCAGCGGCGATGTGCTGTCACCCGGTCCCGACCGCGAGGCACGCGGAGCTTCACCATGGTCTCCCCTGAGGTGGGGAAGACGATCCGGCACAAGCTCCGCTTCTTCAGCGGGGTGCCGGCTGTCCAGGTGCCCTGATCGGCTCAGCGTTTGCGGTGTGAACAGCGCCGTGCTCACCCTTTTCACAGTCGTCTGAACAGGGTCGGATCGGTGAGCGCGGAGACCGCAATCAGCCGGCGGTCCCCACCGTTCGGTGCCGCGGACACGAACGCGTGCGGTGGCCGACCGGGACGGTTGTCCAGAGCCATCACGATGAACACCCGTGACGGCTGGCCGACCTTGGTGAACTGGTCGCCGATCGAGACGCCTGCCGGACGCCCGAACATCAGCGGTCCTCCAGCCGGCGCGCGAGCTCGTCGATGAGGTGACCATAGCGCTCCGGCGGGAGATGCCGCGGGCTGGCCGCCATGGCCCGCAGCGCGGCGTAACCCGCCGCGGTGAAATGGGCGCGGGGAAACCCCCGATCCGTTTCGGCGATCGTCACCAGCTCGCGCTCCAGCAGGCTCTGGACGATGGCCGGGAGCTTCGGTTCGCCTCTCCGCGGGCCGGTCGCCCACCGTTTCAGGAGGATGCCGTCCGCCAGCCGCGGCGGTTCCGACCAGCGGCTCATGAACGCGCGGCGGATCAGGTCGCGTTCGGCGGCGGTGAAGTCCACGGTATCGGTCATGGCCGCGACCGATAGCACCCGGGCGACGTCCGGTCCAGCGGCGGTCGGGGAAACATCGGGTGCGCCGAAGGGCAGCGCGACGCCATCGGGCCACGCCAGGAGATGGCTCCGGCAAACGGTGCAGTCGCTGCTGCCGAACCCCGGGATCGGGACCGGCAGGGCGGCGAGGCGTGCGACCAGCGCGCATTCGTCGCCGGCGGGAAAAACCCAGCAGCCGGTCACGGTACCCGCTGTGGTCAGGCGGTCGATGTGCCAGCGAACGCTCTTGTCCCGGCGCATGTGACGGCCAACGCGGGCACGCAGTCCACCCGGGCCGCGGGCGCTGCCGCAGTACAGGTACCGCCCCGGCGGCAGAATGGCCTTGGCCCGGCCGGGCAGGGCGACGTCCATCGCCTCCGCCAGCCTGACGAGCAGAACATAGGCGCCGGCGACGGAAGGGACCGCTTCCGCTGTGCGGTGGAACTGGGAAGCCTGCATGGACATCATCACCGCCACTTCAGCGTGGCTGCCGTGAGGCGTCAACGGGAGACCGCCGGTTTCGCCCTTGATCGGAAGGCCGCGTCCGCGATGACTTTCTTCGTCTCCAGCTTCACCGACCGGGTGCGCTGCATTCGGCCGGTCCTCCGGATGGGCCGGGCCCGCCCCCTTCCTCCCGGTATCGATCCCGTCACCGACGGCTGAGGGTTCTCCCGCTCCATACCACGAACGGCCCGGCGTCAGAGCCGGGCCTTTGTCTGGCCGTCCGTCCTGCCGGAAGGCGTGGGACGGGGAGGGAGAGGGCCGAGGCGGTGTTTGCGACGGGCTTGGGGGCTGGGAGACAGGCTTCCGGCCGGCCTGTCGCGGAGACCGGACATGTGCGCTTCCAACCACGACGAGACCATCGGCGGGGTGCCCGCCGCACCACCGGCCGAAGCCGAGCCGGCCTTGTGGCAGGCCCGGGCCGAGGCGCACGGCCGCCTCGCCACCGAGGCCCGCACCCTCAACAAGGACGCCGTCCTGGCGGCGCTGGCCGCGGCGGGGCTCTCCATCGTCACCGTCACCTTCGACGGCTATGGCGATTCCGGCCAGATCGAGGCCATCCACGCCCAGGCCGGCAAAACCGAGATGCCGCTACCCGACGGCACCGCCGAGATCGTCACCCCCGCTCTGGGACGGCTCGGCCCTGGAGCGGCGGCCCCTGCCGCTGGGCGAGGCCGTCGAGGCGCTGACCTACGACCTGCTCACCGCCACCCACGACGGCTGGGAAGACGGCGACGGCGCGTTCGGCGTCCTCGTCCTCGACGTTTCCGGGCGGGCGGTCCGCCTGGAATACAACGAGCGCTATACCGCCAGCGACTACTACGAGCATGACTTCTAAGGGAGGCCGCCATGGCACACGCGTATCATCATGCCCTGTCGTCGGCACGCACCTGGGGAGGGACGGCGGACGAGTACATGGCCCTGCACCAGTGGATCGACGGCTCGAAAGCCATAACCGCTGATTTCCGCCACCGGGCCCTGCGCCATCACGCCGAGGGCATCTTCCTGCTGGAGACGCTGTACGGCGTCACGCTGACGCTGTCCACCGGCCGCGTCGTGCCGGTGCGGCTGATCGGGGAGCAACACGTCCGCGAGGACCTCGGCTTCATCCCCGGCTTTGCCGACTGGGTGCGCTGCATCCGGCCGGAACCCTGGATGGGGCGGGCCCAGCCCCTGCACCACGGCGTCGATCCTGGCGACGGCGGCTGACGGCCTGCCCCCTTTCCATCTCGAACGGCCCGGCATCAACGCCGGGCCATTTTTTGTTTGGCCATCCTGTCGGCCGGCAGGAGGCGGGCGCACCAAGAGGGAGAGGGCCGAGGCGGTGTTCGCGACGGGCTTGAGGGCTGGAGGACAGGCTTCCGGCCAGCCCGTCGCGGAGACCCGCCATGCCCGACACCGCGCCAACCGGCCGCTCCGGTTCCGACCGGACCAGCCTCTACGCCGAGATCACCGCCCGCATCATCGCCGAGCTGGAAGCCGGCCGGCTGCCCTGGGTGCAGCCTTGGGGAACCCCGGCCGCCGCCGCCCCGCTCGGCCTGCCGCGCAACGCCGCCACCGAACGCGCCTACACCGGCGTGAACGTGCTCATCCTGTGGGGCGCCGTCGTCGCCCGCGGCTTCTCCGGCCAGAATTGGCTGACGTTCCGTCAGTCCCTGGCTCTGGGCGGCCACGTCCGCAAGGGCGAGCGCGGTACCACCGTCGTCTACGCCGACCGCTTCATCCCCGACGACGAACGCCGCCGCGCGCGGGACGCCGGGGACGAGCCCCAGGCAGTCCCCTTCCTGAAGCGCTTCACGGTCTTCAATTGCGACCAATGCGAGGGCCTGCCCGAGGGCATCGCCGTGGCGCCGCCGCCGATCCCGGAGGGACTGATCCTGCCACGGGCCGAGGCGCTGATCCGGGCCAGCGGCATCAAGTTCCGCATCGGCGGCACCCGGGCCTTCTACAGCCCCCAGCACGACTACGTGCAGGTGCCGCCTCCGCAGGCCTTCTTCGAGCCCGTGAACTGGCACAGAACGGCTCTCCATGAGCTGAGTCACAGCAGTGGCCACTCGGAAAGGTTGAATAGGGATCTGTCCGGGTCCTTCGGCTCCCGCAAGTACGCCTTCGAGGAGCTCATTGCCGAAATTTCGGCCGCCTTTCTCTGCGCGGCGCTCGGCATCGTCCCCACCGTCCGCCACGCCGATTACCTTGGGGCGTGGTTGGACGTCCTTCGCGCGGACAATCATGCCATCGTCCGCGCCGCCAGCCAAGCCAGCAAGGCGGCCGACTATCTCCTCGGCTTCCTGCCCGAAACCGTCCCCGTGGCCGGTGACGAGCGGGAGACCGTGTGATGGGCGCGCTCTCCTCATGGTGCCCGCCGCCTGAGCCGGCGGCGGAGGCAATCCGGCTGCGCGTCCTCAGCCTCGGCGCTGGTGTCCAGTCCACCACCCTGGCCCTGATGTCGGCGCACGGCGCCGTCGGCCCGATGCCCCACTGCGCCGTCTTCGCCGACACCGGTTGGGAGCCGCAGGCGGTCTATCGCCACCTCGCCTGGCTGATGGCACCGGGCGTGCTGCCCTTTCCGGTCCACGTCGTCTCGGCCGGCGACCTCCGGGCCGACCTTCAGGCCGGGGTGCGGGGACAACGCCGGGCGTCCATCCCCGCCTACACCCGCACCGTCATCCCGCCCGGGACCGTGGTCCCGCTCGTCGGCGAGGACGGCCAGGGCGGGACGGTCGTCGTCGGCACGCGCGTCCTGCCGGCCGGCCGCGTCACCATCGGCATGATCCGCAGACAGTGCACCGGCGACTACAAGGTGGTGCCGATCCGCCGCAAGGTGCGCGAACTGGCCGGGATCGCCGGCCGGCGCTCGCCCAAGACCCCGGTGGTGGAGGCGTGGCTGGGGATTTCGCTGGACGAGGCGGCGCGCATGAAGCCGTCGGTCGAGGGCTGGCAGGTCAACCGCTGGCCGCTGGTCGAGCGGCGGATGACGCGGCGCGACTGCCTGCTCTGGCTGGCCCGGCACGGCTATCCGGAGCCGCCCCGCAGCGCATGCATCGGCTGCCCCTTCCACTCCGACGCCCACTGGCGGCGGCTGCGCGACGGCGATCCCGACGCCTGGGCCGACGCGGTCGCGGTGGACCGGGCCATCCGCACCGGTTTTCGCGGCATCCGCGGCGAGGTCTATCTCCACCGCTCGGCCGTGCCGCTCGACGAGGCGGACCTGGCGACCGATGCCGACCGCGGCCAGCTCGATCTCTGGCCCAACGAATGCGAGGGCCTGTGCGGTGTGTAGCTCCTGGTTCCGAAGGGAACGAGGACCGTCCGAAGCCGGCCCTGCCTCCCTTCCCGACGCAGCCCTTGCCGGAGGATGTGTGATGACCCCTGTGAAACAACCGGCCGCGTCCTGTTTCATGGTCGAGGTCGTGTTCTCGAACGCCGGTGCGGTGTACGGGATTGAGACCTACCCGGTCGAAGCGGCCGACCGCGCCGAGGCGCGCGGGATCGCCCTGCGGCGATCGGAAGACAGCCCCTACGACGACGCCCGCATCCCCGATCGTCGGCGCACGGCGCGGGTGAGGCGGTCCGTCATGACGGCGCGGTGACGGACCGGGCGTTCAGGCGGGTGGCCTCCCGGACGCCTCCGGGGAGCGGCACCACGAGGCGATGGTGCGCACCACCCGCAGGGCCTCGGCGTTGTCGTCGATGCACACGTGGCGCCGCAGTTCCGCCACCGCCGACCATTCGCCGCGTTCGTCGTAGGCCCGGCGCACCGCCGCGGCCATCACCTCGTCCACCACAAACACAAAACCCTCTCCGAACGCGCGGCTGCCTTGGACGGGATGATGCGCGTGGCGGTGCCCTCCCGGCAAGCGGCCGTTCGGGCAGGAAAGAGAGCGCCGGCCGCTTGCGGAACCGTGCCGCAGGGAAGAGGGAAAGGAGGGCGGACATCGGGGTGACGGATGAGGAGGTTGGGAGAAAGGCTCCCGGCCGTCCGTCGCGGAGAAGTTCGATATGGCCACGCCCAAGATCGTCCTCAACACCTCGCGCGACATCCCCTTCAACAAGCTGGTGCTGTCCCAGGCCAACGTCCGCAAGGTCAAGGCCGGCGTCTCCATCGAGGAGCTCGCCGAGGACATCGCGCGGCGCACCCTGCTGCACAGCCTCGCCGTCCGCCCGGTGCTCGACGCCGAGGGGGTCGAGACCGGCGTCTTCGAGGTGCCGGTCGGCGGCCGCCGCTTCCGGGCGCTGGAGCTGCTGGTCAAGCAGAAGCGGATGAGCAAGACGCAGCCGGTGCCCTGCGTCGTGCGCACGGCCGGCCTTGCCGAGGAGGACTCGTTGGCCGAGAACGTCCAGCGGGCACCCTTGCACCCGCTCGACCAGTTCCGCGCCTTCCACACCCTGCGCGAGGCGGGGCTGGGCGAGGAGGAGATCGCCGCCCGCTTCTTTGTCGCCCCCGGCGTGGTGAAGCAGCGCCTCAAGCTGGCCGCCGTCGCGCCGGCCCTGCTCGACGCCTACGCCGAGGACCGCATGACGTTGGAGCAATTGATGGCCTTCACCGTCAGTGGCGACCACGTCCGTCAGGAGCAGGTGTGGGAGGCGCTGTCGCGCGCCTACAGCCGCGAGCCCTACCAGATCCGCCGGCTCCTCACCGAAGGCGCGGTGCGGGCGTCGGACAAGCGGGCGCTGTTCGTCGGCGTCGAGGCCTACGAGACGGCCGGCGGGGCGGTGATGCGCGACCTGTTCCAGCACGACGACGGCGGCTGGCTGCAGGACCCGGCGCTGCTCGACCGGCTGGTCGCCGAGAAGCTGGAGGCCGAGGCCGCCACGGTGCGGGCGGAGGGCTGGACGTGGGTGGAGGTGGCGCTGGCCTTCCCCTACGGGCACAGCCGGGGGCTGCGCCGTCTGGTTGGCGAGCCGGTACCGCTGAGCGAGGCGGAGCAGGCGACCTACGACGCGCTGCACGCCGAGTACGAGCGGCTGGAGGGGAGCGAGCCGGCGGAAGCGGAGGAGCTGGATCGGGTGGCGCACCGCCTCGCCGAGATCAATGTGGAGCTGCGGGCGCTGGAGGAGCGGCCGCTGGTCTACGAGACCGCCGAGGTGGCGCGGGCCGGGGTGTTCGTCAGCGTCGACGTCGAGGGCCAGCTCCAGGTCGACCGTGGCTACGTGCGGCCGGAGGACGAGGCGCCGGTCGAGCCGGTGGCTCCGGCCGGTGGCGAGGAGACGTCCGCCGTCCCGGCCGGTGGCGGGCCGGTGGCCGCCCAGCCCGCCGCGATCGCCGGCGGTGCCAGCGTGTCGGCCCCGGTGCCGGTCACCGAGTCGGCCACCGCGGAGGAGGACGAGGGGCTGCGGCCGCTGCCCGAGCGGCTGCTGATCGAGCTGAGCGTGCACCGCACGCTCGCTTTGCGCGACGCGCTGGCCAACGATCCCGACACCGCCTTCCTGGCGGTGCTGCACGCGCTGTGCCTGCGCACCTTCACCCAGCGCCCCGGCGCCTCCTGCCTGGAGCTGGAGCTGAAGAGCGCCGGCTTCGGGTTGCAGCCGCCCGACCTCGCCGCCAGCACCGCGGCCCGGGCGATCGACGCCCGCCAGCGCGCCTGGAGCACCCAGCTGCCGGGCGAACCGGCCGCCCTGTGGGAAATGCTGGTGGGGTTCGACGGCGACAGCCGGGCCGCCCTGTTCGCCCATTGCGTCTCCTTCGGCGTCAACGCGGTGCACGAACCGTGGAACCGGGCGCCGCAGCGCGCCGCCCACGCCGACCTGCTGGCCGCGGCGGTCGGTCTCGACATGGCGGCGGCCGGCTGGACGGCGACAGTGGACAGCTACCTCGGCCGGGTACCGAAGGCGCGCATCCTGGAGGCGGTGCGCGAGGCGCGTGGTCCGGAGGCGGCGCAGCTGATCGACCACCTGCGCAAGCCGGACATGGCCAAGGAGGCCGAGCGGCTGCTGGCCGGCAGCGGCTGGCTGCCCGAGCCGCTGCGCCGGCCGCTGGAGCCGGCGGCCGACGGCGATGCCGGCGCGGAGGGCGATGCGGAGGGCGGCGACGCCTCCCTGCCGGCCTTCCTGACCGGCAACGGGGAGAGCCCGGACGGTGGGGACGATGCGGACCGTACCGAGGCGGCCGCCGCGTGACCCGGAAGCTGCGGAGCGGCTCCGGCCGCTCCGCCTCCGTCCTCGTTTCTGGAGGTTCGTCATGACCGAGCCCTTCGTCACCCTGGTCGTGCGTCTGCCGGCCGCCGCTCTCGCTGGCGGCGCCCCGGTCCTCGTGATCACCACCGAGGCCGTCGTCATCGTGATGCCAGCCCACGGTGAATCCGCCCTTCCGGATCGGGGGATGCAGCGGGAGCATGTCCTGCTGCACCTGGCCGAGGAGAACGTCCGGGAGGAAATCCGTACCGTGATCGAGACCGACAACACGCTGACCCGGCTGGCGCCGGAGATGGTCGGCGACGCCGACATCCATGCCGCCTGCCGGGCCGTGGCTTTGAGCGCCGACTTCAGCGAGGAGCATGGCGCCGCGCGGTTCCGGGCGGCGCTGGCCGCCATCCGTGCGGCCGAACGCCGCCTTGGCTGCCTCGCATGATCCGTACCCCTCACCTTGTCCCTTGTCGAGCCCGGCCGCCGCGCCGGGCTCCTGTCTTCTGGGAGAACCGCCATGCCGATCCCTGACTTCGTGAAGGCGAATTTCGAGACGCTGCTGCGCGCCGCGGCGGCCGGCGATCTGGCGTTGGTGCAGGGCACCGACGCCCGCACCGGCGAGACCCGTTTCATTCTGTGCGCTGTCGCGCAACGCGGTGGCGAGGTGGTGCTCACCCCCTTCGGGCATCTGGCCGACGGGAACGCATTTGAGCTTTACGACCCGCCGTTCGATCCCGGCGGCGGGTAGAGGGCGAGGAGGGCGGGGGCGGGGTGAGCCGGAGCGGATCGAGAGAGCGTCCGCCGGCCGCTGGTCTCCCCGCTCTCCCGGACCCTCCGCCATGACCCTGACCGCCGACCTCCGAACCGATGCTGCCGCCCCCTGTTCCCCGCCCCCGGTGGACACCGCGGCGGCCCTGCTCGCCACCGCGGAGCGGCTGCTGCCCGGCCTCGAACGCGGCCGGGCCATCGACGCCGGCACGCTGCGCGCCGCGATGACCGCGGCGTTCGGCGGTTCCGACGCCGAGGGCGTGTGGAGCTGGAAGCTGGCCTACGACGCCGGCGAAGCGGCGCAGGTGCTGTTCCTGCGCCGCTTCGGTCCGGCCATGCAGGCACGCGCCGCCAGCCCGGCGGCGTTCCTGGCCATGCTGGAGCGGGTGGCGATGCTGCTGCCCAGCCAGACCCGCCGCTCCGAGGAGAGCCAAGCGCGACAGCAGTTCTCCACCCCGCTGCCGCTGGCCGGCGTGGTGGCCGCCGCCGCCGCGCTCACCCCGGCCGACCGCGTGCTGGAGCCCTCGGCTGGCACCGGCCTGCTCGCCGTCTTCGCCGAACAGGCGGGGGCACCTCTTGTCCTCAACGAACTGGCGGAAGCCCGCGCCGCCCTGCTGGAGGGCCTGTTCCCCGGCGTCCCGGTGACCCGCTTCGACGCCGCCGCCATCCACGACCATCTCGATGCCGCGGTCCGGCCGACGGCGGTGCTGATGAACCCGCCCTTCTCGGCGCTGGCGGCGGTGGACGGCCGGGTGGCCGACGCCGCTGTCCGCCACCTCGCCTCGGCCCTGGCCCGGCTGGCCGAGGGCGGGCGCCTCGTCGCCGTCACCGGCGCCGGGCTGGCGCCCGGGCATCCAGCGTGGCGCGACGCCTTCGTTCGCTTGCAGGAGCGGGGCCGTGTCGTCTTCTCCGCCGCCATCGACGGCCGGGTCTACGCCCGCCACGGCACCACGGTGGACACCCGGCTGACGGTCATCGACCGTGTGCCTGCCGACGACCCGGCGGTCTTCCCGGCCTCGCCGGGCATGGCCCCGGATGCCGCCACGCTGCTGGACTGGGTCCGGCGCGGCGTGCCGCCGCGTGCTTCCGTTTCCGCGTCGGCAGCGGCTCCGTTGCCGGTGCTGGCCCGCGCCACGGTGGCACGGCCCGTGCGCCGGGCGGCGGCTGTGCCGACGGTGTGCACGCCAGCGTCCGGCCCGGTGGTCGCCGAGTTGGAATACGAGCCGCGCGACTGGACACCGGAGGCGGGCGCCCGCCTCACCGCCGTGCTCTACGAACCCTACGCGCTGCAATCCATCGCCATCCCCGGCGCCCAGCCGCACCCGACGCCGCTGGTCCAGTCCGCCGCCATGGCCGCGGTCGCCCCGCCCAAGCCCCGCTACCGCCCGCACCTGCCCGCCACCCTGGTCACCGGCGGCGTCCTCTCCGACGCCCAGCTGGAAAGCGTCATCCTGGCCGGCGAGGCGCACGCCGGTCATCTCGCCGGCGCCTGGACGGTGGACGAGACCTTCGACGTCGTCTCGGCCGCGCCGGACGATGCCGCGGACGCGGTGCGCTTCCGCCGTGGCTGGTTCCTCGGCGACGGCACCGGCGCCGGCAAGGGCCGGCAGGTCGCCGGCATCCTGCTCGACAACTGGCTCAAGGGCCGCCAGCGGGCGCTGTGGATTTCCAAGTCCGACACCCTGATCGAGGACGCCCGGCGCGACTGGTCCGCCCTCGGCCAGGAGCCTCTGCTGGTGACCCCGCTGTCCCGCTTCCGCCCCGGCGTGCCGATCGCCCTGGAGCGCGGCATCGTCTTCACCACCTACGCCACCCTGCGCGGCGACGGCAGCGAGGGCGCTGCGCCGCGCGTCCAGCAGATCGTCGACTGGCTGGGCCGGGAGTTCGACGGGGTGATCGTCTTCGACGAATCCCACGCCCTGCGCAACGCCGGCGGCACCGCCGGCTTCGGCCGCGAGGGCAGTGCTGCCGTCCCTTCCCAGCAGGGCCGGGCCGGCCTGCGCCTCCAGCACGCCCTGCCGGACGCCCGCGTGCTCTACGTCTCGGCCACCGGCGCCACCACCGTGCACAACCTCGCCTACGCCCAGCGCCTCGGCCTGTGGGGTGGGGCGGACTTCCCCTTCGCCACCCGCGCCGAGTTCGTCCAGGCCATCGAGGCCGGCGGGGTCGCCGCCATGGAGGTGCTGGCCCGCGACCTCAAGGCTCTCGGTCTCTACGCCGCCCGCTCGCTCTCCTTCGAAGGGGTCCGTTACGAGATGGTCGAGCACCGGCTGACACCGGGACAGGTGGCGATCTACGACGCCTACGCCGCTGCTTTTCAAGTGATTCATACCAACTTGACCGCGGCGCTGGAAGCCGCCAACGTCACCGGGGCTGGCGGCACCCTGAACCGCGCCGCCAAGGCCGCCGCCCGCTCGGCGTTCGAGGGTGCCAAGCCAAAGATTTTTCAACCATCTGATCTCGGCGATGAAAACGCCGACCGTGCTCAAGTCCATCGAGCGCGACCTTGCCACCGGCTATGCCGTGGTGGTGCAGCTCGTCTCCACCGGCGAAGCATTGATGGAACGCCGCCTGTCTGACATCCCCACCGAGGAGTGGGACGATTTGTCGATTGACGTCACGCCGCGCGAACTCGTCCTCGAGTACCTCGTCCACTCCTTCCCGGTGCAGCTGCACGAACCCTTCACCGACGCCGACGGCAATCTGTCATCGCGCCCGGTGTGGCGCGACGGCCAGCCGGTGCCGTGCCGCGAGGCGGTCGAGCGGCGCGCCCGCATGATCGAGCGGCTGGCGGCGCTGGAGCCGGTGCCGGGGGGCGCTCGACCAGATCGTCCAGCGCTTCGGCGCCGCCATGGTCGCCGAGGTTACCGGCCGCTCGCGGCGCATCGTGCGCAAGACCGATCCCGGCGGGGACGAGCGGCTGGTGGTGGAGAGCCGCCCCGGCTCGGCCAACCTCGCCGAGACCCGGGCCTTCCTCGATGACGAGAAGCGCATCCTGGTCTTCTCCGATGCCGGCGGCACCGGCCGCAGCTACCACGCCGATCTCGGCGCCAAGAACCAACGGCTGCGGGTGCATTACCTGCTGGAGGCCGGATGGAAGGCCGACGCCGCCATCCAGGGGCTGGGCCGCTCCAACCGCACCAACCAGGCGCAGCCGCCGCTGTTCCGTCCGGTCGCCACCGACGTGCGGGCGGAGAAGCGCTTCCTCTCGACCATCGCCCGCCGGCTCGACACGCTGGGCGCCATCACCCGCGGCCAGCGCCAGACCGGCGGGCAGGGCCTGTTCCGCGCCGACGACAATCTGGAATCCGTCTACGCCCATGCCGCCCTGCGCCAGCTCTACGGCCTGCTGCACGCCGGCAAGGTCGAGGGTTGTTCGCTGGGCGCGTTCGAGGCGGCGACCGGCTTGGCGCTGTGTGACCGCGACGGCGGCCTGCGTGAGGAGCTGCCGCCGATCACCACCTTCCTCAACCGGCTGCTGGCCCTGACCATCGGCTTGCAGAACACGCTGTTCACCGTGTTCGAGCAGTTGCTTGCCGCGAAGATCGAGGGGGCCATCGCCTCGGGCACCTACGACCGCGGCGTCGAGACGCTGGTGGCCGACAGTTTCACGGTGACGAACCGGCGAACGCTTTACACCCACGCGGCGACCGGAGCGGAGACCCGGCTGTTCATGCTCGCCCGGCGCGACCGGAACCAGCCGCTGGGCCTGGAGGAGGCGCTGGAGAAAGGGACCGGACCGCAGGCGCGGCTGCTGGTGAATGCCCGCTCGGGCCGGGCGGCGGTGGCGGTGCCCGCCGCCGGGCTGATGCTGGACGACGGCACGGTGGAGCGCCGGGTGCGGCTGCTGCGGCCGATGGAGCGCCTGACCGTAATGGTGGCCGAGCTGGCGCAGAGCCACTGGCGCCCAGCCGAGCCGGAGGCCTTCGCCGCCGCCTGGGAAACGGAGGTCGCCGTGGTGCCGGAGTTCTCGACCAGCACCCTGCATCTGGTGACCGGGCTGCTGCTGCCGGTGTGGCGGCATCTGCCGGACACGAACCTGCGGGTGGTGCGGTTGCAGACCGACGACGGCGAACGGGTCATCGGCCGGGTGGTGGCGCCGGACGCCCTGGCCGAGGTCGAGCGCAATTTCGGTGCCGGCGCCGGTGCCGTGCCGGTGCCGTCGGCGGAGCAGGCCTGGGCCTCGGTGCTGGAGGGGCGGGCGGTGCTGCATCTGGCCGACGGGCTGCGGCTGCGCCGGGTCACGGTGATGGGCACTCACCGGATCGAGCTGTCCGGCTTCAGCGAAGGGATGGTGGAGCGGCTGAAGGCGCTGGGGCTGATGTCCGAGATCATCGCCTGGACGTTGCGTCTGTTCGTGCCGGTGGGCGAGCGCGGGCCGGCGGTGTTCGCCGCCCTGCTGGCCCGCCACCCGCTGCTCCGTGTTGTCGGCCGGACGGGGCCGTGAAGGGGCCGGCGCCATGTCCGTTGCGTCGGAGATGGCGCAGCGCCTCGCGCGGGAGGCCGAGGCGGTGTGCCGCCATTACCTGCCGCATGGGCGGCGGGAAGGACGTTACTGGCGGGTCGGTGACGTCCACGGCACGCCGGGGGAGAGCCTCTACGTCCGGCTGCATGGGGGTGCTATCGGCAGATGGGCCGACGCTGCCACCGGCGAGCACGGTGACCTGCTCGACCTCATCGGGCTCAACCGCGGTCTCGATCGGCTGGCCGCGGTGCTCGACGAGGCCCGTGTCTTCCTCGGTTTCGTCGCGGGCGCCGCCGGAGCCGCGGTGGGAGCCTCCAGCCCCCATCGGATCGCCGGAGGCCGCCCGCCGCCTGTTCGCCCGCTCCCGGCCGCTCGCCGGCACGTTGGCCGAAGCGTATCTGCGCAACCGCGGCATTCCGGATGTCCGGAAATACGGCTCCCTGCGCTTCCAGCCGCGCTGCTGGTACCGCGACGCCGATGACCGGCTCGCCCAAGGCCCGGCGCTGATCGCTGCCGTCACCGGTCTGGATGGCGGCCTCACCGGCGTGCAGCGCACCTGGCTCGACCCGTCCGGCCGCGGCAAGGCGGCGATGCCGTCACCGCGCCGGGCGCTGGGCCAGCTGCTCGGCAATGGCGTCCGCTTCGGCACGGCCCGCGACGTCCTGGCGGCGGGGGAGGGCGTCGAGACCATGCTGGCGCTGCGCACCGTCCTGCCGGCCGTGCCCATGGTCGCCGCACTGTCGGCCGGCCACCTCGCCGCCCTGTGCCTGCCGCCGATGCTGCGCCGCCTCTACATCGCCCGCGACAACGACGCCGCCGGACGCTCGGGCGGCGGAGCGCCTGGGGAACCGCGCCGAGGCCCTCGGCATCGAGGCGCTGGTCCTGGCACCGGTGCTGGGCGACCTCAACGACGATTTGCTGGCGCACGGCATTGCGGCGTTGCGGGCGCATCTGCGGACCCAGCTCGCCCCGGAGGATGTGGCGCGCTTCTGGATGGGCGGCGGCTGGCGGTGGGGAGCCTGAGCCTCGGCGGACGGTCGCCGGTCGGAGCGGGCGGATGCAGGTCCCGCCGGCGGGAGGCCGCGGCCCCGGCCTTCCAGCGGGCGATCGGGCGGCCGCCGGGCCGGCTCCGCAACGGCGGGGAGCAACTTTCTTCCCCGGCCGGCCAAGCCGGCCTTCCTCGCGGGACAAGAAAGCCGCCCCCCGCCGTCCTCCGCTGGCGCTGCGGCCCAAGAGGGTGCGGACCCGCCCCGCCCGCCGCTGGGGGATCGCCACGAAGGCCGCGACGGGCGCGGCCGATCCTCCAGCCGAAGGGCAGCCGCCATGATCACCGACACCGATGCCGCCGGGCTCCGCCACGCCTCCTCCCCCACCGACCACGCCCTGACCGAACTCCAGCTCTACGGCCACCGGCCCTTCGAGGACGATCCCGATCCCCGTCCGCTGCCCGACGAGACCGCCATCCGCGCCGCGCTGGCCGACGTCTTCGACGCCCTGGTCTCCACCCTGCAGGACACCCGCCTGGAACCCGACTTGGCCGACCTGCTGTGGTCCACCGTCAACCTGTTCCACCGCGCCGCCGACCGCGTGCAGCGCGAGCTCGACGACAACGAGGACGCCCAGAAGCGCAGCCAGCGCGAGCAGGACGGCTCGGAGATCCGCTCGGTCGAACTGGAACGGCTGCTGGCCGAGGGGCTGACCTTGATCGAGCGCCGCACCGCCATGGAGGCCTTCCGCGACCACGCCGCCGAGCTGTTCGAGGTCCACACCGGCTCAGGCTGGCGACCGCGTGCCGGTTCGCTGGTCAGCCACCGCACCCTGACCGCCGCGCTGATCGACAGCCGCGACTTCCTCGCCGCCAAGCGGCGGGCCGAGACCGAGCCGCTGCTGCCCGGCGGGTCCCCGCATCGCCCTTCACCGGCGGGGTGGAGTGCAACGACCACCACCGCATCTGGGCGGTGCTCGACAAGGTGCGCGCCAAGCACCCCCGACATGGTGCTGCTGCACGGCGGCAGCCCGAAAGGGGCCGAGCGGATCGCCGCCTGCTGGGCCGAGCACCGCAAGGTGGTGCAGGTGCTGTTCCGCCCCGACTGGGCTCGCCACGCCAAGGCCGCCCCGTTCAAGCGCAACGACCGCCTGCTGGAGGCGCTGCCGATCGGCATCGTTGCCTTCCCCGGCTCGGGCATCGCGGCAAACCTCGCCGACAAGGCCCGGCGCCTGGGCATTCCGGTCTGGCGCTTCGGCGACGGCGGCGCCTGAGCGCCGCCAATCCGGCGATCCGCACTGGCGGATCGCCGACTTTCCGTAAATCCGTTGTCCTGGACAATCCGGATCGGCGGCTATGCGCCGATGGTGTTGAAAAGCCGGGTTCCGGTACCCGGTCTGCTCGAGCCCCCGTCGGCGTTGCGCTGAGCCTCCTCAAGGCCGCTCCGCCGACAGAGGCCGAAGCGGCGTTGTTAGGCTGCAGCTGCTCCGCGCGCTCCTGCATGCGTGCTACGGCCCCGGAAATCGAGTCGATGTCGGGAGCGAACAGATGGGGCATTGCGTCGAGCAGCCCGCGGCAATTCGAACAACCGGTTCCGCGCAAGATGATCGAGCGCCAGCGTCCGGGCGGGACCGTGTGACCAAGCGATCGTACCGGCCAGCGTCGGGAAATGGGTTTTCCTTTTCGATCCCGCGGATCCAAAGCCATGGATCCAGGCGCGTGATCCCGCCATCGGTGACGTGCCACAACGGCTTGTAGTCCCGGGCGAAGGTCACGGTGGAACCATCCTTGAGCGTCCAGTAGCCATAAGGCAACCACAGGCGGCTCGGAGCGAAATCCTCCAGCGGCACCCTCGGGGTCACGACCTCGAAATCGGCGCATATGCCGTAGCCCGTATCGTAGAAGAGGTGCGTGGGTCGTCCCATCGATTTCAGATAGGCCGGGGTTCTGTTCGAGCCGGGTGCCTTCACCCGGACGATGGTGCCAGCCTTGCCGCGCCCGGGCGGACCGAAGAACCGATCACGCCAAATCATGGGTGCGGAGCCTGAGGGCGTCGTCGAGTGTCAAATCGCCCAGCAGGCGGGACTTGGACAGCGCATACTGCACGTCGCCATGATCGGCCGCCAACCTGTCTGCGACCGAGAAGATGATGCACTTGGCCTGCTCGAGATTTATCCGCGTGGCAGGCACCGGGCTGACCAGCGTGGACGAGACCATATCGTGCCAGTCGCGGTAACCGATCGCGCCTGCGACCGCCTCCTGTGCAGCTGACAGTTTCACATGGTGCGCGTGGCGGGCGAGCAGCTTTGCGGCCGCCTTGGGCCGGTTGAGATTGGAGAAAAAGAGTCGCATGTGAACCACTCCGGCGGTGCTTGAAGAGGCGTGTCCACTAGGCCCGCGCGCACCTGGAAGGGTCCGGGTCGCGATCATACTCCTGCCCTCGGGCTGTGCCAATGTGGACGGCATGGCCGGATCAGCCGTACGCAGGATGACGGACTTCTCGACGCGGTTCAACTTTTACAAGCCCGAACGGGTCAACGAGTGCCTCGTACGAGTCCCGCGTCGCGGTGACGATTCGCACGACGGACAGTATGACTGCCACCTTGACCAGCACCTCGACGACCGTAGTCAGAGCTGTGCCTGAGTGCAGGCCGAAGAGGCTGACCGCCGCCGCCACAGCCAGTTCAAAGAAGTTGGACGCGCCGATGAGTGCCCCCGGCACCGCGACGCACCAGACAACCCCCAGCCGGCACGACAGCCAGTAGGCCAGCCCGGCGTTCAAGTAGACCTGGATCAGGATCGGCACCGCCAGCAGCAGGATGACCAGCGGTTGCGCCAGCACCTGTTCTTCCTGGAAGCCGAACATCAGCACTAACATTGCCAGCAGCGCTACCAGCGGTACTGGCTGGCGCCTCGTCAGGATCCCCTTCAGGACGGTCCTGTCGCCCGCCGCCAGTGGGCCGCGCCGCCATAGCTGCGCCACCACCACCGGGACGACGATGTAAAGAGCACCACCGAGGAGCAACGGCGTGTCCCACGGCACGGTGATCGACGCCACTCCAGCAGCAGCCCGACGATGGGGGAAGGCGAACACCATGATAAGGAGGCGCTGCTCTCTTTCTACTGAGACGCGAAAGTGGTACGGTACCGGCCGCGGTTAAGGTGGTTAGTGACGGGCGGCGGACATGACGGACGGCATAGGGGAGGTTCCGCCAAGCGCGACGGTTCCGCAGACGCGCGAACTCGCCCGCCTATCCTTTCAGGAGACCATTCAGTCCCTTCTGGCTGGATGCACCTTAAAGCTGGCAACGGCGATGACTTTTCCATTGGTGAGTCCGCGCGGAAGATTCTTGCCTTTTATGCTCCACCGGCTCGACGTCTCTTGTGGGAGAAGGAAGCGAAGCAGGGATCGAAGAAAGAGGCACTGGAGCTTCTTGATGCGCTCAAAGCTCCACTGACTCATACGGACGCACCTGCGCTATCCGGCAGTGCTGCTGTGGTCGAATGGCACCTCGTCCGAGTGGTTATCAATCAGTTTTGGAGGACTGCACCGCCATTGTGATTCGGCGGGCAACGTGCCGGAGCCGATCGTCATTGACCTAGGCCAGCCCATCAATCTGCTGCGCGGTCGCAACGCGGCTGGAAAGAGCCAGTTCGCCCGCGCGCTCACCTGGGGGCTGACGGGCATATTCCGCGTGCGCAGGCTGAACCCGAGCCCGCGAGGCATTGACCAACACCTACACCCTGCCGCCGCGGACAGTTCAGGTAGGCGCGACAGTGTGTCGTTGCCGGTAATCGTGCCATTTCCAGAAGGGAGTGATCTCGCCTGCCGGTCCGACGGCAAGCCCCTGCTCGCCACCTCCGTTACCATGACGTTCGAGGCCACCGACGGCACGGCTCGTGTTTGCCTGCGACGCACGCTGGCGGCGGAGAAAAAGGGATTCTCCTGTCCTCTGGAGGTGATCGATCCTGCTGGTAGCGTGCGACCAGTGGCCTCGGTGCACGAGGTGCTTGGCGTGTCGGAGATCGCAGTTGAGGCTGCGGCGCTCACCATGGCCCGCCTGCCGGTGCTGCAGCTGGATAGCCCTAACGCGCTGACACGGGGCATCGCCGTCCTAACGGGACTCCATCCCCTGAAAATCCTGGGAGAACGGCTGAAGACCACTGTCCGACGTTACGTCAAGACTGAGATTCCAAAGGACACGAGCAAGACGCTGAAGGAGATTGAGGGGGCCTTCCAGAAGAAGGTGGATCTTATCTCTCAGCAGTTTCGTCTGGGCGAGGCGCTGCCGGCTGAGGTGCTTCCCGCGCCTCCAGCGGCGGCCGACGAAGGCGCCGCCTGCGCGGCTGGCCTGACCGCGCTCGCCGCCGAGCTGAATCGCCGTGACACGGCGATGCGTGAGGCCATTCGCGCGGCCACCGGCCTGGACGTCGAGGCAGCTGACCTAAAGGTTTTGCGGAAGAAGATCGATGCCGCCCGCCAAGCGCTCCACCCGGACAATCTTTCCCGGCTAGCGGAGTTCACCACGATCGAGCGCATGCGGACGCTATCCTCCGCCGACCTTGACTCCGCTGAGGCGCTGCTGGCCAACGCCCAGGTGCTGGCTAAAGCATTCGCCCGGTTGGACGCGGACAAGCGGCAAGCAGCGCGGCGGCGCCTCTACACCGCCATTGACCAGTGGCGCCACGCCAACAACGTAGAAGCCTCCTGGCCGCCGGATTGCTGCCCAGTGTGTGCCTCGGACCTTTCCGGCAGGATAGACGGCGTTCTCGGCAAACCCGTACGCGACGCGTTGACGGAGGCCGAACGGGACGAGGCGGCCTTGAATCTGGATGCTGATGACTGGAACCGCCGAGCGCGCCAAGATCTTCACGAGGCTTTGCCCCTCGCGGTTAGGCAGGCGTTGGACGCGCAGACCGGCACCGCGCCATCGGATCTGTTTCGCACCGCCTACACCACTGCGGCCGCGCGAACTGCTGGGCTGACCGGCGACCTTGCGCCACTCGCAGCCGAACTTGAGGCGGAGGTCGCACGGTCGCCGCGGCGCTCCCTGCCGATCCTGAACCGGTCTCGCTGGTGCTGCCGGACAACTTGCGCGGGTGCGCGTTCGAAGCTATGGCGAACCGGTTGCTTCAACTGGTGACTCAGGCGCGTTGGTGTCACGCAGCAACAGCCGACCTCACGCGCATCTGCGCCGCCCTGTTCGCAGAGCTTGGCGAGGATGGCGACTTAGCCACAGCCGGCATTATGACCCGGCGGCTGGCCGCTATTGACCAAGCGCTGATCAGCGCCGACCCGCTGGAGGCAGCCAAGGCGGCGCTGAGGGACCTGAAATCGCTGAAGGATGGGTGGGATGCCGGCCGGTTGACGCTTAGGCTCGCCACGCAGGCCGTCCCTGCGGTGGATGAACTAGCTAAGCTGGACGGTGTGGTGTCGGCACAGGTTGATGCTCTGCTGAGCGCGCTCGACGGCCGCACGGTAGCATGGACGGATCGCTTCTACCTGCCGACCTCCAGCACTGCACCAGCGCTGCGCGGCACGCGAATCAAAGATGGCTCCCTGCACCTGCCTGCCGAGCGCGGTGGGGTGGAGGGCGAGGGGCGCGAGCTGCTGAACGGCTCTCGCCTGCGCACCCATCTGTTTGCCTTCGCGCTCGCCTTGGCCGAACAGATCCGGCGGCGCGACGGTGGCCTGTCGCTGCTGCTATTAGATGATCCGCAGACATTGTTCGATGAGACGAACCAGCGTCAGCTTGCCAAAGGGCTAGGAACTCTGCCGGGCGACGGTTTCCGCCCTTTGGTCGTCACATTCGACCACCACTTCGCGGCCAGCTTGTTCCGCCAAGTACTCCGCCCTGACATGATCACATACTTGGAGATCACACCACGCTCGACCGGGCGGGATCGTGTGCGCATCGCTCGCCACCGCCTGCACATCGACCGTGAGCGAGAGATGTGGCGGGCTGAAGACCACGACCCGGTCCGGCTTGTGGCTTTCTGCACGGAGGCGCGGCGGACCTTGGAATGCGCGTTCCGCGACCTAATCTGGCCGAGTAGCACCGCTGTGACTGGCGACGAGACGCTGCAGCCGCTACGTGAAAAGCTGCGCGCTCTGACGCACCGCGCTGACGTGTATGCTGAGAAGCCGTTCAAGGATCTAGTGGGGCACGCAGCTTTTGATGACCCCATGTTCCGCAATGGAATTAATTGGGCAGCCCACTTCCCGTCGGAGCAGGTGGTCTTCGCCCATGCCGAACGGGTAGATGCCCACCTGGACGCGCTGCTGCGACTGATCGATGCTGGGCAGGCCCTTCTGGATCGCGCGTTGACCAATGCCCCACTGCCTGCTGTCGCGACGATAGTCCCGTTTCCCATTCGCCCATGTCCGGCGGCAAAGCTGTCAGAAATCGGGCGAGCTGCGGCGCAGGACGGCACTGCCGTAAATGGCGAGGCGGTGGAGGAGGCGAGCGGACCCGTGCGGTTGATACCAAGCCGCCATCGTCTGCTCGCGATTGGGCGTGGACTCGACTGGTTACCTGGCGTGCTGACCGCTGGAGACGTGATCGTCGTAGATGCTGACGAGAGACCGGAAAAGGGCCTTGCAGTTGTGTGGGACGGGGAGCGGCAAACACCATTCGTCGGCTGGCTCCAGCCCGGTCGAGGTGTGGAAAGCACGATCGTCCTGCATGGCACGCCCGTCCAGCGCATGGCCAAACGGAAGGGTTTTGCTCGGGTTTTTGACAAGGATCGGTGCACGGTACATGGGGTCGCTGGCATCCTGTTCGCCAAAGCGGCGGCACCTGCGAAGCCTCTTGATTTCCATGACGACGACACGCCATTTGCCGGCATGGAGGGGGCGGTATTGATCGACGCGGGCTGGAGCGCGGCGCCGGTGCTGCTGCCGGGACACCATGTCCTGGTCGGACCAGCATTAGGCAGGGTCGATTTGACTGATGCTTTGGCCGGCCGCGTCTTCGCCGTGCGTCTCGACAATGGTGACCAGATGGTAAAGCGTATAGGCAGCGCGCTGGACCGCGCAGGCGCGGCCCGGGTTCTGGAAAGCATCGGTGAGGAAGGGGATTCGCCGCCGGTGCGTCTAGCTGAAGGGACCGGCCCTGAATTTGCCCATCTGCCCGCGGTAGACGAAATGCGTCCAGTGCTTGGCTACTGGTTCGCCGCTGCCGGTTGGTAGCTGGCGGTTGCCGCTGCAGCCGGGCTGATGGAGTGAGGAACAGTGGAGCAAGGGATGGTTGACTCCGCAACAGATCTCGTTCTGACGAATCAGCAGCCAAAGCGTGTGGCCCACGGCCCTTGGTCCGATCTGGCACTGCATACGATTGGTTGGCGGGCGTTCCAGGATCTGTGCTCACAGGTCTGCGAGGTAGTTCTCGGTAGACCGGTGGAGATTTTTCGAGAAGCGCAAGATGGCGGCCAGGATGCGGTTTTTCTAATTCCAGCTAAAGACGTCGAAAGAGATGCTATCGGGAGTGTACAGTGCAAGCATAGTTCGGAGCCAGGGAAGACATTAAGGCTGTCTGATCTTACACCTGAGCTCGATCACGTCAGAGAACTCGTTCGTCTCGGGCAGGCCGATACCTATGTCTTTATGACAAATATGGGCGTCAATGCGCCTACAGCAATAGAAATTCGCCAGAAACTGCGCTCCATGGGCGTACGAAAAGCACATGTGCTCGGAAAACAGTATATTGTTCGCACAATTCGGAGCAGTCCGCGCCTTCGAGCTTTGGTACCTCAGATTTATGGTTTGGGTGATTTGACGTCAATACTTGATGAACGCCTCTCACAACAAAGCCGCGCGCTGCTCGATCACTGGATTCCGAAGCTGAAGGCTTACGTGCCAACCTGCGCCCATCGCTCGGCAGTGAAAGCGTTGTCAGAACACGGGATCGTTTTACTCCTTGGGAATCCTTCAAGCGGTAAATCAGCCATTGGGGCGATACTATCAACAATAGCCTCAGAAGACCCCAATCATACGGTCTTGGCTCTGACAAGTCCACGAGACTTCGAGGCGGGCTGGAATCCAAACGATCCGGGAAGGTTCTTCTGGATTGACGATGCTTTTGGGCCAAATGTGCTTCGAGAAGACTATGTTCAAGACTGGTCATCGGCATTTCGCAAGGTGCAGGCGGCAATCTCAAAGGGCAATCGGTTTCTTCTGACCTCCCGCAAGCACATCTATGAAGCAGCTAAGCGACGGCTTGGCCAGCGCAATCTTTCCGTATTCATTGATGGAAGTGCGCTCGTGGATGTCACCGAACTGTTGCCTGAGGAAAAATCGCAAATCCTATATAACCATATCAATTATGGTACTCAGAGTCAAAGCTGGAAGGCAGGCGTAAAGCCACATTTGCAAACAGTAGCCGCAGCCCCCGGATTTTTGCCAGGAATAGCCGAACGCCTTGGTAATCCTACCTTTACGAAGAGTTTGGCTATTCGCAGAGAAGCTCTGGTAAGGTTCATGAGTGAGCCACGCGAACACCTCATAGATACTATCAACGCCTTAGATGAGGTCTCCCAAGCAGCTCTTCAGCTGGTGTACGTTCATCAGGGAGCGTTCGACTCAGGCGCACCGGATCAGGCCGCAGCCCAGGCAGTCACGGACCTCACGGGTATCACGCTTCCGCGGATCCTCGACAGCTTCTCCGACCTAAAGGGTTCCTTCTTGCGGGGGCCGGCATCAGGCGACCGGGTCTGGTCGTTTGCTCACCCGACGATCGCGGACGCCCTAACGGAAATTCTACGGGGGAAGCCGCACATGATGGAGGCTCTACTCCGGGGCGCCACCATCGACACGATCCTAAGCAGCTTCGTTTGCGAAGGCTCTGCCTCGATTCGTGATGCTCTCACACTCCCTGCAACACTGAACGCTCTTCTTGTTACCCGACTACTGAATACGCCTGATGAGATTGGTCGCACTTGGTCGCTATTCTGGTTCTTAGCCTTTCGCGCGAGTGATGCTGTTTTTCGAAGCGTCGTCCAGGCTGATCCAACTATGCTCGAGCGGAGCAGCTGGAGCGGTAGCACGATCAAGTATGACCCAAGAATCAACGTCCACGCACGTGCCCATAGCGCCGGCTTGTTGAACGACTTGCTGAGGGAAGTGTCGGCGTCGAAGTTGGAGGAAGCGGCACAGATCAACTTCGACTTATCATACTTCGATAATCCGGAAATCATGAACTTGATCCCACCGATGCGCTTAGTCTCCCTTGGCATCAAATTGCGGACCTGCTCCCTTCTGAATACCGAGGAGCGGATCTCTGACCTTGCCGATGAGGCCGATCTCGATGCGGAACCAGATAGCCATTTCGACGTGATCTCTAGCGCGCTACAGACACTTGAAGGCCTAACCGACGATGAGGAAGCGGTACATCTAATCAGCTCCGCCCGACAAAGGATCAGCGACGAGATTGAGCGGCTGGCTGAGCGCAAAAGGGAACGTGAAAATGAAGACGAAGATGATGTTGATTGGACGCAGATTTCTACTGTATCGCAGAGAAAAGATCAGATTGGAACGCCTTTTGACAATATCAATGTCCGATCTATATTTGATGATGTTGATCAATAAATGAATCACACATTCATTTCAATTAATATTGACTAACGATCTCCAAAGTGTATTTGATAATTTTCAATTATGATTGTTGTGGATAGTAGGGTGTGGAACGTGTTTCGGCCGTGTGAACAATGCCATATCATCAGTAATCATGGAAAGAGGAATATACAATTATGATAATCAGACGGAAGTGGTGTTTATTATTCGTGACTTTTTGGCTGTTGATGCTTCCTAAGCACGCCGCTTTGGCTCAAACTACACTAACCGGAAGTAAGTCTATCTTTGAAATCTGGATGCCTGCGGTCGCTGCATTGGTGGGGGGCTTGATCAGCGGTATATTGGGGCCGTTGTTGAAAGATGTTGTTATCCAACGTTGGAATGAACGTCGTGCTGATAAGAAGTTACAAGATCAGATCGAGCGGAGTTATTTTGCTCCAATCAGCGCCAGCGCAGAAAAGGTAATTTGGAGAATGTCCGAGATTATTTTGGAAAAGAGAGCGCATTTTCTTTTGCTTAAGACATGCCCTAGGAATTTTAGTCAATATAAACGCATCAGCACTTTATACAGGATCGCAGCGTTGCTCGGCTGGATTCGCGCGATTAGTCTGGAGCTTAGCGCCCTGCCGCGCGGCGGATTTGGCGCGACCTCACCAGTGTTCAAGGCGCTTGCGAAAGTGCAGTCTGCCTTAGCTGATGGTCACGGCGTCGAGAAACGACGAGTCCGTTCGTTTTGCACGGGTTGTGGCATTGATGTATCAACGCTTACCGAAAGTCAGTTCGCTTCACTTGCAGCCAGCTTTGAGGTAGCTATGTATGCCTTGGCGACTGACGAGCTAAGGAAAAATCATCACCATCTTGTTGATTCTACAACTTTACAGCAGGAATTTGTCTGTCGTGGGTTATTAAAATTATTGGAAGATCATGGGCTTAATCATTCGCTTGAAGATCAAAAATTTCTGTCGTCTATTCCAAGTTTGATTGGTTTCCTCGGCTACCGTGAAGCGCTGATTTATCGGGAATGGCAAGATGCGATCGGCGATGCTATGATTGTGAAAGACGAACTCTCAACGGCGCGACGCTATCGCATCATTGGGTTTGAGGAATTTGAGCGATTGATCGCCTCTGGAACTTTCAACTGGATCGAACCTTTCCGAGAGTTCATTGAGGATGTTGATTTCGAAACTCCCGACCTGACCGACGAGCGACCTAAGCATCTACGTGATTTGGCTGAGGGTGTTGCGGCGGTGCTTGTCGCCATTTCAGACAGCAGCCAGGGTGAACTCGTTAACCCTGAAGCCCTGAAGCGGGCTCGCCAAATTTTGGGATCCCGGCATAGTGACAAGAACTCGATGAGCGTCACCTGAGAGTAGGTGTGATGTCAACGGACAGAGTGCGTCCAGATTTCAATTACCGGGAGCTCCCAGCTTTCAGTCTTGAGCTGGCCGCGCCAAGCCTCCGCGCAGTCTTTCCGATGCCGGCGAACCACGGCATGCACACGGACCTGTTCAACCGCGGAGATCAGACAGGACCAGTGCCGGCTGGCCGCTTCCGAAAGGCGCGCAATCACCGTGCCGTCAGCGCTGAGCACCGACACCCGGTCCGTCGCCGAGCGTGCCGCCCGCAAGGTCACCGCGTCGCCCGGCCGTAGGGCCGCCATCGCCCGGTGAACGGCCGCCGTTGCCGGCTGGCGGCCGGCAAAGTCGATGTGCAGGTCGCCGAGCCCGAGTACGGTGCGCTGGCGGCTGAGCACTCTCCGGTCGGCACGCCCGGTGTCGGCGCAGGCAACACAGTCGACGCCATCGAGCAGCGACAGATGCGGATTCCTCACATCCGCACGGCGCATCAGGCACAACGTCTCCCTTGCTCGCGTCATGCCGACGTAGAACAGCCGCCGCTCCTCCTCGCTGTCCGCGGCAGCCCTGTCCGATGGCCGGCCGTCCCATCCCCCGTCAAGGAGGATGACGTGCCGGAACTCCAGCCCCTTTGCGCCGTGCAGCGTCCCGATGTGGATGCCGGCGCCGGTCAAGCGCTCGCGGCGCAGCTGGGACAGCCCTTCATACAGGGCCTCGCGCACCGCTTCCGGTTCCGCCGCCCGCCCGGCGCTCGTCGTCGCCCAGCCGCCGAGCAGTTGCTCCACCAGCCCCCACCATGGCGAGGCGCTCATCTCCTGGCGCAGGTCGGCCAGCTGCGCCTGCAACCATGTTCCGTCAACCCGTGCGGTCGTCGGCTTCAACCGGTCGAGGAAGGCCACCACCTCGCGCAGCCGGTGCAGGGGAAACCGGTCGGACGTGGTGTCGTAGGCGGGATCGCAGGGGATGCCGGTGTGGTCGCACACCGCGTGGAACGGCGCCAGGACGTGGCGTTGACGCGCCAGCACGGCGAAGTCGCTCCACGACGTGCCGGAATGTCGAGCCCGCCGCTGCTCGATGACGTCCAGCACCGCACCGATCTGATGCGCGATGGTCTCCACCGCCAGGACCCGCACGGTTCGCCCGCCGGATCCTCGGCCCGCGCCCGGTCGATGCGGATGGGGTGCTCGGTCTTCATCCGGTCGGTGTTGTGCCGGATCAAGGTGTTCGACGCGGCGATCACGGCGGCGGTGGAGCGGTAGTTCTCCACCAGATGGTGAACCTCCGCCGTGTAGTCGGCCTGGTACCGGCGGATGAACGCGACATCGGCGTGACGGAAGCCGTACACCGCTTGGTCGTCGTCCCCGACGGCCATCAGCGCGATCCGCGCTTCGGGCATCCTTCTCCTGGCGGCCGGCGATGGCGGAGACGAGGTCGTACTGCTCCTCGTCGATGTCCTGGTATTCATCGATCAGGATGTAGCGGTAGCGCGCCAGCAGCCGCTCCCGCACGTCCTCGGCGTCGAGGCCGGGAAAGGCGCTTTCCCCGCGCAGAAGTGCTGTGGCGTCGCCGATCACCCCGGAGAAGGGATCGGCGGGCGCGCTGTCCGGCCGATGTTCCAGGCGCTCGGCGACGCTCGCCCCAACCAGGCGCATGGCCAGCGCGTGATAGGTGTAGGCGTCGATCCAGCCGGCCTCGTCGCCGATCAGGGCGCGCAGCCGCCGTCGGATCGACAGGGCGGCCGCGTGGTTGTAGCACAGCACCAGGATCGCCTGCGCCGGCACCCGCAGCACCCGCATCAGGTAGGCGCAGCGGTGGACGATGACGCGGGTCTTCCCGACCCCGGCCCGGCCAGGACCAGCAGGTTGCGCCCGACCGGCGCGGTCATGATCGCCTGCTGCGCCGGATTGGCGAGATCGGTGACGATGCGGGCATAGCTGTCCGCCGACACCGGGCGGGCCAGTTCGGCGCGCCGGCCCGGGAAGTGGCGGGCGAGCAGCCGATCCTCCGGCAGGGCGAAGTAATCGGCGGCGAAGGCCGCCGCCCGCTCCGGGCTGGCGAGCCCCAGACGGGCGTATTCGCCCATGGCGTGGATCTGGGAAGGTGCGGCCGGCGTAATGGCGGGTCAGCGGTTCATGGTCGTCCTTGGTGTAGCGCCGCCCCCGCGCCGCCTCCGGCAGCCGCAAGCTCAGACCCTGGCGGAACACCGACAGGCCACCTTGCAGCAGGATCACCTTCCAGTCGTGCAGCATCAGCAGGGCCGCCTGGACCGCGGCGACCGGATCGGTCACCTCGGCGGCCAGCGTCAGGTCACCGGTCACCGCCTGGGCCAGCTCCTCGACGGCGAAGGGCACCACCGTCTTGCCCGCGCCATCGGTGGCCCGGCCGGCCGCCAGCAGACGGTCGAGCACCAGGGAGGCGACCGCTTCCTGCCGGCGCAGGCCATCCTCCAGGCTCTGCCACGTTCCCGACAGCGTCAGGCTGTACCGCCAGCGTGCCACCGTGGCGAGACGCAGGCGCGCGCTGCCCCCACGTTGGTGTCGGACAGCGTCTTCAGCAGCCGCAGAACCACTTCGGGCTGGCACTCGGCGCAGCCCCGGTCGCGCAGCCGCTGGGTGGCCGCCGTCAGCGACAGGCACAGCTCCTCCCCATCCGGCGCCTCCTCCCGCAGCATCGCCAGCAGGCTGCGGGCAGCACCGGAAAACTGGGCCAGGACGCGGCGCGAGGCGTTGACGCCCGACGGCCGCACCTGTGCGGTCAGCACGGTCCCGCTCTCGATCAGGCCGTGACCGGCCATCGCGGTCAGCACCGTCAGCACCTTGGCGGTCGCCTCCTGCGGCGGGCCGGCGGTGTCGGCCGCCAGGGGATCGAGAGCGGCCAGCGTGTCGACAGTCAGCGGGTGCTCCTCGCTGGGATCGGCGGCGACCGCCACCAGCGTGCGGAAGATGGCCATCCACTGGGCCACCGTGGCCGCGGGCAGACCCAGACGCTCGATGGCGGTGCGCGCCTGCTCCAGCGACAGCGGCTTGGGCCGCGCGGTGATGACGGAGGTCCGGTTTTCGGACCGGATCACCAGCCCGGCGCGCTCCAGCCAGGACAGCGCCGTCTTCACCTTGGTGTCGGCGTCCGAATCGTCGGCCGCGAAGCCGAGGTCGAGTTCCGGATCGGCCACCAGCTCGCCCGCGGTGGCCACCACCTCGTCCTTGCCCAACCGCTGCGACAGCCGCCGCACGCCCCGCAGGATCTGTCCGATGTCGCGCCGCCGCAGTTCCGACCGGGCGGCGAGGCGAAACTGGTCCTCCAGATCGTCGGGATCGAACAGCAGCACGCAGGCCGCCGGCAGCCCGTCCCGCCCGGCGCGTCCGGCCTCCTGCGTGTACGCTTCCAGCGAGCCGGGCACATCGGCGTGCACCACCAGCCGCACGCTGTCCTTGTCGATGCCCATGCCGAAGGCGTTGGTGGCGCATACCACAGGGATGGAGCCGCCGATGAAGCCCGCCAGGACCTCCGCCTTGTCGGCGGCCTTCATGCCGGCATGGAAGGCGGCGGCCGGCCAGCCGTATCCCATCAGCGCGTCCCGCAGCTCCTGGGTGCCGCGCCGGGTAGCGGCGTAGACCACAGCGCAGGCCGACGCTCCGCCCCGCCGGACATGCTGCTCCAGCAGGACGGCGATGCGCTCGACCTTCTCCGCCGGCGTGATGCTCTCGACGGCGAAGGTCAGGTTGGAGCGCTCGGCGCCCCCGGCGTACAGGTCGAGTTCTTGCCCCAGCCGGTCACGGATGTGGCCGCGGATCTCCTCGACGACCTCGTGCTTGGCGGTGGCGGTCAGGCAGGTCACGGGTGGTGGCGGCGTGCCCTGGCGTTCGGCCAGTTCGGCGATGAAGCGCGCGGTGTAGAGATAGTCGGGGCGGAAGTCATGGCCCCACTTGGACAGGCAGTGCGCCTCGTCGAACACCCAGGCGCCGATCTCCCGCTGCTCGATGGTGCGGACGACGGACGGGTTGCGCAGCTGTTCGGGGGACACATAGAGGAGCGCGATGTCGCCCTGGCGCACCCGGTCCATCACCGCCCCCCGTTCCGGCAGGGTGAGCGCTCCGTAGAGCGCGGCCGCCGCCGCCGGCCGGCCGGTCTTGCTGCGGAAATTGTCCACCTGGTCCTTCATCAGCGCCTGCAGCGGCGATACCACCACGGTCAACGCCCCGGTGCGCTGGTGGCGGGCCAGGGCCGGCACCTGGAAGCACAGCGACTTGCCGCCGCCGGTGGGCAGCACCGCCAGCGCCGGCCGCCCGGCGAGGCCGGCCTCGACGATGCGTTGTTGTAGGCTCCCGCCGTCGGGCGCGGCCGGCTTGGGCCGGAAGACGTCGAACCCGAAGGTCTCCCGCAGCCAATGCGTCGCGCTGAAGGCGGTGCGGCACCACGCGCACGCGGGATCGTCACACGGTGTGTCGCGCAGGTCGCGCAGCAGCGGCCCGACCGCCGGGTGCTGATGACGCACCCAGGCCGGCAGCACCGAGGCGCCGCCCGCCACGCCGAGCCACGCCAGCGCGTGGGCGAAGGCGAGGCGCGCCGCGGACGGTTCCAACTCGGCCGCAGCGAGGCGGGCGGACGCGGCCGTGCACACGCGTGCCGTCGCGCACTGCATCCACAGCGTGAAGGCCGCGGACGCTGTCGGCGGCAGGGGGGCGCCGCACAGGCCGAGCAGGTCGGCCATGCCGCTATGGCCTGGGCCAGACAGCGCGAAGCGGTGGAACGCGGCAGCGTCCGGCGTCTGCCGCCACCAAGCGGACAAAGGCATCGATCTCGTCGCGCAGCACCGCCCGGCACAGCCGGGCGTCGGCGACCGGATCGTTCACCGCATCCTTCTCGAGCTTGTAGCCCTTGATCAGCCGGTGGTAGGGGTTGGCCGGGAAGGCCAGGGGCGAGAGCACCAGCGTGTCCACCACCGGCAACGTCCATGCGGCCAGTCCCGGCACCGCATCGCGCAGGATCGGCAGGTCGTGCGCCAGGATGTTGTGGCCGGCGATGCGCTCGGCGCCGCGGGCGAAACCGTCCAGTCCAGCGGAGGCGAAGGGCCTGGAACCACGCTTCTCCCATCGGAAGATCCGGTCGTCCAGCACCGCGCCGACCGCATTCGGGCGCCCGCCACGGTCGGCTTCGACGTCGATGAACAGCGTCTTTGCCAGATAGGTGTCCACGCTCGCATCGGACAGCGGGGCGCGGGATTGCCGTTTCCTGAGGAGCGCGTCGAGAGCTTGGGACAGCAAGGAGGAAGTTCACTTCAAAGGCGATGCAACCGTCGCGAAAACTTCTACAGCGTGCGGATGCACAACCACAACGACGTTTTTCCGCTTTGTCTTTTCGGCGGCGATCCGGATACCCGGAATGATGGATTTACGGGGAACCGGCGGCCCGCGAAAGCGAACCGCCGGATCATGCCTCAAGGCGTGGTCCGTGTGGGCAATGGCACCGGTGGCGACCGGGGCGGTCCGACCGGCCGGTACGTCCGATGGGGTGACGGTGGGAATGGGTGCGCCTTTGGTGCGCCTCAATTCCCACCATGGTTCGGCCCCATCGGCGGCTCGGTGCCTTTGCGCAGGCGGACGCCGACACCTTCACCATTGCTGGGGATGAAGATGACGCCGGCCGCCTCGAGCGCGTCCTTCAACGCCCGCAGAATGGCGGGTATGGGGGTGCGCCCGCCTTTCTCGAAATGCGTGATGGTGCGCAGGCTCACGCCGCTCGCCTCGGCGAGCTGCTGTTGGGTCATGTTCACCAGACCGCGGGCGGCGCGGCATTGAGCGGGCGTCAGGTTCATGTCCCGGATGGTAGGCGGGTACGCAGAAAGCGCAAGGAGACGGAAAATACGCTTGCGCTCTATACGCATAAGTGCGAAAAATACGCACTCATCTGAACCGTCAGGAGCTCGGCTTCGCGTGGGTATGCCCCTGGTGTCCTGGCCGACAGGCCCAAACTCCCATGCGAGTCGGTCGCTGAAGCGACGCTGACTGACCCAGCTGGAAGGGAGGGGACCGATCATGCAACGGGAGACGCGCACGCCAAGAGCGAGGACCAGCAAAGCATCACGCCGCTCCGCCTTGTCCGCGGCGATCCGGGTGCTGGAGGCCGCCCCGGACGGGAATGGTGCGGAGCCCCTCCTCGTTCTCTGGAGGGAATGGCGGGCTGCCTTTCCCCTGTCGGAGCATCTCTGCCGTGAGGCGCAACGTCTGGAACGTCACCTGATCGGCCGCATCGGCTTGCCGGCCATCGAGATCCCGATGAGCGATCCCGGACGGCCGATGGTCCGGGCAACGGATCCGCGCCAGATCGACCGGGTGCTGGGCACGGCCCCGGAGACATTGGCGCAACGCCGCCGCCTGAAACGCGCTCTGGGGGCGGCGCGTGCCCGTTGGAACGCCGAAGCCGCCGCCTGTGGGCTCACCGCGGCCATCCGGTCGGAGGTTGCCGCCGACCACCGCGTCGATGAGCTGCTGCGCATCGCCGCCGTGACGCCGGCCCACTCGCTGGTGGGCGCGATTGCCAAGCTCGTTGTCATCGAGCAATGGGGAGAGCGGGAACCGGAGGGCGACGACCTTCCCTGGCCGTTTCTGGGCAGCGTGCTGTCCGACCTCGTCACCCTGGTGGCGGCGGAGCAGCAGCGTCCGACGCTGTCCGGCTGAGCCGGTCGCCGACCCTTTTCCTGAATTGCGGCAAAACACCCGTGGCGCCATCTGGACACACGCTCCGTTTCCTTTCGGACGGATGGTGCGTCTGTCGGGTCGCGCCCTGTCGGCCCTGTGCACCGATGATGGCGTCCGTCGGCCGAGGCGCGGGCGCCTTTCCCTACCCAATTGCCCCCCCAATTGCCCCCGCGGCGGCGGAAAGGCCGTGGGCGTTGAGCAAGGCGTTGACCGGCGTGCATCCGCCGGCGTAATCAGGGGGGCGTGCGCAGCGGGCCTCTCATGTCCACCGGGCCTGCCGCCTTCTCCACCTCACGGCTTTCGCAGGAACGCATCGTTTGCGGGAGGGAGGCAGGGTTGGAAGAGCTGCCGATCGGCAAGGCGTTCACGCTGATCGAGCCGGGGCCGGTCGTCCTGGTGACGACGAGCGACGGCCGCACGGACAACGTGATGACCATCTCCTGGACGATGGTGCTGGATTTCACGGCGAAATTCGCCATCACCACCGGGGCCTGGAACCACTCCTACGCCGCGCTTACCAAGACGAAGGAGTGTGTGATCGCGGTCCCCACGGTGGATCTCCTCGACACCGTCGTCGGGGTGGGAACCTGTTCGGGGAGGGACACGGACAAGTTCGCGAGGTTCGGGCTGAGCCGTGTGACGGCGCAGCACGTCCGGGCGCCGCTCATCGCCGAGTGCCTCGTCAACATCGAATGCCGCGTCGCCGAGATCATTGGGCATCACGACATCGTGGTGCTCCAGGGTGTAGCCGCCCATGTCGACGGCGGCCGCAAGGAGAAGAGGCTGATCCACGCCGTCGGCGACGGCACGTTCGTGGCGGATGGCCGGCGTTTCGACCGGAGAGAGGCGATGCGGTCCAAGCTCCCGGGTGGTGTGTAGGCCTACCGGCCGGTCCATGCTAACCCTATGCCGCGGATGCGGATGATGATGGCGTTCGTCGGCCGAAGGGCCGTGCCATGGGCAGGGAGCATCTCCAGGAATGCGCGTCCTGCGGACGTTCCCATATGATGGTGCAAAGCCGCCGCTCCCGTTGTCCACCGAAGGGTAACCGAGGTCCTTCGTTACAAGCGAACATGGCGCCCGCGCGGGCAAGCCCACGCGCCGGGCTCTCGTGAATCGAGCCTCCTGCGGAGTCTCGAGTCTGACGACCGTCGATCCCTGGCGCATCTCCCGCGACGTACCTTCCTCCTGCAAGGGTGGCGACGGCAGGATCCGGGTCCGGGTGCAGGGCGATCCCAACCGTGATGGGGCTATCGGTTTCCTCCGACGACACTCCGTCATCGTCAGCCTCCGGCACCTTACCCATGGCGATCGCCCGCCACCGGCCATTCCCTGTGCCTGAAGGTTTCAATTCGCCGTGGCTGTTCGTGGTGCTTCGTCGCTGTCCATGCGGACACCCGCGGCTTCGAAGGCCCGCCGGAGACTGCCCGGCACATAGCCCCGCGACGAACCCCTGCCGAGTTCGAAGGCGCGCCACCGCCGACACCGACAGCGTCGCCTTCTCGGCGAGGGCTTCCTGCGACCATCCCAGTTGACGCCGGAAGAACCGGCACCGCTCCGGGGTCATGCATCCATCTCCGATCAACCGCTCCATCGGGCGACGCTACCACGGCGGGTGGGAGCCGTTCATGGTCCTTCTCCCAGGCGAGGCCATGTGACCGGGGAACCGTGCCGTTTCCGGCACGATTGCATCCGGCGTTGCGCTGCGGCGCCGTGAGCGGTGTCGTCTCCGGCGGAACGGCTCGCGGCTCGACCACGGCGGCCTTTCCTGCTGGCGACCCTGACGCCGGGTGCGGCTGCGGGGCAGCCCGACCTCGATCCCGCAACGGCCGTGGGCCGGCCTTCTTCCCCGCCGTGCTCGGCTGCGCCTGTGCGCGGCTTCCTCGCGAGGCAAGAAGCCCGGCCCCCGGCCGTCCTCCGCTGCGCTGCGGCCCTTGCGCGTGCGGGCCGGTCGCTCGGCGCCCTTGTGATCGCCATCAAGGCCGCGGTGGTCGCGGCCGAACCCCGCAGGAGGCGACTATGGCTCAGATCGGCACCTTCATCCGCAACGACGATGGCTCGTTTGCCGGGACCATCAAGACGCTCACCCTCAACATCAAGGCCCGTTTCGTCCCGGCCGCGAAAGGACAGCGACAAGGCTCCCGACCTTCGCGCCGTGAGCAATGGGATCGACATCGGCGCGGGCTGGCGCAAGACCGCCAAGGAGACCGGCCGCGACTACCACTCGGTCAAGCTGGACGACCCCAGCTTCCCCGCCCCGATCTACGCCAGCCTGGTCGAGGTCGACGGCGGCTACGCCCTGATCTGGTCCCGCTGAGGTCGGCCACCGGTTGCGGCGCTCCCCCGGGGCGCCGCGGCCGGCTCCGGGCCACGACGGACGTGCTGGAACGCGCCAAGCGGCTGGCACCGCCGCTCGTGAAGGCCGTGATCGCCGTGCGACCGATCGCGGGCCGAGATGGGGAGCCCCCGTGCTCCCGAAGGTCCGTCTGTCTCTTCAGACCTCCCAGCCTACCATGCCGGTGCGGCCCGCCTCGAGGACGAGCGGTCCCCCCAAAAGGCTGCGCCTTTTGGCTCCCCCGCTCGCCGGCAGGCCGGTCGCCTGCGGCGATCCTCGACCCGGACCGCCCCGGCATCGTGACGCCCCCTCGTCTTCAAAACCAGAGGAGGGGAACGATGCTCACCATCCACGACCAGGTCAGGGAACTGCGGGCCGAGCTGGCGTCCTGTGCCCTGACCCGCCGCGAACGCGCCCAGGCCCGTGCCGAACTGGATCGGCTCCTGGCCCGGCAGGCGAGGATGGACCGCACCGCCGACGCGCTGGTGTCCACCGAGGCGGCGCCGTGCGCCGCAACCAGGAGGCTCGTTGCGCGGCCGGAGGGCGCCGGCCGGTGTCGTCGGCTCCCGAAGACGCGAGCGGGGCCGATAAATCAGCAGCCGGCCCCATAATTCTGCGAACATGGCCCCTAACCGTGCGACTGGCGGCCCTTTATTTTGCGACTGGCGCATAAGCAGCTCGACGCCGTGGCGCGCTGATGCGGCGTCGGACCCATGTGCAGAGAGGGTGCACGGCACGATGCCGGCCGCATCGACGGCCAGTTCGACCGGTCTGCCGTCGCGCACATCGGCCATCCGTCTGTCCGGCGGTGCGCCAGCGATCCTCCTCCATCTCCGCTGGTCGCCGTCATCGGTCGCACGGCTCCTGTCGGTTTCCCATAAAAGGTGAATGGCAGCGGATGAATGATTGAAACGTTCCTTAAATCGTGGACTCGTGTCCCTTAAATCGTTGAACGGGATTTTCTTTTATTCGTGGACTCGCGCATCGGTGCGGCCCCATCGACGCGGGTCTGTCCGGCGGGTGCGCCGGTGATCACCGCCGGTCGCCGCCATCGGGCGCGCAGCTCCTTCCTACCTGGATTTACGGAGAACCGGCGATCCGGATATCCGGCTGTCCGTCGATCCGGGACTCCGGAGCGCCGTGAACACGGGAATGCACTCCCGGCCACTGCCCCGATTGGCCGGCATACGCCTAAAAAGTCACGCACCTCTCCCGGAAACCGTTGGCATCGCCAACCCTTTCGCCCCAAAAGCAATGGTGGTGGACATGGGGTGTCCTACCCACGTATGTCGTCACGCACCGCCGTCACCGTCTCGGGTGGGGCCGGCCAGTTCGGAGAGGAAGGGGTGATCGGGGGGCAGCGCCAGCAGATCGCCGGGAAGCACCTTCAGCGCCCGCGCCAGCCGGCCGAGCGTCACCACACTCGCCTTGTGCTCGGCCCGCTCGATCTGGCCGACGTAGCTGCGGTCGATGCCCGACAGGTGCGCGAGTTCCTCCTGCGTGATGGCACGCTCACGCCGCAGGCGCCGGAGGTTCGCGGCCAGGATATCGGGCAGGTCTTCCATCGCCAGGATGGAGCCCCATTGAGGAAAAAGTCTCCACGGGATACATCTCCCATTCGGCCGCCGGCCCATGGCCGGCGGGTAGTCTCCAACACCGAAGGAAGGAGCCTGCGCATGAGGAAGCCGCGCATCGACGCGCCGGTGTTCGACGTGGCGCCCACCGGCGAGGCGCTCACCGACTACGACCGGCTGCATCTGGTCACCTACCTGCGCCTGCTCGACGCCGCGGCGGACGGGGCCGACCCCGACGAGGTCGCCCGGATCGTGCTGCGCATCGACCCGGACGAGGAACCCGAGCGCGCCCGGCGTGCCCACGCCAGCCATCTCGCTCGCGCCCGCTGGATGACCGAAAGCGGCTACCGGCATCTGCTCGTTTCGAATTAAGCCGCCATCGCCGCACGGCGCGTCCGGCAGTGCCGAACGCCGGCTGGGCGGCTCTTTTCCTGTCCGATCAAGCGTTTCCTCCCCTTTCGATCGGGGTATGCTGGTTGCATCGATCCCCCGATACGCCGCGCTGGCCTACCGATCCGGTCGGCGCTTCGCAACCTGAGCGTTTGGGTGCGCATCCGTCCCTTCATCCCTGACGAGGACGGTTTCATGACAGGCACGAGAGACTGGCGGTCCGCCGCCGCCTACACCGACACGGCAGCGCTGCCGGTGGCGGGCTGGGCGTGGGAGTTCCTGCGCCGCAATCCCGAGTACCGGGCCGCGACGCGGGCCGCCGCGCCGCGCTCGGCGGAACATGCCGCCGTTGGCCGGCGCTGGGGGTTGTCCTTTCGCCGAGGACCCGGATCGCTCCGCCCACGACACGGCGATTTTCTGGACGCCCGACCTGCTGCCGGACCTGGTGCGGCTGGTCCCGGTTCCCAGGCAGCCGATCCCCGTGGCTCCGGACGCTGACCCGCTGGCCGGACCGGGGCGGCGGGCCGTGCTGCCGACGCCGGACGGCTTCCACGTGGTGATCGCCGACGGTGCCCGGGAGCGGCGCTTCCTGGTCCTGGCGCCGGACCTGCCGCCACCGGGAACGGCGCTGTGGGCCACCGTGGCGTTCGACCGGCCGCGGGCGCCGCAGGTCGCCGGGATCGAGCGCTTGGCGGCGCTGATGGCGGGCCGGCCGCCGCCGCCCGAGCTGACGCCCATCCAGACCGGCCTGCTGCGCCACGCCCTGCAGGCGCTCGACGCCGCCCTGGCCGGCGCCAGCCTGCGCGACACCGCCGAGGCGGTGTTCGGCGAGCGGCGGGTGGCGGCCGACTGGTTCCGCTCCAGTCCCCTGCGCGACCAGGTCCGCTACCTGGTCCGCCGCGGGCGGCGGCTGATGGCCGGCGGCTACCGCGAGCTGCTGGCTGGCCGCCTCGGGCGCGGCCAGCGGTAGACCGCTCTGGGGAGGGGCCGGGGGACTCCGGCCCCGCCGGTCTTTCCCCTCCCCGGCGCTTCCGTGTTTCCGCGAGCCTTCCGCCATCGCGCCCCGCCGCTCCCGGCGGCGCGCTCCGGAACACGGAGGCTCGACCATGCACGACAGCACCGACGACCTGCCGCACCGCTTCCTGCGCACGGCCGAGGCCGGGCGCTTCCTCGGCCTGTCCGGCCGGACGCTGGAGAAGCACCGCGTCTACGGCACCGGCCCGCGCTACCGCAAGATCGGCGGGCGCGTGGTCTACGCGCTCGACGACCTGAAGGCCTGGGCCGACCGGGGCCTGCGCACCTCCACCTCCGACCCCGGTGCCGGCGCCGTGCGGCCGGCCCGCCGTTCGTGACCGGAGGCGGCCATGGAGAACGCTTCCCTTCCCGCCCGCCGCACCGACATCGCGTTGCGCGACGTGGCCGACCTGATGGTCTGGCCGTGGTTCAGCCTCGCGAAATCCCCACGCCACGCGCCCATCACCTTCGAGCAGGGGGCGGTGCGCATCCGGGTCGAGCCGGCGGGCGACCTCGGCATCGCCACCCTCTGGGACGCCGACGTGCTGGTCTGGGCGGCCAGCCAGCTCACCGAGGCCCTCGACGCCGGCCGGACGCCCACCCGGCATCTGGAAACCCCGGCGTATCCGCTTCTGCGCTTCCTCGGCCGCGGCGTTGGCCGGCACGACTACGCGCTGCTGCGCGCCGCCTTCGACCGGCTGGCGGCCACCCGGGTCGAGACCACGCTGCGCGCCGGGCCGGAGGGGCCGGCCCGTTTTTGCTGGCTGGAGGGGTGGGAGCCGACCGCGGCCGGCGTCCGCCTGACGCTGCCGGAGTGGCTGTTCACGGCGGTGTGCGAACGCCGGGTGCTGACGCTGGATCCCGGTTACTTCGCCCTCACCGGCGGGGTGGCGCGCTGGCTGTACCGGCTGGTGCGCAAGATGGGCGGTCGGCAGCGAGGCGGCGGCGCCATCGGCCTGCGCCGCCTGCACGCCCGCAGCGGCAGCCCGATGCGTCCGGCCGAATTCGCCCGTCACATCCGGCGGATCGCGTCCATCGGCCTGCCGGGCTACCGGCTGTCCATCGAGCGGGGCGGCGGCGAAGAGCGCCTGCTGTTCTCCGAGCGCGACCCTTGGCGAACCTGTCCACAGCCCCTTGTGAACAACCTGTGAATGATGACGGGACATCGAAACTATCGAAAAACGGGAGATCGCCATGCCGACTCGCGGGGGAACGCCACCCCGACTCGGAGTCAACCCCTTGTCCCGCCTCACCGATTCGCCCCTATAACTTTTATAACGTTACTAATAACAGACTCTTGGCGGCTGACTCCTCGACTCCTCCGCCTGTGGATAAGTCCTCCGGAGCGGGGAGGGCGCAGCGATGATCGTGGCCTTCCTCAACCAGAAGGGGGGTGTCGGCAAGACGACGCTCGCCCTCCACCTCGCCGGCGAGTTGACCCGGCGTGGCCATCGCGTGCTGCTGATCGACGCCGATCCCCAGGGCTCGGCGCTCGACTGGGCCGAGCAGCGCAACCGCGAGGGGCTGCCCCGGCTGTTCGCCATGGTCGGGCTGGCGCGGGAGACGCTGCACCGCGAGGTGCCCGACCTGGCCTCCGGGGTCGAGCACGTGGTCATCGATGGGCCGCCACGGGTGACGGCCCTGGCGCGCTCGGCGATCCTGACCGCCGAGCGGGTGCTGATCCCGGTGCAGCCCAGCCCGTTCGACGCCTGGGCCTCGGCCGAGCTGTTGCGCCTGCTCGACGAGGCGCGCGGCTGGCGGCCCGGCCTGTCCGCCCGCTTTCTGCTCAACCGCTGCATCGCCCGCACCCGGCTGCTGGCCGATGCCCGCCGCGAGCTGGCCGGGGTGGTGCCGCCGGCGATGGCGGCGTCGGTCGGCCAGCGCGTCGTCTTCGCCCGCTGCGTGCGCTCCGGCCGGCTGGCCTTCGAGAGCGAACCGGGTTCCACGGCGGCGCACGAGATCGCGGCCCTGGCCGCCGAGCTGCTGGGGACCGGGCCATGACCGGCGGGCGGATCGGCTTCGGCGCCCGGCCCGGCGCACCCGACGCCTGGGTGCGCCGGGGCGAGGGCGGGCCGGCCAAGGCGGAGATCTACACCGCGCGGCTGACGGTGGACATCACGCCGGAGCTGCGCGGGCGGATCCGGATCGCCGCCTTCCGGCGCGGCGTCACCATGGCGGCGCTGCTGCGCGAGGTGCTGGAAGCCCGCTTCGCCAGGGAGGAGGGGGCATGATCGCCGCCCTGGTCAACCTGGCGCCGGGGGTGGGCCGCACCACGCTGGCGGTCAACCTGGCCGGCGAGCTGGCCCTGCAAGGCAAGCGGGTGGCGCTGCTCGACGTCGATGGCGCCTCGGGCGTGCGGGAGTGGGCGGGGATGCGCCGGCGCAACGACCTGCCGGCCCTGTTCGACACCGTCACGATCACCAGCGCTCAGCTGCGCTGCGGGCTGTGGGGGCTGGGCACCAGCTTCGACCACGTGGTCATCGACACCCCGGCCCGTTCGCCGGCAACGGTGCGGGCGGCCCTGCTGGCGGCGGAGACGGTGCTGGTGCCGACGCTGCCGGACCGGGAGGCGGTGGGGCGCTGTGCCGCCACGATGCAGCTGGTCGTCGAGGCGCTGGCGGCCGAGCCGATGCTCAGTGCGTCGCTGGTGCTGACGCGGGCGCCGGAGGAGCTGCTGGTGGAACCGGGTACCGAGGCTCAGGTGCTGGGGCTGCGTCTGCCGGTGTCGGCGGCGGTGGTGCGGCAGCGGCTGGCCTTCGCGACGAGCCGGAGCACCGGGCTGCTGGTGCCGGAACTGGAGATGGCCGGGCGGGCCGAGGCCGACGTCCGCGGCCTCGTCTCGGAGGTCTTCGGCCTGGGATCGGTCCCGGTGGCGGGCTGATCGGGCAGGGCGGCGGCCCGCTTCGCCCGCGAAGGAACGCCGATCGCACTATGGCGCGCAAAGACAGGAAATCGGACAGTGTGTCCAAGCTTCGGCGGGCTTTCGTGAGCGCGTGCGGAAGAAGATAAATCAACGGTCAGCAAGATAAAGGGGCGGTTCGCCGTCGTTCGTGGCCGTTGATTTCCTTAGAGTTTTCCTGTGTACGCGCTTTTTTTGGCGAACATTGGCGAACCTGTCCTTTGAAATCCCGTCATACCTTTGAGTTCTGTTCAAGACATGGCCTTCGACGCATCGTCGATCCGGTTTTGTCTTCCGGCCGGCCCTGGAGCCGGTCCCGGTTTGCGGAGGAGTACTGGCATGCGGTGGCGCGGGTCGATCTTCGACGGCCTCTCGGCCGACGACGGCTTCAAGGCCCGGATGAAGGCGCTGGCCGACCGCGGCCGGGCGCTGGCCCGTGGCTACGTCCGCCGCTCCGAGCGCCGGGTCCGGGTGCGGGCCGCGCCGGCCAGTCCGAACGCCTACGCCCGCCCGGTCAACGTCAAGCTGCTCTACCACGACCGCGCCCGCGGCGCCTTCCCCAACTCGGTCGCCGTGCTGGCCAACTACCTCGCCAAGGACGGCCCGCTGTTCGACCGCGACCGCCTCGGCATCGACAAGGGCGAGGTGGCCGCCGCCTGGTCGGACGACCGCCGCGTCTTCCACGTCATCGTCAGCCCGAACGACGGCCACCGCATCGACGACATGGTGGCCTACGGCCGGGAGGTCATGACCGCCTGGGAGCGCCGGGTTGGTGAACTTGAATGGGTGGCGGCGGTCGAGCGCAAGCCCGACATGGCCCATCCCGACGGCAACCAGCACCTGCACGTGATGATCCGTGGCGTCCAGGACGACCGCGACCTGTACTTCGAGCGCGACGTCGTCACCCACTGGTTCCGCCACGACGCGGTGGAGGCCACCACCCGGACGCTGGGCTGGATGGACGAGCGCGAGCGGCAGGCCTACGAGCGCCAGCTCTTCGAGATGCAGCGCCTGCGCGAGGAGCGCGGCCGTGAGATCGGGCGCGACGGCCTGGACGATCTCGGAGGGCGCGAGCTGTGACGCGGCCCCTCCTCCTCATCCTGCTCGGTTGCTGTGTTGCGTGGCTGCTGTCGGTGGCGATCGTCACCGAGCTGGTCGGCTGGCTGTTCGGCTGGCCGGCCGTCTTCGGCGGGCTGCCCATCGGCGACATGGTGCTTTATTGGCCCGGCCAGTTCCTGACTTGGCGCGGCCTGCTGGCCCCTGGCCACCGCTGGATGGTCACCGTCGCCGTCCTGGTCTGCACCGCCACCGTCCTGGCGCTGGCGGTGCGCGTCGGCCTCGCCCTGCGCGGCGACCGCTCTCCCCGCTTCGGCGCCGGCCGTTGGGCCGACGGCGCCGACGTCCGCCGCAGCGGCCTGTTGTGAGGAGGGGGTGATGACGGACTCCTGCATCGTTCTCGGCGCCTGGAACGGCCGGCCCCTGCGCGAGCGCACCCTGCAGCCGGTGCTGGTGATCGGCCCCACCGGCTCGGGCAAGACCACCACCACGGTGCTGCCCACCCTGTTCGCCGGCTGGCGCGAGAGCGCCGTCGTCTGGGACTTCAAGGGCGTCATGGCCGGCGACAGCGGGGCGGCGCGCGAGCGCTTCGGCGACGTCATCGTGCTCGACCTCGCCCGGCCCGGCGGTCCCCGCTACAACCCGCTCATGGCGGTGCGCCCCGGCCCGCATTTGGTGCCGGACTGCCAGCACGCCGCCCGCATCCTCACCGAGGGCGAGAAGGAGGGGCACTGGCGCAACGCCGCCTTCTCCTACCTCACCGGCGTCTTCGTCTACCTGCTCACCGTCGCCGCGGATTCCGAGAAGTCGCTGGCCGGGGCGCGGCGGCACATCCTGCTCGGCGACGACGGGCTGACGCTGATGCTGGCCGAGGGGGTCCATCCGACCGCGCAGCGCGCCGCCCAGGAGCTGTGGGACAAGAGCGTCGCCGCCGACGCCGAGCCGGACGAGGACGGCAAGAAGGACGGCCCGGCCCGCAAGGGCGGGCGGGGTGGGGCGGTGGACAAGAGCCTGCATTACCGCAAGTCGGTCTACGTCACCGCCTCGGTGCTGCTCGCCGAGTTCGAGGATTCCGTCCTGGAGGCGCAGACCGCCGCCAGCGACTTCTCGATTTCCGATCTCGTGGCCGGCGAGCAGCCGGTGACGCTCTACATCGTCGCCCGGCCGATGGACGCGCGGCGCTTGCGCCGGGTCTTCACCCTGATCCTCACCCAGATGATCGACTTTCTTACCGTCGATCGGGACCGCGCCGACGACGGGCGGGCGCGACGCTGGACGCTGCTGGTGGCGCTGGACGAGTTCCTCCAGTTCCGCATGCCGGAAGCCGCGGAATGGATCCGCTACGTCCGCGAATACAGCATCCGCCTGCTGCTGCTCGCCCAGAGCCTGGGCGAGGTGGAGGAACGCTATGGCAAGGGCTTGACCGCCAACACTCGGTTGGTGGTGTTCCGGCCAAACTCCTCGGACGAGGCCGAGCGGATCAGCCGGATGGTGGGCGAGGCCATCGAGGAGGTGCCGACGCGCTCGACCTCCAAGGGCCTGTTCGACCTTTTCCCCACCGTCAGCCGCGGGGTGCGGGTCGACCGCAGGCCGGTGCTGCCGATGCACGCCGCCCTGGAGATGGACGGCAACGACCTGATCATCTTCGGCTACGGCAAGCCGATCCGCGCCACCCGCCTGCACCCCTACGCCGATCCGGCCTGGAAACCTTTCTATGGCCCGCCGGTCCGCGGCTGGACGCTGCGGCCGGAGGCCAACCGCTGGTTCGGCGTCCCGGGCGGGCAGGGGGCTGGACCGGACGTCCCCGCGAAGCCGCCGCGCCCCGTCCGCCCGTCCCGCCGCAAGACCATCATGTGAAGGGAACCGCCCCACCATGAGCCACGACGCTGACACCCCGGGCAAACTCCGCCACATCTCCGCCCGCATCCCCGAGGCTTTGGCCCGGCAGATTGAGATCGTCCAGGAGCGCCACCGGCTGCGCCACTTCGCCGAGGCCGTCGCCCTGGTGGTCGACCGCGGCCTGTCGGCGCTGGCCCGCGCCCGCGTCGAGGAGGACCAGATCGAGGCCACCATCCTGCGCATCGAGGACATGGTGGTGACCCAGCTCGCCCTGCTCAACGTCGGGCTGGAGGTGGACGACGAGGCGGTGGCCGAGACCCGGGCGGCAATCCTGGAGGAATGGAAACGCCGCGGCCGCCGGCCGGGAGGGGCAGCATGACCGGGCTGGTGGTGATCGACGAGCCGGCGCGGCACGAGATGCTGCTGCTGGCCCTGCGCCGGCTGATGGACGGGCTGTTCGGCGACCTGCTCTCCCGTGAGGACGTCGCCAACGTCCTGGTGCTGCCGCCGCTGCGCGGGCAGGGGGCCTGCCGGGTGCTGGTCAAGAACGGCCCCTCGCCGGAGTTCGTCCGCGAGGCCGACCCCGATCAGGTCCGCCGCTTCCTCGCCTACGTCGCCGGCTTCCAGCGCAAGGAGCTGCGCCGCGACCGCCCGACGCTCGACGTCACCTTGCCGGAGACCGGCGAGCGCATCCACGCCGACATCGAACCGGTCACCACCGGCCCGGCCTGCTCGATCCGCAAGCCCTACCGCGGCCGCATCACGCTCGACGACTGGGTGCTCTCCGGTGCCGCGACAACACTCCAGGCGCGGATCCTCCGCCAGCTGATTGATGGGCGCCGCACCGTGGTGATCGCCGGCGACGTGGACACCGGCAAGACGACGCTGCTGCGCGCCTGCCTGGAGGAACCCGCCTTCATGACCGGCCTGCCGGCGGTGCTCCAGGACCCCTACGAGTTCGAGCCGCCGTGCCCCTTTGCCTACGCCATGGTCGCCGACCCGTGGGCCGAGCCGCCGGTCACCCTGGAGATGCTGGTCGCCAACGCCCTGCGCGTGCCGATGACGCATCTTGTGCTGGGCGAGGTGCGCCGGGCCGAGGCGCGGCAGATGGTCGTCGGCTGGACCACCGGGCATCCGGGCCTGTGCACCGTGCACGCCGGCTCGGCCTGGGACGCCCTTGACCGCATCGCCCAGATGGTCGGGCTGGGCGGCGTCGCCATGGACGCCCTGCAGATGCGCTGGATCGCCAAGGCGGTGCACGCGGTGGTGCACCTCGCCCGCCGCTCCGATGGGCGCCGCTTCGTGAACGAGATCGTCCGGGTCGAGCGCTTCGACCCGGAGCACGGCTTCGTCCTCCGCCCGCTGGGGGCGGGGGAGCTTGACGGTGGAGGTGACGATGCGACGCAACGGTAACGCGCGCCGGGGGCTGGCCTTGACGCTGGTGCTGGCGTGGACGGCGCTGCCGGCGCACGCCCAGGTGATCGCCAATCTGGGCGCGGAAACTGCTGTCCTGGCAGGCGGTGTTCGACACCAACTTCGTGCCGATCGCCGTCACCGCCGGCCTGCTGCTGGCGCTGGTCGCGGGCGATGTTCTCCCGCCATCGCCGGCGTGGTGGTGTTCGTCTTCACCGTGGCCGGCGCCGCCGCCTACGGTGCCCGCGACGCCATCATCGCGCTGGCGGGGGGCTGAGTCGTGGAGACCCCGCTGCCGCCGCCATCTTTCCCGGATGGCTGGGAGAAGCCGGTGCGCCGCACCTCGGTGCGGCCGACCAAGATGCCGCTCGGCGTGCCCATGGAGCTGCTGGCCATCGCCGTCTGGCTGGCCGCGGAGCTGTGGCTGGCCCTGGCGCCATCCCCCAGGCGGTGGCGGGTTCCTGCTGGTCTTCCTGACGGCGCGCACCCTGACCCGCCGCGATCCCTGGTGGCTGGAGATCGTCCGCCAGAACGCCTCGGCCTGGCTGCTGCGCGCCCTGCGCACCCGCGGCGCCTCGCTGTCCCTGTCATCCTACCGCGCCCCGAGGTGAGGCATGCTCGACCTGACCGCCTTCGACGACGGCTTCGACTCCCTGTCCCGGCACCTGCCGTGGGACTGCTTCGTCTGGCCCGGCGTGGTGCTGCTGGAGGAGGACGGCGCGCTGATGGCCGTCGTCGAGTACGGCGGCCGCGACCAGGACGGCCAGGACCCGGCCGAGCGGATGCAGACGGCGCTGGCCGCCGGCAACGTGCTGTTCCCCTTCACCGGCGGCTGGACCTTCCATTTCGAGACGCAGCGGCGCGAGGTCGGCGGCTACCCGCGCAGCACGGGTGCGCACCCTGTCTCCGAGCTGATCGACCGGGAACGGCGCGACCGCCTCGACGAAGTCGGCCGGCAGCTCCGGACGCGCACCTTCGTGGCGATCACCCACACGCCGTCGCGGCCAACCACCCGCACCGTGGCCTCCTGGTTCACCCGCAACCCGCCCGAACGAGCCCGGCCGGACGTGATGCGCGACCACGTCGAGCCGTTCCGGCAATTGGTGCTCCAGTTCGCCTCCCTGTTCGGCCGCGCCGTCGGCTGGGCCAGGATGCTGGACGACGACGGCGTGCAGACCCTGCTGCACAACTGCGTCTCGCCGCTGTACCAGCGCCACGTCACCGCCCCCGATATTCCCGGTTTCCCGATCAAGGCCAATCTGGTGGACGTCGGCTTCAAGCCCGGCTCGTTCCCGGCCTGGAGCAACGGCGGGACGGAATGGCCGGTCCGCCTGATCGGCATCGGCGGCTATCCAAGGTCAGCCATCCCGGCCTGCTCAACGTGCTGGACAAGCTGCCCTTCGAGTTCCGCTGGTCGGTGCGCTTCGAGGCGATGGACCACGTGCAGGCGCGCGGCGTCTTCGCCGCCCTGTTGGCGCAAGCACGACGACACCTCCTACGACTGGCGCTCGGTGCTGCTGCGCGCCATCGGCGGCTACGCCGCGCTGCGCCACGACCCGGTCGGCGTCATGGAGGCGCTGGAGGCCGAGGCCGCCCGGCTGGAGGCCGAGCAGGCCGGCACCAGCTCGGGCTGGATGACGCCCACGGCCGTGCTGTGGGGCCGCTCCGTCGAGGAGGTGGAGGAACGCCGGGACGAGCTGGTCAAGGCGTTGCGCACGCTGGGGTTCACCGTGATCGAGGAGACCTGGGGCGCCGAGCGGGCGTGGTACGGCACGCTGCCCGGCCATGTCCGCCCGAATCCCCGCAAGGTGCCGCTGACCCAGGTCCAGCTTGCCGACTTCCTGATCCTGTCGTCGGCCTGGGGCGGGCCGGAGCGCAACCCGCACCTCAAATGCGATCCGCTGATGCAGGTCGAGGCCGAGGGCGGAACCCCGTTGATGGTCGACATCCACCAGGGGCAGGACGGGGCGGCGCTGGTGATCGGACCGCCGCGCACCGGCAAGTCCACCGTCTTGGCCTTCATGGGCCACCAGTTCCTCGCTCGGGTGCCGAATGGGCGCGTGGTGTGGATCGACGTCGATGCCACCGAGAGCACGTCGCTGGTGGCGACCTGGGCGGCCGGCGGGGAGTTCCTGTCCATGGGTTCCGGCGACGGAGCGCTCGGCGACCTTGCCTTACAGCCGCTGGTCGACGTCGACACCCCCAACGGCTTCGCCTGGGGGCACGGCTTCATCATGGATCTGCTGCGCCTTCAGGGCGTGCTGGCGCCAGGCAACCTGTCGGCGGCCGAAGCCGGCGACGCGGTGGACGCCGCCCTGCACTTGCTGGCCGTCTCGCCGCCGACCGAACGCACGCTGTCGCACCTCGCCCATCTGGTGCAGGACAACATCATCCGCATCGCGCTGGAGCCCTATTGCCGCGGCGGCCCCTACGGCGACCTCGTCGATGCGGCGGAGGACCGCTTCCTCGGCTCCGCCTGGACCACGGTGGACATCGGCGCGCTGATCGACCGCGGTCCCGGCGCCGCCCCGGTGATCACGGCGCTGTTCCGCCGCTTCTACCGCTGTTCGAGGACGGTCGGCCGACGCTGTTCCTGGTGGATGAGGCGTTCAAGGCGCTCAAACACCAGCCGGCCGAGCTGGACGAGCTGCGCCGGCGCGGGCCGAAGAAGAACGTGGCCCTGGTTCTCGCCACCCACCAGCTCGACGACATCGAGGGTTCGGCCATCGCGGCGATGCTGAAGACCATCCAGGTCCTGGTGCTGCTCGCCGACCCCAACGCCGCCAAGCGCTCCATCCTGCGCGACTGGGGACTGAACGCCACCCAGGCCGCTCAGGTCGCCCGCGCCATACCGCGCCGCGACGTCTTCTTCAAGACGCCCGAGGGCAGCCGGCTGGGGCAGCTCACCCTCGACCCTGCGGCGCTCGCCGTCTGCGGCTGCGGTGGGGCCGCCCACAAGCGCCGGGCTTTTGAGCTGAGGACCGACGTGGGCCCGCAACGTTTCGCGGCCGAGTGGCTGCGCCGTCACGGCTTGGCCGAGGCTGCCGACACCCTGGAGACGACCTATGAAGGAGACTCCCCATGAGAGCCAAAACCCTGCGCGCCGCCACGGCGGCGCTCGCCCTCACGGTCGGCCTGACCGCCGGCCCGCCTCCGGCCCACGCTTTCCTGGGCGGGCTGCTCAACAGCTTCTTCGGCGGTGGTGGCGGAGGAGGCTGCTTTTCCGAGGAGGGCGATGGGCTGTTCGGCACCGCGCTGTCCGTCGTTGCCGGTTATGTCACCGGCGGAGCCGCCGGAGCCGTCATGGGAGCCGCATCCGGCGTGACGGGGAGCGGCGGCTCCCAGGCGCCCGGCTGCCCGATCGTGGAAAGCCGGCCGCGCGTCGTCGAGGAGATGGTGCAGCGGCAGGAGGTCGAGATCATCGCCCAGACCGCGCACATGCTGACCCAGATCGACAACATGATCCGCATGCGGCGACTGTCGGATCTCGACACCCGCGTCGCGGTGGCCGTCCGGCTCGGCGAGGCCCGCCGCGCGGCCGGTCTGGTGGACCGGGTGCTGTGGAGCCTGGACGGCGTCGGGCAGCAGTTCGCCGACCTCTACCCCGACGCCCTGCCCGAGGGCATGTCCGCCGAGGCCCTGGCGGAGCATCAGGCCGAGCAGGCGCGTCTCGCCCGTGACGCCAGCCGGGCGAGCAAGCTGGTCTCGGCCGACGTCATGACCGGGATCGAGGATTACCCGGCGCGCGCCCAGGCGCTGATGGCGGCGCTGAAGGCGTGCGACGGCCAGACCTGCGCGATCGACGCCGGCACCCAGGCGACGCTGCTCAACGCCGAGGTCGCCGGCCAGCTCCTGATGATGCAGGCGGCCCACCACCGGGCGGCCGAAGCCCAGCTCGACTACGAGCAGGCCGCCGTCGAGCGCGCCCGCCAGCACACCCGCATCAACTGGCAGGGCCTGGACACCTATGGCACCCCGGGGAGTTGAATCATGACCGCACGCTCGATCCTGATCGCGCTGGGCGCGATGCTGCTGGTCAGCATCGCCGGCGCCGTGGCCCTGACCCTCTACGCCCGCTCCGACGACGGGGCGTCCGCCCTGGAGCGGCTGGAGCGTAGCAACCCGGCCTGGGAGGGCATCGGCCGCTACCAGAGGCCGGTGCCGGCCGATCCTGTGCGGGAGTGACCGGCCATGGACGTCAGCGGCCTGTCGACCGCCCTGCACCAGCTCACCGCCGCCGTCATCACCGGGCTCGGCCTGCTCGGGCCGGACGTGCAGACCGCCCTGCGCCTGCTGATGATGCTGTCCTACACGCTGGCGCTGCTGCTCTGGCTGTTCGAGGGCAAGGCGGCGGTGCACGGCCCCTTCCTGCGCATGCTGCTGAAGTTCGCCGCCATCGGCGCCCTGGTCGAGTGGTTTCCCGCCGGCTCGGCCGCGCTGATGCAGGCTGCCGCCCAGCAGGGGCTCAACCTCGGCCCTGGCGGCGGCTTCTCCCTCGACGACCCCGGCTACATCGCCCACCTCGGCATCCAGGCGGTGATCCCGCTGATGCGGCGCGTCAAGGAGATGCTGGGACCGGTCGATTTCTTCCTGAACTTCGTCGAGATCGTCATCTTCCTGCTGGCAGCATTGGTGGTGATCGTCAGCTTCTGCATCCTGGCCATCCAGGTCTTCCTCGCCTTCCTGGAATACCGGCTGCTGTCGCTGGCCGCCTATCTCGCCATCCCCTTCGCCGTGCTGGGGCCGACCAGCTTCGTCGCCGAACGCGCCATCGGCTACATCGCGGCCTCCGCGCTCAAGCTGCTGGTGCTCGGCTGCGTCATCGCCATGTGCAGCGCCACGCTGCTGGCGCTGACCTTCCAGGGCACGCCGACGCTGGCCCAGGCCTTCGGGGTGGCGGTGCTGGCCGCCGCCATCTTCGTGCTGGCGATCAAGGCGCCGCGCGCCGCCGCCGGACTGGTCAACGGCGGACCGGTGATGGACGGCATGACGGCGCTGGCCGCGCTGTGGACCGCCGGCTGGCTCGGCATGCGCAGCATGGCCGGGGCGGCGGCTGCGACCACCGGGGCGCCCGGCAGCCTTGCCGTCGGCGCCTCGGCGGTGTGGAGCGGCCTGCGTCATGTGACGACTGGTGCAACCGCGTCCGTCGGCAGCACCGGCGGGACCGGGGGCGGCGCTGGTGGCGGGACCGGCGGTGATTCCACCGGGCGTCGTTACCCGGCTGGCCGCTTCGGCGGTTCCCGGGCTTCGGCCCCGCGCGGCAGCGGCTGGGACAAACCGATGACCGACGCCCAGCGCGGCGAACTTGACCGTCTCGCCGCCGGCCGCACCGTCGATCCCAATCTCACCCGCGGGCAGGCCAGCCGGCTTATCGAACGCTGGGGCGGCGAGGATTCCTGGCTGCGCCGCCCTGCCTCCAACGCCACCGAGCGGCCGCAGGACCCGCCGGGCAAGACGCCCGGAACGGATCGCCGCGCCGACGACAAGGAGATCGACCCGTCATGAAGGAGCGCGTCGTCAACGTCTACGACCTGCCGCCGGCGGCCGTGCCCGACAGCGCCAAATACCTCGCCGCCATGACCTACCGCGCCAGCCGCGAGGCCAAGGCGCTGCGGCTGAAGCGCTGGACCTTCGCCCTGGCGGTGCTCGGCCTGTCCTGGGGCTCGCTGATGACCTGGGACAACCTGCGCATCGCTGGCAAGCTGGTGGAGATCGCCCGGTACAAGCCGATCTACCGGGTGGAGCAGGCAATGGATGGCCACCAGCGCCTCGTGCTGCTCGACAACACCCTCACCGTGACCAAGGGCGCCCGGATCAACGCTGTCCAGTGGTTCGTGCGCTGGCAGCGGCAGATCGGCACCGATCCGGTGATGCTGGCCAAGGACCGCGCCGCCGCCCGGGCCCGGCTGACCGGCGGGGCCGAACGCAAGTGGGACGCCCTGCTGGCCGTCGACCTCGCCCCGGCGAGGGCTGGACCCGCGACGTCGCCGACGTCCGCGTCCAGGAGCGCGAGGCCGACCCGAAGACCGGCGCTACCGCCTTCTACGTGGTGTGGACGGAGACGGTGTACCGGGACTTCAAGCCGCGCGCGAAGGCGATGATGAGCGCGGCCGTGGTCACCGTGGACGGCCCGTCGCGCGAGGGCGCGCTCGACGGCGTGTCGATCTCCGGCTTCTCCGAGCCCAGCGGCACCCCGCTGAAGGCCGAGACGAAGGAGCCGGCTAAAGCCCACCCCATCCCCCAATCCGAGACGATGGAGCCCCAGCCATGAGACTCCCGGTTTCCCTGCTGGCGCTGCCGCTGCTCGCCGCCTGCGCCACCGAGCCGTCCTCGGCGCCAGCCGCCGGTCCCGCCATTCCGCAACGCCCCTACACGCTGGCCAACCTGCACATCCCACCGACGGCGATGGAGCGCGAGCCGAAGGAAAAAGCGGGGCCGCGGCCGTCGCGGGTGCAGACGCGTAACTGGGTCGGGCAGGCCAACGAGGCGGCGCTCGACCTGCCGACGCTGACCTGCTTCAAGGGCAAGAGCTGCGAATACTGGTACCAGCCCGACCTGCAGTACCTCGTCTACATGGCCGAGGGGAACCAGACGCTGGTCTGCCTGAAGCCGGGCGAGGTGGTACGCGACATCGTCGCCCCCGGCGCCCAGGTGTGGATTCCCCACCAGCCCTACAGCTTCGGCAAGGGCGTCCAGCGCACCGAGTGCATCGCCTTCATGCCGCGCCGCGCCGGCCTCAACCAGCAGATCTCCGTCTTCACCAGCGAGCGCAAATACGATCTCAACGTCGAGACGCACAGGCGCACCCACCACGTCGAGGTGCGCTGGCGCTACCCTGAGGACTACCTCGCCACCCTGAACGGTCAAGCAGCCGCTCTTCCCAGCGCCGCCGGCGACCGGCGCGACCGCACCACCGAGCTGGCCTACCGGGACCGGCGCTGCACCTACACGCTCGACGGCGACACGCCGGAGTGGCGGCCGGTGCCGACCCCCGACGGCCAGCCGCCGGTGTGCGACGACGGCGAGGTGACGGTCATCAACTTCACCCCCGGCGCGCTCGGCGCCTACGGCGCGCCGATCCTCTGGCGCATCGGTGCCGACGGCACCCGCATCCCCGTCCAGTACGGCCGGATGAACGCCACCTACCGCGTCGCCGGCATCCACGACCACCTGCTGCTGGCCATCGGTACGCAGGAAGTCCACATCCGGAGGGCCCGCCCGTGACATCGGTCAACGACACCCCACCGCCGCTGCCGCCCGATCCGCTGGCCCGCCACCGGGTGATCACCTCCGGTCCGCACGTCGTCCGCATCCTGCTGGTGGCGGCCGTGGTGATCGGGTTGGGGTTGGCGGCCTACATGCTGGGCCGCAGCCAGGGGGCCGGGGGCCTGCCCAAGCTGTCCGCCGCCCTCGGCCCGACCCAGCCGGAGCCGCAGCTGCCCAGCTACGAGGACATGGCGCCCAAGCCGGCCCCGCCGCCGGCTCCCCGCATCGAGAAGAAGGAGCCAGCCCCACCGCTGCCCCGGCCGCAGGCCAAGGAGCCCCCGAAGGAGGACGAACTGCGCAAGAAGGCGATGGAGGCCGGCGTCGGCGGCTGGAGCCGCAAGGAGGATACGGGCGCCGTGACCGCCGTCCAGGCCGGAACGTCGGACTTCGCCGTCGCCGGTTCCGACTGCTTCGTGCCGCCGGGCATGCCGATCCCCTTGCTGACGGTGAACCGCGTGGTGACCGAGCGCGGCGGCATCGTCACGGCGCGGGTGACGCAGGACGTCTGGGACGCCGGCTTCTCCTGCCTGGCGGTGCCGGCCGGCTCGGTGGTGACGCTGGACGTGGGCAGCGGCGTCACCAAGGGGCAGAAGCGCATCGAAGTGGCCAACCCGGTGATCACCCGGCCTTGGCCGCGCAATGACATGGTGCGTGTCGCCGCTGTCGGAGCGGACGCCACCGGTGCGGCGGGGCTGGCCGGGTCGGTGGAGGTGCCGTGGCTCCAGACCGGCTTGCTGATCGCCGCCAGCGCGGCAACGGACGTCGCGGCGGCGGCGCTGACCGGCGGCGGCAGCCTGATCGGCGGCATGCTCGGACACAGCATCGATCGCCCCCTCGACAAGGCGGCCAAGGACCTGCTCGACCGGGCGCCCGTCATCACGCTTGATGCCGGAGAGCCGGTGCTGCTGCTGTTGCGGAGCGGTCTGAAGGCCGATGACTTCGGCCGGGCTCGCTGAGCGGCGGTTCGATCACCGGCGCCGGTTGTGCGTGTCGCCGCTGTCGGAGCGGACGCCACCGGTGCGGCGGGGCTGGTCGGATCGGTGGAGGTGCCGTGGCTCCAGACCGGGCGGTTGATCGCCGCCAGCACGGCGGTGGACGTCGCGGCGACGGCGCTTACGGGTGGCGGCAGTCTGCTCGGTACCGTTCCGGGGCGGAGCGTGGAAAGCCCGTTGAACCGTGCCGCCAAAGACATGCTCGAGCGGGCACCAGTCATCACCTTCGAAGCTGGCGAGCCTCTTCTTCTGGTACTTCGCGGGGGTCTGCGGATGGATGATTTCCGCCGGTTACCAGTGCGCGGGCTTGATCGAGAAAGCGCTGGGCCGGGGCCGATGGACCGGACGCCGGCCACGCCGCAGCGACGCTCAGGTGCAGCGGCGGCATGGTCGGCCGGTGGACGATGCCGTTTCCAGTTTCCGTCTCGAGTCTGGAGGCGGGCAGGGTAGTCAGGCCGACACCGGCAGCGACCAAGGCCAACCGGACCTCTTGGTACTGCACCGCCGCCACAACGTGCGGTGAAGCCCCGGTGGTACGGCAGCCCTCCAGTAGCACCTTGTCGGCGGCCCACGGCTCCCGGTTTGCTCCAACGATCACAGCCTCCTTAGCCAGCCGCCGGAGATCGATGACTGCTTCGGCCGCTAACGGGTGGGCTGTCGGCAGGGCTAGGTGCAGATCTTCCCGCCATAAGGTTTCCCGGTTGCCACCGTGGCCAACCGTCACCGCAGCAGGCAGCAGGACAAGGTCCAACAACTCGGCATCGAGCTGGGATAGCAAATGCGTTGCGGACCCATCGCTGACAATCAGTAAGCGTCCGCCGAGCTACGCGGCGTCAGCGTTTCCGGTGACGTCGGCGGCCTTGGTCCAGTTCCAGGGCAGCAGTTCGTCGATGCGGCTGATCTTGTGATCGGCGATGCGGGCGATCACGTCGCGCAGGTATGCCTCGGGGTCGAGCCCGTTGAGCTTGGCCGTTTCGATGAGCGTGTACATCGCCGCGGCCCGTTCACCCCCGACGTCGGCTCCGGCGAACAGCCAGTTCTTCCGCCCCAGCACGGCAGCGCGCAGCGCCCGTTCGGCGGCGTTGTTGTCGATCTCCAGGCGGCCATCGTCCAGGTAACGGGTCAGCGCCGTCCAGCGGTTGAGCATGTAGCGCACCGCCTTGGCGGTGTCCGACTTGCCGTCGAGCCGGCCCAGCGTCTCCTCCAGCCACGCCTTCAACGCGGCCATTTTCGGGGCGGCCTCGGCCTGGCGCACGCGCCGGCGCTCATCGGCATCCTGGCCGGCGATCCTGGCCTCCACCGCATACAGCTCGCCGATCCGCCGCAAAGCCTCCGCCGCGATCGGCGCCTTGCCTTTGGCCGAAACCGCCACGTCGTGGAACTTGCGACGGCCATGGGCCATGCAGCCAATTTCGATGATCCGGGCCTGTCCGTCGGGACCCGGTTCGTACAGGCCGTTGAACCCGGCATAGCCGTCGGCTTGCAGCGCCCCTTGGAAATCCTTCAGGTGGCCGCGCGGATGCTCGCCGCTGCGCCCGGGGCTGTAGCGGTACAGCGCCGCCGGAGGCGACGGGCCGTTCCAGGGGCGATCATCGCGCAGGTAGACCCACAGGTAGCCGGTCTTGGTCCGCCCGGCCCCCGGGCTCAGCACCGGGACCGGGGTGTCGTCGGCGTGCAGCTTGGCGGAACCGATGACGCTGGTCTCGATGGCCTGGATCAGCGGGCGCAGCAGCCGAACCGCGTGGCCGACCTGATCGGCCAGGGTGGAGCGGTTCAGCTCCAGGCCCAGGCGGGCGAAGATCTCCGCCTGACGGTACAGCGGCAGATGATCGTCGAACTTGCTTACCAGCAGGTGGGCCAGCAGCCCCGGCCCGAACAGGCCCCGCTCGATCGGCAGCGACGCCGGCGCCTGGGTGATCGCTTCGCAGCGCCGGCACGAGAACTTCGGGCGGACGTGCTCGACCACCTTGAAGCGCGCCGGCACGTATTCCAGCTGCCGGGCGCGGTCCTCGCCCAGCCGGCGCAGCGTTCCGCCGCACTGCGCACAGGTGCAGGTCCCGCTGTCGGGCTCGTGCACCCGTTCCTCGCGCGGCAGATGATCGGGCGGCAGCGTGCGCCTGGGCCGGCGCTTGGTGTCGGCGTTCACCGGCGGCGCGTCGGCCTCCGCGACGATGGCGGCCTGCTCGCCTTCGGCGGCTTCCAGGTCTTCCAGCGCCAGTTCCAGCTGGGCGATGGTTCGGCCCAGCTTTTCCGAGGACTGGCCGAAGTGCATGCGGCGTAGCCGGGCGAGCTGAAGCTTCAGCTTCTCGATCTCCAGCGCCTTGCTCTTGATGCCCTCCAGCGCCGCGCCGAGCGCCGCGTCCTTGGCGCGCAACGCCGCCTCCTGGGCATGCAGCCGGGCCGCCTGCTCGGCAACGAGCTGCCGCAACGCCGCGTTGTCGGCCAGAAGCTGGGCGGGATCGGAAACCATGGCGCGATTTTACCAGGACACCGGGATCCCGACGACCGGTCCGAGGGCGGCTGAGTCACCGTGTCGCGCCCGGCCCGCTCCGGGTCATCCGGCCAAGTCGGGTTTCCAGGTCCGTTCCGCCGCGCGCCAGTCCAGCCCTTCCACGAGCATCGCCAGCTCCGCCGGGGTTAGCGTCACCACGCCCTCGCGCGACACCGGCCAGACGAACCGGCCGCGCTGAAGGCGCTTGGCGAACAGGCACAGGCCGTTGGTGTCGTAGTAGAGAATCTTGATCTTGTCGGCTCGGCGGCCCCGGAACAGGAAGAGATGGCCGGAGTAGGGATCCTTCTTGAGAACCTCCTGGACCAACAGGGCGAGGCCGTCGAAGCCCTTGCGCATGTCGGTGGCGCCCATCGCCAGGTAGATCCGCACGCCGGCGGGGACCGGGATCATCGGCGCTCCAGAACGGCGAGGACCCGACGCAGGGCGCCCGCATCGACATGCCGGTCGACGCGCAGGCAATGGCCGCTGGGCAGCACGATCTCGATGATGCTGGTTCCGGCGGGCGGAAGGGGCGCCATCTTGTCGTCCGGGATGGACGGCGGGGCGTCGGCGATCCGCACGGGCATGAAACTCACCGGTGGTTCGGGTGACCGGCCCGGTTGCTGCTCTTCGATTTGCCGACGCCAGCGATACAGCAGGCTGACGTTGAGGCCGTGCCGGCGGGCCACCTCGGAGGCCACCACGCCGGGCCGGAACGCTTCCGCAACCAGCCGCGCCTTGTCCGCGGCGCTATAGAAGCGGCGCTTCTCCGATCCCGTGATCACCTCGACGCGCTGGTAAGTCATAAGCATAGCCATGGGGCTGGACATAGGACCAAGCCGCGGCCATCCGCAGCGCCCTCACTCAGCCCGCTTCGTTTGCTCCTCGCAAGGCGGCCATCGTCGGACGGTTACGACAATCACACGGTCCTCCGGGTTGATCTCTTGGAATTTTTGTACCAATGCCGTCAACCGGCGGGCGGGAATATCGGCGGTGACACTCAGACGAAGCGGTGCGGGCACGTTGGCGGCCAGCCTCGCAATGTGGGTGGCCCGGTCGAGGGCGGTCAGGATTGCGCGGACCTCATGCAAGAAAGCGGTTCCCGCTCGGGTCAAGCGCGACCCTGTTGGACTGCGTTCGACAAGACGGGTTCCTACATCGGCTTCCAGGGCACGGATCGACTGGCTGAGCGCCGGCTGGCGCAGACCGAGCCGGTGGGCGGCGCGGTGAAGACTACCAGTTTCGGCCAGTGTGTCGAAGTGATGGAGATGGCGCAAGTCCATGATCCGATCGCAATCTTTGCAAGAGAGTTGGCAAAAGCTTCTTCGCCATCTCCCCCTCGTAATTCAGCTTGGCGAGGATTAGGCGCCGACGATGCAAAAGCAGAATTTCAGTCAGATATCGGATATAACCGACCGAAGGCAGCCTCCCACGCAGTCGAACCTGAAATCCCCGGTTGCACGCTCTATGAGGGGGGTGTGTTTGATATGCTTCGGAATTTTAATTAACCAAGACAGCGACGGTGGTCTGATTGGATTGTAACCACCGTCATTCTATTTTGAAAAAGCCGGACAGTGTCGATAGTGGTAAACTATTATGGTTCAATTTTTTCTGTATCAAGACAGTTGTGTTTCAAAATGTAACTGGAGAGTGAAGATCCCACGGTCGCCCTGGCCAGCTGTCCGGAACGCCAAGGCCGCGGTTTGGGTTGAAGGCCTATCGGTCCGGCTGTCCCTATCACGCCGTTGCCGTGTGGCATGTTCACAGGGAGAAAACCGATGCGTACGATATCGCGTGTCCGTCTGACCACCTCATTGGCGCTCGCCATTGCCATGACCACCGCCGCACCGGCGCTGGCGCAACAAAAAGCCGCACAGGGCATGACGCAGGGGCAAGGCGCCATGCCCAATGGGGCCGGGTCCCAAGCTATGATGGACGCCATGCGCACGATGCAGCAAACCATGATGGCGCAACCAATGACTGGCGACCCTGACCATGACTTTGCGACGATGATGCGTGCGCATCACCAAGGAGCAATCGACATGGCCCGGATCGAACTGGAACAGGGCAAGGACGCCGAGCTAAAAAAGATGGCACGCAAGGTGATCGAAGACCAGACCAAGGAGATCAAGCAGCTCGACAAATGGCTCGACCGGCATCCACCCCAACAGGCCCAGCGCTAACCGCGTATTTTCGCTCTTGACCTTCCCATCGCTGGAAGCCGGATGCTGACGCTTTCCGCTTTGTGGAGGATACCATGCTGAAGTTCAAGGTGGATGGGATGACTTGCGGGCATTGTGCCCAGACAGTCACCAAGGCGGTCGAAGCGTTGCCGTCGGTTGAACGCGTTTCGGTCGACTTGATGGCCGGAGAGGTGTCCATCGAGGGCAACGCCAATGAGAGTGCTATCCGCAAAGCTATCGAGGGCGTTGGCTACGACGTCCGTGCCGCAGTCTGATGCCACGCAGCACGGGGGGCCGCTCGCACCGGGGTGCTGTCAGCGCTCTATTGGCTTGGTTCCCGACACCCCTCACCGGGTCTCCGAAAGTGGCGTTGTCGCCATGACGCCCGCTGTCGGGCGGCGTGAGAGCCTGCCGTTCGATCGATGAAAGAATTGCGCACTCTGTGTACGGCAGTGGCGATCAAGCGGCATTTTGCCGCACCCCCCTCGGGGTGCCGGAAACGCACGGCGTCCAGGCCGCTGCGAGCGCTTGCGGCGTTTGCTCAAGACTTCTAGGCTTTTGATGGGCTGGGTCTGTCGAGGAGCCTTCACCAGGGTCCAGCTTGTATGGGAAGGGCGGTCGTCATGGGGTGCAGGGCGCGGTCGACGGTCAGGAGGGTAGTGGTCGGCCTGCTGATGTTGGCGACGATGTTCGTCTATGCTGCGTCGAGCCATGCCGTCCTGATGCCGCAACCCTCCACGCTCCAGATCACCACGGAGTTGAACGATTCCACGGCCGCCGTTGCGACCGTGAGCGACCATGAGCAGAACGGTGAACAAGCCCTCTGTGACGACGACCATACTTCGCTCGACGACGGCCTCTGCTGCATGGTGGCCCATTGCGCCACCATGCATTCGGGTCTGCTGGCAAGCGCCGTCGAGATCTTCATCCCCCGGCTCGGACGGGAGCGCCAGCAGCCGGGGCTCGTCTCGCCGGAGGGCATCGGCACCGTGCCCGCGCTCCGTCCTCCCCTGTGATCGTCTGATGTCACGAGTCCGTCCGCAGCCAACCTGAGCCTCGGGTTAGGAAGGATGCCGGTCTCGGTTTTCGTGCCCTGCGGCTTGATTCCGGCATTCCATGAGGCTGTCCGGACTCCGCCCGAATCAGATGATGGAGACGACCATGACGCATGACCATTCCTCTCACGCAACGAAACCGGCGGCGGGCACCGCTTGGTATCGAACCTGGACCGGGCTCGCCGGGCTCGGGGCCGTTGCTTTGGCGGCGCTGTACCTGTCTCTCTTCCATGTCACCCATGTGCTCGATGCGCTTCCCTTCCTGCTCTTGCTCCTGTGCCCTCTGATGCATGTCTTCATGCACGGTGGCCATGGGCATGGCGGACACGACGGAAACGGCGATGACGCCAACCGTCCAACCAAGGGAGACACGCCATGACGGATGCACCAGCCTATGGGTTGTGGGTCTTGGTCATCCTCAACTCGGCCATTTTCATCGTTTTCGCCTTCAGCTTCGGCAAGCCGCAGTCATCGCGGGATTGGCGCTCCTTCGGGGCGTTCAGCGCCTTCATCGTGGCTCTGTTCACGGAGATGTATGGTTTCCCGTTGACCATCTACCTGCTCTCGGGGTGGCTGCAGACCCGCTATCCGGGGCTCGACCTGATGTCCCACGACGCCGGGCACCTCTGGTCGACGGTCTTTGGCCTCACGGGCAACCCGCATTTCAGTGTGCCGCACATTCTCAGCAACCTGCTGATCCTGGCGGGCTTCGTCTTGCTGTCGGCGGCCTGGAAGGTGCTTCACGAGGCGCAGCGGCGGCATCGGCTTGCGACGACGGGCGTCTACGCGCATGTCCGGCACCCGCAGTACATCGCCTTTCTGGCGATCCTGTTCGGTTTCCTGCTGCAATGGCCGACGATCCTGACGCTGACGATGTTTCCGTTGTTGGTGCTGATGTACACGCGTCTGGCCCGGTCCGAAGAGCGTGAGGCCTTGCGGGTCTTTGGAACCGAGTACGAGCGCTATGCCGTGGCCACGCCGGCGTGGTTTCCCCGGCTCGCCGCCGGACGCGGCGCGGACGGACCTCGTTCCGGACGAGCGGCCGGATGACGCCTTCGGCGCGCACAAGCATCAAAACCAGGGGCCAAGCCATCGCCGATGGCCCCGGTGAAGGGAAGGTTTTGGTCGTCGCCCCCACCACCGATCCGGTGACCAGGGGGGAGGCGTCGCACCCGTCAACGCGGAGACGCGCGATGAACATCAAGAAAACACGGGCGATAGCCGCCGCCCTCCTCTTCGGCGCGGTCGCCACCACGCAGGTTCGCGCCGAGGAAACCCTGAGGCTGGCTGACGTGTCTCACCTGCACGGAATTGCCGTGGACCCATCGGATCCGACGCAGCTGTACCTCGCCTCCCATTTCGGCGTGTACCGGACCAACCCTGGCGACACCGCCACTCGGGTGTCCACCAACCGCAATGACTACATGGGTTTCACGCCGAACCCTGTACAGCCCGGCATCTTCTTCGCCAGCGGCCACCCGGAGACGGGTGGAAACCTGGGGGTTCTCATCTCGACGGACGGAGCGAGAACCTGGACACCGATCGCCTCGGGCGCCGGCGGTCCGGTGGACTTCCACGCCATGGACGTCAGCGCGGCCGACCCGACGATGCTGTACGGCTACTACGGCAGCGTCCAGGTCAGTCGCGACGGTGGAGCGCGTTGGGAGGTCACCGGCAAACCGCCCGCCGACCTGTTCGACCTCGCCGCCTCGGCCAAGGAGCCGAACACCGTCTATGCCGCCACACGCAGCGGCCTGACGGTGAGCCGCGACGCGGGCAGGACGTGGCAAACCGCATCCATCGTGCAACGCCCGGCGACCATGGTGGCGACGACCAAGGACGGCACCGCCTACGCCTTTCAGATCGGCGTTGGGTTGCTCAAGGCCACCGAGCCGAGCTTGGCGTGGCAACCGGTCAGCAACGGCTTTGGCGAGGCCGTCCTGCTGCATCTGGCGGTGGACCCGACCAATGCCGAGCGACTCTACGCCGTGACGGACAAAAGCGTGATCCTCGCCAGCCACGACGGCGGAAAAAACTGGAAGCCGTTCCGGTCATGATGTCGAAGGCTGTTCCCATGGCTTGGGCAATGAGGATCGGTGCCGGTTTGGTGGTTGGGGCGGCCATCGCAGGCGCAGTCCTGTGGCACACCGGTGCGTCGGGTCGGGCTGATCCGAGTGACAGGGCGCAGGTCGCTCGCGGGGCGGTGATCTATACCGAGCGTTGTGCGTCGTGCCATGGCGCCCGCCTCGAGGGCCAACCGGAGTGGCGGAGCCGCAAGCCGGATGGCCGCATGCCCGCGCCGCCGCACGATGCCTCCGGGCACACGTGGCACCACCCCGACAGCGACCTCTTCACGATAACGAAGCGGGGCGTCGCCGCCTTCGCTCCGTCCGGCTACGAAAGCGACATGCCAAGCTTCGGCGATGTGCTGAGCGACGCCGAGATCTGGGCGGTCCTTGCCTTCATCAAGAGTTCCTGGCCTGAAGAAACCCGCAAACGCCACGCCGCCGTGAGCGAGCGTGCTAAGAAATGAGGCACGACGATGAATGATCGGCATCACGGTCATATCCATCCCGCCGGGGGCAGCCTCCATACCGAGCACGATGATCGCGCTACGGTGAGGGACCCCGTCTGTGGCATGATGGTCGATCCCGAGCGGACCGCGCATCACGCCGAGCATGGCGGCCGGACCTTCCATTTCTGCTCGGCGCGTTGCCACGACAAATTCGTCGCGGCCCCGAGCCGTACCTGAAGCCGGCCGCCAAACCCGCTGAGCCGGAGCCGGTAGGGCAGGTCTTGCCGACAAAGGGTGTGATCTACACCTGTCCGATGCACCCGCAAATCCGGCAGGAAGGTCCGGGAAACTGCCCGATCTGCGGGATGGCGCTGGAACCGGTCACGGCCGGGATAGAAGGCGGGCCGAACCTGGAACTCGTGGACATGACCCGGCGGTTCTGGATCGGCACCGTCTTGACCGTGCCGCTCATCCTTCTGGAACTGGGCGCCCATCTTCCGGGACTCGGACTGCATGCCCTGATCTCTCCCCAAATGTCCCTGTGGCTCCAGGTCTTCCTGGCGACGCCCGTGGTGCTGTGGGCGGGCTGGCCGTTGCTGGAGCGCGGCTGGCGGTCATTTGCCAACCGCCGTCTGAACATGTTCAGCCTGATCGCGCTCGGCGTTGGTGTCGCGTACGGCTTCAGCTTGGTCGCGACATTCCTGCCCGGCCTCTTCCCCGCAGGGTTCCGGAACGCCGAGGGTTTGGTCGCGGTCTACTACGAGGCTGCGGCGGTCATCACCGTGTTGGTGCTGCTGGGACAGGTTCTCGAGCTTCGCGCCCGTGAGCAGACCGGTGGCGCCATCCGCGCCTTGCTGAACCTTGCACCCAAGACCGCGCGCCGTGTTGGAGACGGTGGGGACGACGAAGAAATCCCCTTGGAGCAGGTTCACGTCGGGGATCGGCTCCGTGTCCGGCCCGGTGACGGCGTTCCGGTCGACGGCGAAGTGCTGGAGGGCCACAGCAGCGTGGACGAATCCATGGTCACCGGTGAATCCCTGCCCGTGGAGAAGGAAACCGGTGCCAAGGTGATCGGCGGCACCGTGAACCAGACCGGCGCGCTGGTCATGCGGGCGGACAAGGTCGGCGCGGACACCATGCTGTCGCGGATCGTGACCATGGTGGCCGAGGCCCAGCGCAGCCGGGCGCCGATCCAGCGCATGGCCGACGTGGTCTCCGGCTATTTCGTCCCGGCCGTCATCGGTGTGGCGGTGCTGGCGTTTCTCGGCTGGATGATCTGGGGGCCACCGCCCGCCTTCGCCTATGCGCTGATCGCCGCCGTGTCGGTGCTCATCATCGCGTGCCCCTGTGCGTTGGGGCTGGCGACTCCCATGTCCATCATGGTCGGCGTCGGCAAGGGGGCCACGGCGGGCGTCCTCATCAAGGACGCGGCATCCCTGGAGCGGTTCGAGACGGTGGACACGCTGGTCGTCGACAAGACCGGCACTCTCACCGAGGGCAAGCCCCGGGTCACCGCCGTGGTCGCGGCGCCGGGAGTGGACGAGGCGACCCTGTTGTCGTTGGCGGCAAGCCTGGAGCGATCGAGCGAGCATCCTCTGGCCGCCGCCATCGTCGCCTCCGCCAAGGAGCGCGGCCTGCCGATGCAGGACGTCTCCAATTTCAATTCCCTCACCGGCAAAGGGGTGGTCGGCGCGGTGGGCGGCCGCGCGGTGTCCCTCGGCAACGCGGCGATGATGCGGGACCAGGGCATCGTCCTCGGGGATCTGGAGGCGCGCGCGGACGAACTGCGGCGCGAGGGCGCCACAGCGCTGTACGCCGCGGTGGATGGCGGAGCCGGAGGGATCATCGCGGTCGCCGATCCGATCAAGGCAACCACTCAGCAGGCACTGGACTTGCTGAAGGCCGACGGCGTGCGCATCGTGATGTTGACCGGAGACAACCGGACCACCGCCGAGGCGGTGGCACGCCGTCTGGGCATCGATGAAGTCGAGGCCGAGGTTCTGCCCGAGGACAAGAACCAGGTGGTGAAGCGGTTGAAGGCGCAGGGCCGCGTGGTGGCGATGGCCGGAGACGGCGTGAACGATGCCCCGGCGCTCGCCGAGGCCGACGTCGGCGTTGCCATGGGCACCGGCACCGACGTGGCGATCCAGAGCGCGGGCGTCACCCTGGTCAAGGGCGATCTGGCAGGCATCGCGCGGGCGCGGACGCTCAGCCGGGCGACGATGAGGAACATCCGGCAGAACCTCTTTCTGGCGTTCGTTTACAACGCGCTGGGGGTGCCGGTCGCGGCGGGCGTGTTCTATCCGCTGTTCGGCTGGACGTTGTCGCCGATCATCGCCGCCGCGGCGATGGCCTTGAGTTCGGTGTCCGTGGTCGGCAACGCCTTGCGGCTGAGGCGGCTGCGCCTTTAGCGGCGGGTGTCACGCCCCATCGGATGGAGCGGTGATGCGCGTTCGGCGCCATGGCGGTTCCGTCGGGACCAGCACCGCCCTGGCGTCGGCCCTGTGTCGTTTCAGCCCACGTCACACTGGATAAGTGTCGATTCCGACTCAATAGAGATACCCACCCTCTGCTTTTGTGGTCTCAAAAGAACGTTTCAAACATGTATAATTGGTGCTGGCGCAGACGGGGGATGACAGGTGCCGCTTCGTAACGGAGTGACTGTTCATGAGGTTCACGTCTGCGTTGCAAGTCATCCTGATGGTCCTCATGTTCGCGCCGGCTTCGGTGCGTGCGATCGAAGGCGGTCGCGCGGCGTCGAACGGAGCGGCGTTTGCAGCCAGCACGGTCGCCCTCTACAACCATGGAACCTCCGAACTCTGCAGCGGCGTCATCATCACGACGACAGCCGTTTTGACCGCGGCACACTGCGCGACCGTGGACGACACGATAAGCGTGCTGTTCGGCGTGCCGACACGCGGTCGGGCCGGACAGGACATGGCGCGACCGGTTCTGCGGTCCATCCCCTATCCAGGCTGGATCGCCCGGCGGCAAGCGCCGGTCGATCGTGGCGATTTGGCGCTGCTCCTTTTGGCCGTTCCTGTTCCCGCCTCCCACCGACCAGCCGTGCTGTTGGATCGGACGGCCGGCACCGGCACCGGCCTTGTTGGGCCGGGCCAAGGGTTCCACGGCATTCTGGCGGGATATGGAAGCGCAACCTGGTCGGTAGCGTCGGGGGCGGGACACTTGCGCCATCTCGACCTGGAGGCTGTGCTCTGGACATGGGGAAAGACGGAGTTTCTGCTGGAAACCAAGGACGGCAGCGGATGCGATGGGGATTCAGGGGGCCCGCTTTACTTGCACATCCCCTCGGGAGGTCTGGCCGTGTTGGCGATCATCAGTCGCAGCCTGTTGAGCTACGGACCTCGTGTCTGCTCCCATCGGCTGGGGCTGACCGATCTGACGCCATATCGGCAGTGGATCGATGAAGTGCTCATTATGCACGACTCCGGGTTCGCCATGTGGTTGGAAGCACCCCGGTCGCCCGAGCCACCATCGTCGATCTTGAGCGGAGCCGATCTGGGATAGTGGCCCGGTCAGGCAGCCTTTCGTTCAAACCGGTACACCGCGCAGCCCAACTCCGGAGGCAGCACCAGACGGCTCAGTTCCAAGTCGTGGATCACGGTGAAATTGGTCTGCCGACGGTAATCGTGCCAATTGCTCGACGCGAATTCATACCGGCTGCCGATGACAAGATAGAGCTCGACACAGTCGGATTCGAAGACGAACCGCTCGAAAGCGTTGTTGGCGGGGGGCCACGAGCACAAGACCACCTTGGTCTTGTGCATCCGCAGCGCCGCACGAGCATCCAATTTGGTGACGCTGTCGGGGTATGTCACGGAAGATTGCCAGCTGTGACTGTCCGTCGCGATGATCGACACGCCGGCGTCCTGCAGAAATCGAGTCAAGGTGCCATCTCCAGCGGCGATTTCCAGGCAGGGACGCGCGCCGATCAGTTCCGCCAGCCGCGCTATGAACTCTTTGGAGTAGAAACAATAGATGCCTTTGGACTCCACCAGAGGCATGAGCATGTCCCGTTGCCGGATCATTGGCCATAGCAGCCGAAACCAAAATATCGATGCCGGCCTTCGCCGAAATTCGTCAAGAAACAGCAGATTGCCCATCAAGAATTTATCAATCCGTCCCAGCTTTGGCGATTTGATATTTTCTCCGGCGAATCGTGATAAATCTTTAATGACAAACGCAGCCATTCTGACCTGCGCAAAGCGCGACAAATAAACTTCAAATTCCAGATTGTTAGGGCGGATCTTGCCCAGAAGTATGGTCAGCGCTTGATAGTGTTCTATGGTCTGCTTGGTAAAGTTCGCCAAATCCTGCGGTTTTCCGCGTTCGAGAATGTCGCTGATCCTGTGCTGCACGATGCGCCAGTCACGCGGGAACGACGTGCGCAAGTCCTCCAACGTCCGGGCCTGACGCAAGCGGATCAGTTTCTTCTTGCTGGGTGTCATGATCGCCGCCCTTTCCTTCAAACCGATCGCGGGACGGCAATCGGGTCGTTCACGCTTTGCTTGACAGGCAGATCACAGGCACGCCGATGGTCGAACAGGGGATGGGAAGACGACCAGCCCGTACCTGGAGTTTGGGCACGGCGTGAAAGGCCGTGTGGAAGCGGGCTGGGCGGATACAACACCCAGCCCGCGAAGGCTTAGAACCAGAAGCGAACACCGGTGACGAACGACACCGCGCTTGCGTCCTCGCCGTGCCGCCGCGTGATGTCGGCGGTCTCGCCGAGCTTGCGCTCCCAGTTGACCCCGATGTACGGCGCGAACTCCCGCGCCACCTCGTAGCGCAGTCGCAAGCCGAGTTCGATGTCGGTGATGCCGCGACCGAGATCGAGTTCACGGACACGCCGCGCCGACACATTCATTTCGGCGACCGGCTGGAGGATCAGACGCTGCGTGATCAGCAGGTCGTACTCGGCCTCGAGCCGGGCGCTCAGGGCGCCGTCCTCACTGAGAAAAGCCTGGGCGTTGACGTCGAAGAAATAGGGCGCCAACCCTTGGAGGCCGGCGACGGCGTAGGTTGTCTGCGGTTGGGGCCGCACATCGTGACGCACACCGACCTGGGCATCCCAGAATTCCGATATCAAGCGGCTGTACAGAAGCTGGAACTCGGCCTTCTCGGCTCCGCTTTCGACCGGCTTGCTGCCCTTCGCGTTGAGCCAGAGCTTGTCGCTGTCGCCACCGATGAACCCTTTGATGTCCCAATCGAGCGTGTTTTCACCGTCCTTCAAGCGGTGTTCGAGACGGTCGACCAGCAGGGTCGATATGATCGCCGGTTCCTCGTGGAACTGTTGGGCGTGGGACGGGTCGGCCGCTTTGGCCGCGGTCGCCGTCACCGCCAGCGTGAGTGCCCCGGCCAGGAGCAGAGCCTGTCTCAGGCCCATTGTGATCATGCGCATGCGTCGCTTCCTGTCAGAGGCTGGCCGTGCGGCGTTCGACGATGAACCGGGTCATCATTCCCGAAGCCATGTGGTAAAGCAGATGGCAGTGGAACGGCCATTCCCCGGGCTCGTCCGCGGTCAACTGCACCGAAGTCGTCTGTCCCGGAGGCACGAGGACGACATGCTTTCTGGGCAGACGGTCCTTCTGACCGTTTTCGAGCTCCACGAACATCCCATGCAGGTGCATGGGATGGGCCATCATGGTCTCGTTCACAAAGCGGATGCGGATGCGGTCGCCGTACGCCACCCGGATCGGTGTGCCCTGGTCGAACTTCGCGCCGTTCAGGGTCCAGATGTAGCGGGACATCATGCCCGTCAGCCGCACGACGATTTCCTGGGCGGGCTCGCGAAGGTCGCGGGTCTTGGAGAAGGCTTTCAGATCCGCGTAGGACAGCGCCTTGGTGCCTGGCGGGGTCGCGGCGTCCGCCCAGCCAAGCGCCCGATCCGAGGCCTTGGCCATCCCTTGATCCATACCGGCCATGGCGCCATGGTTCATACCCGGCATGGCACTGTGGTCCATGCCGGGCATCGATCCGGTGCCCATGCCCATCATGGCGCTGTGATCCATCCCTTTCATCGAACCATGGTCCATGCCGGCCATCGATCCGTGATCCATCCCCGCCATGGAGCCGTGATCCATGCCCATATCGGCCATGGTCAGGACGGTGCGCGGGCGGCGGGCGGGAACGTCGCCCGACATCCCTTCCCGCGGCGCGAGCGTCGCCCGGGCGAAGCCGGTGCGGTCGATCGGCTCGGCGAAGAGGGTGAAGGCCTTGTCCTCCTGCGGCAGCACGAGGACATCGTAGGTCTCGCCGACGCCGAAACGGAACTCGTCGACCTTCACCGGCACCACGTTCTGCCCGTCGGCCGCTACCACCGTCATCGGCAGGCCTGGAATGCGGAGGTCGAAGATCGTCATCGCCGAGGCGTTTATGATGCGGAGCCGGACGCGCTCGCCGGGGTTGAAGAGCGCCGTCCAGTTGTCCTGCGGCCCCTTGCCGTTGACCAGGAAGCTATACCCGGTGACATCGGCCAGATCGGTCGGCTCCATGAGCATGTCGCCCCAGTCAAGACGATTGCGCACGGTGGCGTCGAAGCCATCCCGGTCGACGTCCTGGAAGAAGTCGAACAGGGTCCGTTTCCCGCGGTTGTAGTAGCCTTCACTCACGCTTCCGAGCTTGAGCTTCCTGAGCACCGCGTCGGGCCGTTCCGGCGTGTGGTCGGACAGCACTACGACGTAGTCACGGTCGGCGCGAACGGGATCGCGCTCGGCGGGTTCGATGACAATGGCGCCGTACATTCCCTCCTGTTCCTGGCCGGCGGAGTGACTGTGGTACCAGTAAGTGCCCGCTTGGCGCAGTTGGAACCGGTAGGTATAGGTCTCGCCCGGCATGATCGGCTGGTAGCCGTTGAAGCCGGGTGCGCCGTCCATGACGCCCAGCAGCAGCAGCCCATGCCAGTGGATCGAGGTCGGTTCATCCAGCTTGTTGGTCACATGGACGACCACCTCCTGTCCTTCGCGCCAACGGAGCGTCGGAGCCGGGATCGAACCGCCGATGGCGATGCCGCGGCTGGTGGCGCCGTCGATCGTCAGTCGGCTGCGCTCGACCGCCAGGTCGAGGGTTTGCTGGGTCGCCGCGAAGGTGCGGCGTTCGGGGTAGGCCGTCACGACGCCCGCAAGCCCCGCCATTACGGCGAGCTTGAGGGCATCGCGGCGGGAAAGCCCGCGCGATGCCGTGTTCATGGGATTCTCCCTCAGCGCGTGAACGCGACCTTGCCGACCATGCCGGACTCATAATGTCCTGGCATGTTGCAGGCGAACTCCAGGGCGGTTTCCTTGGTGAACTTCCAGGTCAGTTCCTTGGTTTCACCCGGTCCCACGAGCACGCTGTTGGGGTCGTCGTGCTTCATCTCGGCCATGCCCCCCATCTTGGAGTGGTCCATGCCGCTCATGCTCGTGTTGATGCCCGTCGGCGTCAGCATGCCGTGTTCGACCATCATCGCCATCTCCTTCTGATGGGCGGCGTGCATGGTGGCGGTGCCGATGTTGAACTCGTGCAGGAAATCGCCCTTGTTCTTGAGGACGAAGCGAACTGTTTCGCCGGCCTTCACCGAAAGTGATTCCGGCTTGTAATAGTTGTCGCCCAGTTCGACCTGCACGACCCGCTTTGCCGCAGAGGCCTTCGCCGGCTCGCCGATGGCGGCGGCGTGCCCGTGACCGGGTTCGCCCGCGCCGGCAAGGGCAAACCCCGGGGCGGACAGCAAAGCAATGCCGGCCAGCAGGGAGGCGGTAGTCAGGCTACGGGTGTTGGAACGCATGGATAGAGTCCTTTGGCTGTGAGTGAAAAGCAAGCAAGGGCGCACCGGCGACCGGCGGGGCGCTGTGACCAGGACGGGATGAGGCTGCCTTTGATGGATAAGCAGCCCTCAGTCTCAGCCCATAGCCTTCGGAGGCCGTTGGGGAGGGCAGATCAAACGGCCCCCGTGCGGATCGTCGACACTCGCGGCGACACGCACGAAGGTCCACACGATGGCGGTCACGGGAAGCCTGCCCGGTTCAAACGCCAGCATGGAGCACGCCGTTGTGCAGCACCCGTTGTGGGGAATCCCAGTGCTGCGGTCATGGTCGGGACCATGGCCTTGCTGGTTGCCGGCATGGTCATCAAGGGCGGTGAGCGTGGCGCAGCTGGTCAGGGCATCTTGGGCGGCGTTCTCTCCGGCTTGGATCGTGCCGGCCAGGGCGGCGGCCGGCGTCACGAACAGGACGCTCCCTCCCCAGACAAGAAGCAGACCGAGCGTCGCGGTCAGGAGGGAGCGGACGGCGGCGGTCACGCTGTTCCCTTACGCAGACTCTGTAGCGGGGAGCCGTGGATATCGATCGCGTGACCGGTCGTATCTGCCGGTGTGGCGTCGCGTTGTCCAGCCAGAAGCCGATGGATATCGTCGTAGCGCCGTTGATGGATGCGGTCTTGCAAGATGGCTCCGTTCGCGTCACCGGCTGCTTGGCGCCGTCCCATGCGCGCGGCGGGCATCGGTGGCCACCGCATGCGGTGGGGCTGCGTCGCGTCCCATGCGGACATCCACCGCAACAAGCCAGTCACACGGGCTTCGGCCACCGCTCTCGTCCGACGGATGAGGCCGGCCGGAATGTGGCCGGGGATGCATCTCGACATCACTTTTCACGCCATCCCCAGCGGTGAAACCAACCCTCGGACATCGCCGCATTGTTGCTTGTCGAGGCCTGATTACGATTAGAGGGTCCGCGTGTTGCTGCTGTAGGACGCGATTGTAACAAATTATTTCCGAACTTTGGGGGCGCTGGGGCTTCCGCTTCCCTCTCCGGTGTGACCTGCGGTAACGCTCAGTGAATTGGCCAGGGCAGCGTAATGGTGACGCGCAGGCCGCCGTCCGGGTGGTTGGCGAGTTCGACGTCACCGC